>NZ_CAMHVK010000002.1:0-304366 GCF_946188615.1 Streptococcus mitis
AAAAGGACTTAGCCCTGTACAATACAGAACTAAATCCTTTGCTTAAATTAATTGTCTAACTTTTTGGGGTCAGTACAAAAATCCTAATCTTTTTTCTTTTTTATTTGATTTTTTTAGCTAGCATGGTCGCGAAGCGTAGTTGAATACGATTTCCATTCTCATCGCGACGGTGCAGATGGCCTGGATTTTCATTGTACTTAACCAATTCCCAGTCCTTGTAGTAGTCTGCCAGTTCCCCTTCTTTAAAAGTGAATGGGAAGTTAACCGAGCAAGGATAATCCTCCGTGTCCATGGCACAGACGATAAGATTGTAGCCACCAACAGTGGTGTGCTCCTGCATGTTTCGGATAATAGCTGGAATACGGTCCGCTTGTAGAAACATGAGAACAACAGTTGATACGATAAAATCATAGGCTTGACCAATGCTGGCTGAATTGATATCGTAAAGACCAACAGGCGTGTCCAAATCTTCCTGTTCCACAATGCTTTGTAAGATTTCAAGAGCCAGTTCATTTTGATCTACAGCTGTCACATCAAATCCTTGCTGGGCCAAAAAGAGGGAATTACGGCCCTGACCACAACCCAAATCCAAGGCTTTACCCGGTTTCACTGTCTGCACTGCCTCTAAAACTTCTGAATGAACAGGATTGGTATTGTATTTCTTAGGGAAATAATCCTCAGGTTTACAATAAAATTCCAAGTACCACTCTACATCATCTGTGGCAGCCTCCACTCGGTGCCATGCTTGTGGTTGCGCCATGGGGTTGTCGGCCCCTGCTTCAAAGAGGTACTCAGCTAAAACCTCACCATCCTCTGTCAATTCAATAAACTTGAGAGTTCCTTTTAAAACAGTAATCTTGCCCCAAGTCCCAACCTTGGTATTGTGTTTCTGCTGAACAGCCTCTGGCATGGTTTCTTTAGTCCACAAAGGCATACGTTTATAGGCAACTAGTTTTTCCATTTTCATTTCCTCTTTTTATCGCTGATTAACAGCTTTCATCACACGCGCGATGTCGCGATTTTGCTCACGTCGTTTGATAGACTCCCGTTTATCATAGTCATGCTTCCCTTTAGCTAAACCTAAAAGGAGCTTAGCATAACCATCTTTGATGTAGACTTTTAGGGGAACCAGGGTCATTCCTGTTCCTTTAGTCTCTTGTTCTAATTTTTGGATTTGTTTCTTATGGAGCAGGAGTTTACGACGACGTTCTGGTTCTTGGTTCCAGATATTGCCCTCTTCGTAAGGAGCAATATGAACATTGCTCAACCAGACCTCCCCATTTTTTACTTGGGCAAAGCCATCCTTGAGATTGATTCGAGCAGCTCGAACGCTCTTGATTTCAGTTCCAGTCAGGACCATTCCTGCCTCTAGCGTATCTACGATTGTATAGTCGTGGCGCGCCTTTTTATTTTGTGCGACGACCTTTCCCTCGCCCTTTGCCATGCTTGGCTCCTTTCTTAGCTACTTCCTTGTAAAAAGGTTTCTTCCCTTTTTTCTTCTTGTCTTTTTGTGAATGCTTGCGCTTATCATTTGAGCGTCCTGATTTTCTCTTGTCTTCCTTCTTATCTGAATGACGACTTGAACCACGCCCTCTGTCACTACGACTAGACTGTTTCAAGCCTTTTTCAATCACATCAAATTTACTTGGAATGTAAGAGAAATCAATCTCCCCCGTCATCTTGTCAGCTCTTTCAACCCGAATGCGAATCTGCTGACCTACACGGAAGGTTGTTCCTGATTTTTCTCCACGAAGGGTCAAATCACGTTCATTAAAATGATAAAATTCAGGTAGATTTGTGATGTGAATCAAGCCTTCGACTGTATTTGGTAATTCAACAAAGAGACCGAATTTAACGATACTAGACACAACTGCATCGTACTCTTCACCCACGTATTCTTCCATATACTCAGCCTTTTTCATGGCTTCGACTTCACGCTCAGCCTCAATGGCACGACGCTCGCGGTTGGAAGACTGGGTCGCAATCTCTGGAATCACTTGCTCAAAATGCTCGGCTATTTCCTTAGAACGGCCGTAATCCCGAATCATACGGTGAACTAGAAGGTCTGGATAACGGCGAATCGGGCTGGTGAAGTGAGTGTAATAGTCGGCAGCAAGTCCATAGTGGCCGTGATTGTGCTCTGAATAGCGAGCCTGCTGCATGGAACGGAGAAGCATCATAGACAATACATCCGCATAAGGCTCTCCCTCAACAGTACGCATGATGTCTTGAAGCGCCTCCTGGCTAATCTCACTGGCAGTCCCATAAATCCGCAAGCCAAAACTTGAAGCATAATCAATAAACTTCTGAACCTTTTCAGCCTTAGGCTCCTCGTGAATTCGATAGATGAAAGGCAAATCCAACTTGCTAAAATGCTCGGCAACTGTTTCATTGGCCATCAACATAAAGGATTCAATCATGCGCTCGGCAATACCACGCTGACGAAGAACAATATCAACAGGCTTACCTTGTATATCAACCAAAATCTTGGCTTCATTGGTATCGAAATTGAGAGCTCCACGTTTCACACGCATGTTTTCTAAAATTTCATGGAGCTTGGCCATAAGTTCTATACTAGGAACAATTTTCTGATACTCTTGTCTCTTTTCCTCGTCACCTGCTAGGATATCATTGACATCACTATAGGTCATACGGAAGCTTGTCTTGATAACCGTTTGTGTAATGGTGTAATTGACTACACGACCATGTTTATCAATCTCCATAATGGCAGACTGGGTCAGACGGTCAACTTGAGGATTGAGAGAGCAAATTCCATTAGACAGTCGTTCTGGAAGCATTGGAACCACTCGGTCTGTTACATAGACTGAAGTCGCGCGGTTAAGAGCTTCCTTGTCAAGGGCAGAACCTTCTGTCACATAGTAGGAAACGTCTGCAATGTGAACTCCAAGCTCCAGATTCCCATTTTTCAAGGCCTTGATATGCACCGCATCGTCCAAGTCCTTGGCATCAGCACCGTCAATGGTAAAGGTAATCTCATCTCTTAGATCCAGACGACCTTCCATATCCTTTTGAGACGGAGCATCCGGCACACTTTCTGCTTCCTTGACAACAACTTCTGGAAATTCTGAGACAATGTCCATAGACTCCAAAACCTCAAGGACATCAATTCCGACATCCGTTGAATGCCCCACCACATCGAGGACACTCGCGACAAAGAAATCATGTTTCTTGCTTGGGTATTTGTCGATAAAGACCTTAAGAACTTCTGTTCCTTCTAGTTTAAGGGCAGGTTTCTTAACATAAATCAGCTGGCTAATTTTCTGGTTTTTAGAACGGATGTAGCCGGCATACTTAGGCTTTTCCTGATCTAGAACGATTTGTCCAACAACGGTTGTCAAACTGTGTTCTAGGATATCGATAATCTTGGCTTCCGCTGCTGTTCCCTTGTTGCGATCAGCGACTTTCTTGATGACGACCTCAACGGTATCGCCATCAATAGCATAATTGACATCATTTTTTCCTACAAAAAGGTCGTCCTCTTCCCCTTCCAGACTGACAAAACCAAAGCCATTTTTATGGGCATGAAAAATCCCCTTGAGAGTAATCTCATGTTTTTTCTTGGCTTCCAAAGCCAGACTGCCATCTTCCTCAAAGCGTATCTGGTGCTTTCTTTCCATTAGGGACAAGGTTTTAATCAACTCACGAAAATCCTTGGAACCGTCTTTTCCCAAAGCCTGAGCCAAGTCATTGACCGTTACCTTTCCCTTATCTTTCAAATATTCTTTTATTCTATCTTTCATATTTTCTTTCTAGATTTTTTAATTTTCTTTTACTGTAAAACCTTTTCAAACATCCTTTAAAAATAAAAAGAGGCAAAGACCTAGTCCTGCCCATTATTTTCTTATCTACTTGATAATACCGTCAATGCTAAGGCAATGGCTAGCCAGAAAAAGACTAAAATCCCTGTCAAACGCTGCATTACAGCTTCAAAACCGCGTGCTTTACTGCGTTCAAACAAATCACCTGAGCTGGCATCAAATACATTGCTGGATTGGTTTTTGGTTGGTTGCATGAAAATCGCAATCACAATCACAACAGATAATACTAATAAAATGGTTAATAATAGGTTATACATATCAAACTCCTTAAAATCCTTATTATTTTACCATAAAATCTACTTAGATTCAAGATGTAGGGTTACTTTTCTTTCCTTGGGACAATACTTTAAAACCTCGATCTTGTCTGGATGGGTTTTTGAATTTTTACTGGTTAGGTAATTGATACTGCCACAAGAGGAGCATTTGAGATTAATTTTTACTCGCACTAGATTTCCTTTACTTTTAATAATGTTCGAAATTGAAGCAGGTTAAAGAGACAACTAAAGGCAACACAAAGGCTTGTCGCATAAAAGACTGCATGGTAGCCAAATTGACCTGCTACTGCAGAACCTGCCATAGGCCCAACGACACCTCCCAGATAAAAGAATACCTGATTGAAGGCAAAGACCCTCGAAATGCCAGCTTTGGGTGTCATCTTGCTGAGTAGGGCATTAATCCCAGGAATCAGCGCACCGGTTCCCAAGCCAAAGAGGAAACGATAGAGTCCTAGTTGAAGGGGACTAGATGCATTGGCACAGAGGAGATAGATGATAACTGAATAAAACTGGGCTACAACCAAGAGACGATGATTGCCCACCTTGTCACCTAGCTTACCCATGACTCCTGCACTCATCATGCTGGAAAAGCCCATGCTGGACACAATCAAACCAGAGACAAAAAGAAGATTCTCTGTCTGCCCTAAGTCGCGTACATAAAGAGCCAAAATAGGGCCAATCGATTGGGCTGAAAATTGGATGACAAAACTGGTTAAAAAGAGATTGACCAAAAGATAAGGATATTTGACCGATGTAAATAATTCCTTTGTTGGAATAGCCTTTTCCTTGGCTACTGGTTTAAAATCTTCCTTAATAAAGCAAATAGTCAAAATAGCAGCTAAAAACAGAAAACTACCAACCAGTAAGAAAACCGTACGAATTCCAAATAATTCTGCGATAAAGCCACCAATAAAAGGACCAGTTAGAGTGCCTGCAACTACACCTGTAGACAAAGTACCTAAGGCAGAGCCTGATTTCTCCTTGGGAACCTGACTGGCTATCAAGGCTGTTGCATTGGGAACAAAACCTGCAAATACACCATTCAGTAAACGAAGAAAGATTAACCAATAAATATTTGGGACAAAAGCCAAGCCTCCCATAGTGATAGTCATGGCCAGACCAGCACGAATCATCATGGATTTTCGACCGTATTTATCGGCAAGAATACCCCAGATAGGAGAAAAGAGCGCCGCAGAAATAGCAGAGACAGAAATAGCTAAACCTGCATAAAAAGCGACTTGCTCACTCCCTACACCCAGATTTTCCACAAAAATGGGCATAAAGGGCACAACCAAAGAAATACTGGCTCCTGTCAGAAAATTACCAAACCAGGCAATACGCAAATTATCCTTCCAGTTAATCTCTGTCATCTTTTGCACCTCCCTCAAGTAGGGAGACCACCTGAGTAAGAAGCTGGTCCTGATTTCCATTGTTATCTAAAACATGACTAGCCAAATCTTTCTTTTTCTCTAAAGGCCACTGGGCTGCCAGACGAGATTCAGCTTCATTTTTGGATAGCTGATCCCTTTTCATTAAACGTTCCACTTGGACATCTCGGTCCACATAGACCAACCAAGTCTCATCAAACCAAGAGACGTAGTCCTGCTCAAAAAGCAGGGGAATATCCATGAAGAAAATCTCTTCTGTCTGAGCCAATTGCTCACTTAATGTAGCTAGTTCCTCACGGATAATCTTTCCTTGGATTCGCTTAGACCATTCCTGTTCTTCAGGAATTGAAAAGATAAGACTAGCTAGGATAGGGCGATTAAGTTCTCCGTTTTCTAATACAATTTCTTGACCAAAGTGCTGGACTAGAGCTTCAAACAGACGACCACTAGGTTCCTGTAGTTGGTGGACGACTGCATCAGCATCCACCACTTGAAAGCCTTGCTTTCTTAGAAAATTTGTCACGGTTGACTTACCAGAGGCAATTCCCCCAGTGATTCCGATGATTTTTCCCATCAGCCCCTCCTTTGGCACTGAGGACAAAAGTGAGTTCCTCGTCCGCCTAGTTGGATTTTCTCAATGATGGTACCACAACGTGAACATTCTTGACCAGCCTTGTCATAGACCTGATGAAAATCCTGCATGGTCCCATCTTCCCCAAAGGCATTGGTATAGGTCCGAATGGTGGAGCCGCCTTTTTCAACAGCCTGGCCCAATACAGCAATGGTCTGGTCATGAATAGCTGTCGCTTCTGCTGCTGTCAAAGTCTGGGAAGGTCTAGCTGGATGAACCTGAGCTCGCCAGAGAACCTCATCCACATAGATATTGCCAAGTCCAGCTACCAAAGTCTGGTCTAGGAGATGGGATTTGATAGGCTTTTTAGACTTAGCTAGGGTAGCTTGAAAGACCTGCAAATCAAAGTCTTGTTCGCTTGGTTCAGGACCTAATTTTTTAGAAATAAAGTAGGTATCCAAAAGGTCAGGAGACAAGAGTTCCATAGTACCAAACTTGCGTACATCCTCATAAACAAGCGTTCCACCGTCCTCAAACTGAAAGAAGACATGGGCATGCTTGCGTTCAGGTACTTGGTCTGGATAGTAAAAATACTTGCCCTCCATCCGCAGATGGGAAATCAAGACCTTGTCTGTCAGGTAGAAAATCAAATATTTGCCACGACGTCCCATTGAATCAATAATCTGACCAGGCACTTCCTTTTGAAACTGATCCAAATCCGTTTTAATCATCTTTTGATAACGAATTTCTATACTCGAAATCTTCTTTCCTAGAATCAATTTTTCTAAGCCACGACGAACGGTTTCAACCTCAGGTAATTCAGGCATAAGTCCTCCTTCTGTAAAAACAAGAAGCAGGCATGAGCCCACCTCTACTTAATATTCTTTTTCATTATAGCCAAAGTCAGCCAAATCTAGCTTTTTATCGCGCCAGTTTTTCTTGACCTTTACCCAGGTTTCTAGAAAGACCTTGTCTCCTAGCATGAGTTCAATATCACGACGAGCCATGCTACCGATTTTCTTAAGCATAGCGCCACCTTTACCGATGATAATCCCTTTTTGGCTATCGCGCTCGACCATGATGGTTGCACGGATATGAACCTTGTCTGTCTCTTCATCTCGTTTCATAGAATCCACAACTACTGCAACAGAATGCGGAATCTCTTCACGAGTTAGGTGCAAGACTTTCTCGCGAACCATTTCTGAAACCAAGAATCGTTCTGGATGGTCTGTGATTTGATCAGACGGGAAATATTGGAAACCTTCATCTAGATTTTCACTCAAAATATCCACTAGACGAGAGACGTTATTTCCTTGAAGGGCTGAGATTGGTACAATTTCCTTAAAGTCCATTTGATTACGGAAATCATCAATCTGAGACAAAAGCTGATCTGGGTGAACCTTATCGATCTTATTCACCACCAAAATCACTGGTACCTTGGCAGCCTTGAGACGCTCGATAATCATATCATCGCCCTTACCACGCGCTTCATCAGCAGGCACCATGAAAAGAACTGTGTCTACTTCACGAAGGGTACTGTAGGCAGACTCAACCATGAAATCTCCGAGAGCCGTTTTAGGCTTGTGAATCCCTGGCGTATCGATAAAGACAATTTGCTCCTTATCGGTCGTGTAAATTCCCATGATTTTGTTGCGCGTTGTCTGCGCCTTGTCACTCATGATGGCAATCTTTTGCCCCATGACGTGGTTTAAAAAGGTTGACTTCCCAACATTGGGACGTCCTAAAATGGCTACAAAGCCTGATTTAAAAGTCATAATTTCCTCTTACTGTTTAAAATAATAAATCCCAAATCCGTGGGAGAAAAATCAATGCGCCTGTTATAGCTGCGAAAAGAGAGACCACTAATACCGCACCAGCTGCCATATCTTTGGCATTTTTAGCCAGCATGGAAAAGTGATAGTGACTGGCCAAATCCACCACATTTTCAATAGCAGAATTGATAATTTCAAAAGCTACTACCAAGAAAATGCTCAATAGGAGAAAGAGCCATTCGATTCGTGACACCTGAAAAACAAAACCTGCGAGGATGACGAGAAGAGCCGTCACTGCATGTTTTCGCATATTGCGTTCTTCCTTGATAGCAGTAAAAATCCCTGTGATGGCAAATTCTAAACTGGCTATCAGGTCACGATTTTTCCATTTTCGTTTATTGTCTTGTGAGTCCATAGGCTGTCAAAATTTCTTCTTGTAAACCGAACATCTCCGCTTCTTCTTCTGGAGTGTAGTGATCATAGCCGTTGATATGTAAAAAGCCGTGTACTGCCAAGAAGCCCATCTCACGCTCAAAGCTGTGGCCATATTCCTCGGCCTGCTCATGAGCCTTATCAATAGAGATGAACAGTTCCCCAATATAGGCATCAAACTCAGACATCATCTCTACCAATTCTGGATTGTCAAGCAAATCCTCTTCGTCAAAGGCAATATCCAACTCTGGTTTATACTCAAGACTGATGACATCTGTCGGACGGTCGGTGTCACGGTACTCCAAATTCAGTTCATGACTACGCTCATTAGTCACAAAGGTGACTGCCATTTCCTTGTCTTCTTTTCCTAATTTTTGGGCTGCAAATTCCAAAATTTCTTGGGTTTGTTGCAACATTTCTTTTGAAACTTGACCAGTTTCATCTACCATTTCAATATACATGTGCTTCTCGTTTCTCTTTACTTGGCTTTATTATACCACATTTCCATGATTTTATTCTACCTTTTTGATATAATACTATGGAATACAATCACAAGGAGAGAACGATGTCATTTGACGGATTTTTTTTACACCACATGATTGAGGAATTGCGAAGAGAGTTAGTGAATGGTCGCATCCAGAAAATCAATCAGCCTTTTGAACAAGAGTTGGTCTTGCAAATCCGTAGCAATCGCCAAAGTCATCGCCTGCTCCTTTCTGCCCATCCAGTTTTTGGACGCATTCAGCTGACCCAAACGACTTTTGAAAATCCAGCTCAACCTTCCACCTTTATCATGGTTTTGAGAAAATATTTGCAGGGTGCCCTGATTGAGTCGATCGAGCAAGTGGAAAATGACCGTATTGTGGAAATCACCGTTTCCAATAAAAACGAGATTGGAGACCATATCCAGGCTACCTTGATTATCGAAATTATGGGCAAACACAGTAATATTCTACTGGTTGATAAAAGTAGCCACAAAATCCTCGAAGTCATCAAACATGTTGGCTTTTCACAAAATAGCTACCGCACCTTGCTGCCTGGGTCTACCTATATCGCTCCGCCAAGCACGGAATCACTCAATCCTTTCACCATCAAGGACGAGAAACTCTTTGAAATCCTGCAAACACAGGAAACAACAGCTAAAAACCTTCAAAGCCTCTTTCAAGGTCTGGGACGTGATACGGCAAATGAATTGGAAGGCCTGCTGATTAGTGATAAACTGTCTACTTTCCGTAACCTTTTCAGTCAAGAAACCAAGCCATGCTTGACTGAGACTTCCTTCAGCCCAGTTCCTTTTGCAAATCAGGTGGGAGAGCCTTTTGCCAGTCTTTCTGATTTGTTGGACACCTACTATAAGGATAAGGCTGAGCGCGACCGCGTCAAACAGCAAGCTAGTGAACTCATTCGCCGTGTTGAAAATGAACTTCAAAAAAATCGTCATAAGCTTAAAAAACAAGAAAAAGAGTTACTGGCGACAGACAACGCTGAAGAATTTCGTCAAAAAGGGGAATTGCTGACAACCTTCCTCCACCAAGTGCCTAACGACCAAGACCAGGTTATCCTAGACAACTACTACACCAACCAACCTATCACGATTGCGCTTGATAAGGCTCTGACTCCCAACCAGAATGCCCAACGCTATTTTAAACGGTATCAGAAACTCAAAGAAGCTGTCAAATACTTGACTGATCTGATTGAGGAAACTAAGGCAACCATTCTCTATCTGGAAAGTGTAGAAACCGTCCTCAACCAAGCTGGACTGGAAGAAATCGCTGAAATCCGTGAAGAATTGATTCAAACTGGCTTTATCCGCAGAAGACAACGGGAGAAAATCCAGAAACGCAAAAAACCAGAACAATATCTAGCAAGTGATGGCAAAACCATCATCTATGTCGGCCGAAACAACCTACAAAACGAGGAGTTAACCTTTAAAATGGCTCGCAAGGAGGAACTTTGGTTCCATGCCAAGGACATTCCTGGAAGCCATGTTGTCATCTCAGGCAATCTTGATCCATCCGATGAAGTCAAGACAGACG
Source organism: Streptococcus mitis (assembly GCF_946188615.1). GTDB lineage: Bacteria > Bacillota > Bacilli > Lactobacillales > Streptococcaceae > Streptococcus > Streptococcus mitis_BZ. The sequence continues at coordinate 10,314 of NZ_CAMHVK010000002.1, forward strand.
CGGCAGAACTAGCCGCCTACTTCTCTCAAGGTCGCCTGTCAAATCTGGTTCAGGTAGATATGATTGAAGTCAAGAAACTCAACAAACCAACTGGTGGAAAACCCGGCTTTGTCACCTACACAGGACAAAAGACCCTCCGTGTCACACCAGATCCAGAAAAAATCGCATCCATGAAAAAATCCTGATTTTACTTGAAATCAGGATTTTTAACTTATACTCAATGAAAATCAAAGAGCAAACTAGGAAGCTAGCCGCAGGTTGCTCAAAGCACTGCTTTGAGGTTGGAGATAAGACTGACGAAGTCAGCTCAAAACACTGTTTTGAGGTTGCAGATAGAACTGACAAAGTCAGTAACCATATATAATCCAAGGCGACGCTGAAGTGGTTTGAAGAGATTTTCGAAGAGTATTACTACTCACTCAAATCATATCCAATTATAGGACTAATCTTTGCCACCTAGTTTCTCATTGATTTTCATCATCACACTAGCAATTTTTTCGCCCCAATAAGGGTCAGAGGCATATTCCACATTCATACCAGACGCCTTATTTCCAAGGAAAGTTCTACCCCTATCGATATAATTTTCCTTAATCCACTTGCTTGCACCTAAAATTCCCTTATCTACATCATCAAATGTCTTGGCAGAAAGGTAAGGGGTCGTATCATAGGCTGTAATTCCAAAGAAATTATTCTTATCTTTGGCAATCTTGCTACGTCCCCAGTCGCTTTCTAGGGCACTATGGGCAAGAAGGTAAAGGGCATTGATATGGTAATGTTCTTCGGCTTCCTTAAAGGTAGCTCCCTTATTTTCCAAGAGGCTATTGTCAATATTTAACAGATTAAATACCTTATCCAAATCTTCAGCACTATAGTTTGTAGCCTCTGTCAAATCTTTAAAAAGGAAGGGATTTTCAAGCTTAAAACCATCAAAATGCAGCCCATCTGCCGAATAATATTTCTTGCCTACTTCCATATCAGAAAGATGAGAAGCTACTGGGATACTAGCATTCTGAGCCACATAGTGATAAAAACGATGTCCATCACTCTCATAATAAGGGATAAAGTCCTTGCTGGCATCTAGCGCTTGTAAATCTTCTGTTTTCATATAGCCTGACAAACCAGAAATAGTAATAGCCAAGCGCTTGTCATCACTTTTTCTATCCTTATCTAGCCATACGACACTACCTTGCGATATATAGGACAGCTTTTCACCATCTGCATTATAAACATTTGCTGTGACAGGTACTACTTGATAATAAGCAGCATTTTCATTTGTAGCTTTTTCTCCAAGCCATTTACCATCGCTTCCAAGCTGATAACCATCTACTGTCTCATTTTTCGCCATGTAGCCACCGGATTTGAAGTAGTACCAGGCTTGACTTTTAGAATCGTATAACCATTCTTTCTCAGTCATTTTCCCATCAGATTTTAGGTAAAACCATGACTCCTTATCCCAAATCCATTCATTGGCTGCCATATAGCCACCGGATTTTAGATAATAATAGTGACCATTTTCGAAAATCCATTCTTTCTCAGCATGTTTTCCATTTTCTTTGATATAAAACCAAGATTGGTATTGTTTGTCAAAAAGCCAACCTTGCTGTACTTTGGCACCACTAGCATTCACATAAGCCTGGTCAATCCACTGACTTGTTAGCAAATAACCACCAGATTTGAAATAATAGTCCTTGCCCTTGATTTGGAGCCATTCTTTCTCTGCGTGTTGTCCATCTGCTTTTATATAAAACCAAGCGTCGTATTGAGAATCATAGACCCAGTCTTCTATTACTTTGGCACCTGTTGCACCAACATAGGAAGTTCCTACCCAGGCATTTCTTTTCATCTTTCCATTTTGGTCAAGATAATAGAAGGCTCCCTTGTCTTCTACCCATTCTGATTTTGCCATATAGCCGCCAGATTTGAGGTAAAAATAGTCGTCACCTTGCTTTAGCCATTCATTTTCAGCATATTTGGCATCTTCTTTTATATAAAACCAAGATTGATAGTGAGCATCAAAAACCCACTCATTGGCTGCTTGACTCCCATCTGATTTCAGGTATTGTTTTCCTTGCCAAGTACCATCACTAGCCATTGCACTCTCTGGTCTGGCTAAGAAAAATAGTAGGGCTAAAAAAATAAATCTTACTTTCTTCATAAACTTTCTTCCTCTGTTCTTTCTATTTTATTGTATCAAAATTCTCTATAATAAACATTACAAACTGATAAAAAATCAAGAACAGATTGATTGCAGTTTACCTCAGAGACTCTTTTACTTCCTTGCGTAGATTTTCTAGACTGCTGATGCCGTATTTGTCCATGACTTTTGGTAAATTTTCGATGATATCAGGGCAGGCATATGGATTGGTAAAGTTGGCTGTTCCAACTCCGATGGCAGAGGCTCCAGCCAGATACATTTCTAAGGCAGCTTCTGCCGAATCCACTCCCCCCATTCCAATGATAGGCAGGTCTGTTGTTTGGGCTACTTGACGGATGAGTTTGAGGGCTACTGGAAAAACTGCTGGACCAGACATCCCACCTGTTCCATTAGCCAAGATTGGTTTTCTGGTTTTTAGGTCAAAGCGCATTCCAACCAGAGTATTAATCATAGTCAAGCCACTTGCTCCCGCATCTTCTGCAGCTTTTGCGACAGTAACGATATCGGTCACACTAGGAGTTAGTTTGACATAAACTGGCACATCAGACGCTTCTACAGCTGCTTTCACCACATCATAAGCTAAATCTGGATCTTGACCAATCAAAAGTCCGTGATTACAGTGGTCAACATTGGGACAAGAAATATTGAGCTCGATAGCCTTTACATTAGCTGCCTTGGAAATACCACTAGAAACGGCCGCATACTCTTGTTTTGAAAAACCAGCCACATTGGCAATAATAGGAAGATTTGGATATTCTCTTTCCAGCCAAGGTAACTTTTCAGCCAAAACAATTTCCAAACCAGGATTTTGCAAGCCAATTGCATTGAGCATGCCAGCAGGTGTTTCTGCCACCCTTGGAGTTGGATTGCCAAAACGGGCTTCAAGGGTTGTCGCCTTAATCATAATAGAACCTAAAAGGTCTAAATCATAGTACTTGGCATACTCTTGTCCAAAGCCAAAACAGCCTGATGCTGGAATAATCGGATTTTTCAAATCCAAGCCTGGTAGAGAAACTTGTAAACGATTTGTAGTCATAATTTTCTCCTTATAATACAACTGTTCCTGTGCGGAAAACAGGGCCATCTTCACAGACGCGTTGGCTGACCGTCTCGCTTTCTGGCACTTTTAGGACGCAGGCATAGCAAGCCCCCATCCCACAAGCCATACGAGATTCCAAAGATAGATAGGCTCTTGGATGGTTATAGAAGGTTTGATTGATATACTTCATCATTCCAGGCGCCCCACATGAGTAAACAGCATCAAATTGATTGTCTAAATCCTCGATAACAACGGAAACATTTCCCTTGATACCATAAGAACCATCATCTGTCGTTACAAAGACTTGACTATATTGGGCTAATTCCGTCTCTAAAATAACAGCATCCTTATTAGCAAAACCGAGAACTGTCACTACTTTCACACCACGCGTATGCAATTCCTTGGCCACCTCAAGCAAGGGCGGAACACCAATTCCACCACCAACGAGGAGAACCTGGCTCTGCTCATCTAGGTCAGACAAGTCAAAACCATTTCCCTGAGGACCCATCACATCAAGAGTATCTCCCTGACTTAAGGTTGAGAAAATAGCTGTCCCAGCCCCTTCAATCCGATAAATGAGATGACACTGCTTATTAGCCTTATCAATAGACGAAATTGAAATAGGACGGCGCAAGAGATGGGCATCATCAGGCACACGAAGATGAAGAAATTGGCCTGCTCGCATAGCTTCAACCATTTTCCCTTCTAGGACTAATTCAAAGATTGCTGGCGCGATTTCCTCCTGTGCAACCACCTTCATGGTTTCCAAACGAATTGCACCCAAACGTTTCTTACATGTGGGATTCATGACTTTTCCTCCTTAAATTTTAAGGGGACCAGACAAAGAAAAGACCTTGCGATTGCAAGGCCTCAGTTAAAATCGTACAACAGAAGAGAGCACACTCAAAAAGTCTCCTCTAGAAAATTGCACTATTCTTTTATCTGACACCTTGTGAGTCTCTCTGGACTCCCCTTAAAGGTTAAATTTTTACTAGTATACTCTTTCAGCTAAAAAAAGTCAAGTAGAAAACGAACATTCTACTTGACTTCACGAGATTATTTTTCACGAATGACTTCAACCTTGTAGCCATCAGGGTCTTTGACAAAGTAATAGTTAGGTGCAGTTCCTGGTAGACCATTTGGCTCAGTCACTTCATAGCCTTTTGCACTGTGCTCTTGATGAAGAGCTTCAAGATCAGGTGTACTGAGGGCGATATGGGCAAATCCATCACCAACCACATACGGACCGTGATCGTAGTTATAAGTCAACTCCAACTCATAGTCATCACCCTCAAGACCTAGATAGACAATCGTGAAGGCATGGTCTGGAAAATCTCTGCGGCGCAATTCTTTAAATCCAAAAGCATCTTGATAAAATGCAATTGATTTTTCAAGATTTTCTACTCGCAAGCAAGTGTGTAGCATTTTTGAAGGCATATTTTTCTCCTTTATTTTTAAAAAGACTGGGACAATCCTGTTCCAGTCTTATCAGTTATTATTTACCAAGTTTTGCTTTAGCTGCATCTGCAAGAGCTGTGAAAGCTGCTGCATCGTTAACAGCCAAGTCAGCAAGCATTTTACGGTTAACTTCGATCTCAGCCAATTTCAAACCATGCATCAATTGTGAGTATGAAAGTCCGTTCATACGAGCTGCCGCGTTGATACGAGTGATCCACAATTTGCGGAAGTCACGTTTTTTCTGACGACGGTCACGGTATGCATAGTAGTAAGAGTTCATTACTTGTTCTTTTGCAGTACGGAACAAGATGTGTTTAGCTCCATAGTAACCTTTTGCTAATTTAAGAATACGTTTACGACGTTTGCGTGATACAACGCCACCTTTAACACGTGCCATGTTTTATTTCCTCCAAATATTTCCTAGAATTGTTTACTTACAGTCAAGCTATTATTTCAAGCGAGTAAGCATTGCTTTGATACGTTTGTAATCTCCTGAATGCACCATAGATGCTTTACGAAGATGACGACGTTGTTTCTTAGTTTTTCCGTGGAAACGGTGAGAAGTGTAAGCACGGAAACGTTTAAGTCCACCAGAACCTGTACGTTTGAAACGTTTAGCTGATGCGCGGTGTGTTTTTTGTTTTGGCATGATTTTTTCTCCTTTATTTAACTTTCTGACAATTATTTTTTGTCAGTCGCTGGCGCCAATTGCATGAACATTTGACGTCCATCCATTTTAGCACGTTGTTCGATGATGGCAATATCTTGAGTTGCTTCAGCAAACTCGGCTAAAACTTTTGCACCAATCTCTTTATGGGTAATCATACGACCCTTAAAGCGAATAGATACCTTAACTTTATTTCCTTTTTCAAGGAATTTGCGTGCATTGCGAAGTTTTGTATCAAAGTCACCCTTGTCAATAGTTGGACTTAGACGAACTTCTTTCACAGTAACAACACTTTGTTTTTTACGTTGTTCTTTTTGCTTCTTCTGGTACTCAAATTTGAACTTACCGTAGTCCATAATTTTTGCAACAGGTGGTTTGGCTTGTGGTTGAATCAATACTAGGTCAACATTAGCGTTATCAGCCAAAGCTTGTGCTTCACTGAGTGGCTTGATGCCTAACTGTTCTCCCTCAAGACCGATCAAGCGAACTTCACGTACACGAATCTCATCATTGATGAATAAGTCTTGCTTTGCTATGGTTTTCACCTCTTTTGTTTTATTAGAGAAAAACAATAGCGGACTCGTAAATATACAAGCCCGCACGTTATGATAGCGTTTCTTAGAAACTTTTCATCCGTAGGGCCAGGCAACTTAATGTCACAAGGCGAGAAGCTCTCACTTCTGCTTTTCTCAACTTTTATATGATACCAAGTTTTCTAGCTCTTGTCAAGGTAAAAAGTTATTTTTTTTAAAAGTTTGTGTTTGTATTTTGGCTTGGTTTTCGAATCAAAAAGAGAGAATCAAGTTGATTCCCTCTCTATGTTAGTTTTTACTTATTTTCCCTATAGGAAAGCTAAGATCTATTAAAAAATTCCTTTTTACGTGAACTTCCCCATCTTTCGATAAATAGAATCCCCACTAACAAAAGGATGATCAGGCAAGGAAGTAAAATCATCCCCATGCTCCAATTCAGATTGACATTATCAATTTGCTTAGGTAATCTTCCAGACAAAATCTCCACTGAACGCAAGTAAGTAAAGGGAATCAGATGTGCAATCCTCTGAAGAGGCTGAATGGTTTGGATACCAAACAATAAGCCAACTATCCCAATTAAGGAAATAAAGAGGACAGGCATTTTTTGCTTGAAATAGTATGCAATCAAGTAGACGACTTCCACAATAACGATAAAAGCTAAGAAAACTAAGAGCAAGCTAGGAAATAACACATCCTGTATTTTCCCAATAGTTACCTCTTGATTGGTTAAGCTATAGATTGGATAGGGATAATCTAACTGTCCAAAACCACTTATCAGACTTCCCACTAGAAAAGAAAATCCGCTGATTCCGATAAACAGCACAGTTATATAACCCACTCCAACTCCAAGAGAAGACATTGCAAATGTCACTTTTGAAAAAGGATATAACTGAGCTGTATCCAGATGATTTTGATATCTTTCTGCAAATAGTTGCGTTAGCATAAAAATAATAGCAACCACAAACAAGCTTGGGATGATAGCCTCTAAAATCCAGACAATCTGATCAATCCCGTAGGTCGGATAAACTAAATTGTGCGCTTTTATGTTCAAGGGATATAGGGCTTGGTAAGTCTTTCGTTCGCGGTCAACCGCCATTTTTAAGTCAGAACTAGCAGTCGGTTCCTTTGATAAAATTTCATAACTCTTCTCTACATCTTGCCACTGCAAATAGTAGGCTTCTTTCCAGCGCCCTTCTTTTAATAAAGTCAGAATTTCTGTCTTTTGAGTCAAATGATTTTTTTGCGAGTCTAAATTTTCTTTAGCAAACTGGTATTCCTCCGAGCTGGTGTCAGATATTTGGGAGAGTTTCTCTTCATATTCATTGATGACTCTCTCATTTTTTACAAGATGGGTTTCCAACTCGCTCTCCAAGCTGACGGAGTTTGCAGTCTGACTATTAAAATAAAAGGTAACACCGAGTCCAGATACAAATAAAGCTAAGATAATCCAGTTTAAGCGACTTTTGAAAACTTTTTTTAATAAAAATAGACTAACTTCTTTCATAAACTAAACCTCTTCTATTTGCCCCTGATGAATGGTTACTACTCTATCGCAGACATCAAGCAACTCTTCCTTATAGTGGGAACTTAAAAGAACCAGCTGTTCTTGTCTATCGATTTGTGCTAGCCTATCAAAAAACTTCTGTCGATAATACTCATCTAAGCCATTTGTAATCTCATCCATAAGCCAGCATTTGGCCTGACTGAGGAAATACATGGCAATCACCAAGCGTTGCTTCATGCCTAAGGAATACTTGCGAATGGGAAGGCTGATATAGTCAGACATTTCCCAGTAGGCAATTTCATCCCCAAAGTTCAGCCCTGACTTCCAGATGTTTTTGATAAGACGAAGGTAGTCCATCCCACTTAAGTTTCCATCCAGCCATTCAATACTCTCATAATAAAATAAAGAAGGAGGGGCTGCAATATTTCCACTACTTATAGGAATTAAATTGCTAATGGCACGGAACAGTGTCGTCTTTCCAGAGCCATTTATAGCAAGAATACCATAAATCCTACCCTTTTCAAATGTAAAATCAACATCTTGTAAGATGACTTGTCGCGTTTTTAAGGTCACATGAGTAAGCTGCAACATATCCAGTCCTCCTTTTTGGATTAATAGCCTCCGCTGTAGTAGTTTAGTACCTCATAACGATCGTAATTCCAGCCAGAACCAACTTTATACTCAGAATAGCTATCATAACGAGACTGTGATAGTTCGTACTATACTTTCCAATCATACCGATAAGTTTTAAGGACGCTCACAGCAGATACACTGGACTAAAAAAGACCAATAGATCATAAACTAACTAATTAAACGGTTTTTGCTAATTTTTAATGATTTTATATCATTAATATTGAAGACGCTTTCATTATATCGTTTTTATCATTATTATGCAACATATTTTTAGTTTGTTTTACTAATATATAATATTTGTCCTTCCTATCGAACACTTTCGATTTTCCAACTATTCCATCCTTTAAAGCGTATAGCTCCTTGCTGGTCAGTTCGGTAAACTTTGCTATTGATAGTTTCTAGTCGTGTCAAAGTTTCCTGATGGGGTAATTTCGTTCGATTGTTCTTTCCAACTGAGATGAGAGTCATCTCTGGTTTGAGTTTTTCTAGAAAGGCTGAACTTGATGATTTTTTAGAGCCATGTTGGCTAGCTTTCAAAACATCCACCTCTAGGTCAGGATAGTGCTTCAGCAAGTCCTTCTCTCCTTTCTCCTCCAAATTTCCAGTGAAGAGAAAGTGCTTATCCAAGAGTTTTCCATACAAAACCAAGGAATCTTCATGACCTCCGTCTCCAATTTTCCTTGGAGATAGGACTTCTAACTGACTTCCAAAAATTGGCAAGTTCTCTCCCACTGACATACTACGAACCTTGGTTTGAGTCGCCTGTAGTTCTGCCACAAATTGCTTCTGCTTCAGACTGCCTTTTGATACTAAAATTTCGCCTACATGGAAAGCCTTGGTCACATCCAACAAATCTCCAACATGTTCCTTGTCCGTGTTGGTCAAAATCAGCTGGTCAATCTTGGCTACTCCACGACTTTTGAGATAGGGTATCAAGCTTCGCTGGGCATTGCTGGTCGTCGCCTTTTCTTGCCATTTTTCAATTTTCTTATCAGATTCTGCTTTGCCACCTACATCTATGAGAATGGTTTTCCCAGTTACATCCCGTAGGAAAATACTTTCCCCTTGCCCAACATCCATCATGGTAATTTCATTTTCCAGTGGATGCTTGGTCAAGAAAAAGAGACCCACAATAAGTAAGCTAAAGCCAGCTACTCTTTTGATATTTTTCCTCAAATCATAGATCAAAGCCAAGGAAATTAACAATAAGATTAAAAGCCATGCATTGGGTTGTCCAAAGACCAGAGGTCTACTTGCCACCTGTGATACCAAGCGAATCATTCCCTCCAACCATTCAAAGATAAAGTTCAGCTGAATGACTGGATAGAGAAAGGAAAGGGCAAATAAGACAGACAAGAGCGGTAAGAAGACCAAGTCAAAAAGAAAGGAAAAGGCAAAGGTTAAAAGGATGGACCAAGGTTGAAATTCCGCAAAATAGAAGGATAGAATGGGTAATATTCCCAAAGAAATAACCAGACTTTCTCTGGCAATAGCCTTGAGCCCCTCCCCTTCTTTGCTGGTCATGGTCAAGATAAAAGCGTAAGCACAAGACAAAACACCTCCCGCCGTCAGGAAAAAGTTGGGCATGATAATAAAGAGGACAAGAACCGTCAAGGCAAAATTATCCAAGCCCTTAACACCATGTTGAGCCAGTAATTTTTGCAAGAGACTGCGAATGACCGAAGCTGAAAATCCTGTCATACCAGCATAGAGAAGGGAAAAGGGATAGGTCAGCCATTTCAACTTTTCTTGGGTCAAGCCTGATCGCAAGAATAGTTTCTTAAATCCATCCATGAAAAAACCTACCTGCATGCCCGACAAGGCAAAGAGGTGGATAATTCCTAGACTAGAATAAAGTTCATTCATCTCCTCAAAGTCAGTGTCCAGATGTCCCAGCAAGAGTCCTGTCATGTAATTGCGCATAGGGTCTGGAAAGTGCGTCTTAATCCAAACTACAGCCTTTCGGCGTACACTGGACAGATTTTCACCTATATCCAAACTGCCAACCTTTTGAAGTGACTGGATTTTTTTGATATTGAGAATCTGGTAAATTCCCTGAGTTTTCAGATAGGTTTGGTAGTCGAAACCACCAAAATTTCTCTTCCCTTCTGGCTCCGAAAGCTTCCCTTCTAGTCCTATCTCATGAATGTCGGTTAAAGCTTGAAAGGTTTCTTTCTCCTCCTCGGACTGGAGTTTATAATAAACTTGAAAAATGCGTCCATCAGACTTGCCACGAAAGGATAGACTGTCACCATTGACTTTAATAGTATCAGGCAAAATCCGTACCCTTTCAACAAAATCCGCCAAATTTTGACTCGCTTGACCCTGTTGCCAATTTTGAAACAGAAACCAGAATCCAAATATTCCGCAAAGCAATAGAACTTTACTAGCTGATTTCCACGGAAATTGGAAAAAGAGACAGACTAGCAGAAAAACAAAGCCCAACAAAGCAAGATAGGATGCTGAGAAAATAGCGTAGTAAAGCCAAAGCAATAGAAAACTTAGGTAAATTAGGGGAAGGGGGAAATTCTTAATCCACTGTAACATAATCTTTTAACTTTTCTATGGTCTTGGCACCAATGCCAGAGACCTTCCTAAGTTCATCAACCGACTTGAATTTCCCATTTGCCTCACGATGGTCGATAATGTCTTGAGCTCGTTTTCCTCCCAGTCCCTTGACCTGCTTGAGTTCTTCAAGACTGGCCTTGTTGAGATTGACCTTCTTTTCCTTGCTTGTTGAAGAAGCCACTCCAGAACCAGTCTGTTGACTAGCTGCCTCTTCTCCCTTAGTGGGAACGTAAACCAGAGCCTCGTCACTAACTTTCTGAGCTAGATTGAGCGACTTGCTGTCTGCTTGCTCTGTCAAGCCACCAGCCTTCTGAACAGCGTCATTGACTCGACTACCTACAGGCAAATCATAAATCCCTGGTGATTTTACAGCCCCCTTCACATCTACTGTAATTAGATCTTGTTCAAGGGGTTCTTCCTTTTCTTCCTTCACTTCCTTTTCGGTCGATGAACCCTTGGAAACAGCTACAACTTCTGCCTGTAAATTCGTTTCTTTGACAGGTGTGTGTGGAGCTGGCTTTAGCAGGAAAAATCCGCCTACAAGCAGGCCCAGACCAGTACAGATGACAATGATTTTATACTCTTTTATTTTCTCGATAATTGCTTCCATATTTTCTCCTCTCTTAGATTATTCGTAAGAGAAAGAAAAAACAGTTGAAAATTTCTTCTCAACTGCTTATTTATTTGCAAAATAGTCTTCCTTGGTCAAGACATAATGAACTCTTGTCACGATTCGGCCTTCTTCATGCCGGTCCATACAAGCATAAGCTTCTTCGTGGGAAAAACGCATGCCTGATTTCTCCATGACCTTTCCTGACGCAGGATTATCCTTATCGTGAAGAGCAACTAACTTGTTCATTCCTATTTTCTCAAAAACTAGCTTAATTACGGCACGATTGGCTTCTGTCGTCAATCCTTGATTCCAATACTTTTTATTGATAATGTAGCCAATAGCTGCCTTCTTAAGAACAGGATCAATCTTGTGCAAGTCAATGGTTCCAATAAATTTGCCATTGCTTTTTAGTTCTATTCCCCAGCGTCCCAAGGGATTGGTCAAGTAGAACTGAGCAATGTTATTCTTGGTTTCTTCCAAGCTTTGATTGGTTAGAAAAGTGTAACGTGTATTATCCTTGTCCGAGGCATAGTCAAACATTGCTTCCGCATCATCCAAGGTTACAGGTCTAAGCAATAAACGCTCAGTCTCGACTATGGGATACTGGGCTAGTTTTAAAAAGATTGATTCCATAGGATTCCACCACTTGAAAAGTTTCTAACTAAGATAAGGATATTGAATGAAATATTTAAAAAGCAAATTTATACTTGGTATTGAGATAACTTTAAGTACAAAAGAACTATCCTTCAGATAGAGGTTGAGGATCTAATTCTTCGCTCTCTTCTTTTTTAACTGGTGCTGGTTCATAAGCTCGGATAATCTGAGCGACAACAGGATGGCGAACCACATCCTTGGCTGAAAAATGAACAAAGTCAATCTGATGGATGTTCTTGAGTTTTTCTTGAGCATCAATCAGACCAGACTTGACGTTACGCGGAAGATCAATCTGACTGATATCTCCATTGACAATCATCTTAGAATTAAAGCCTAAACGAGTCAAGAACATCTTCATCTGCATGATGGTCGTGTTTTGCGCCTCATCGAGAATGACAAAGGCATCATCCAAGGTCCGGCCACGCATATAGGCAAGGGGCGCAATCTCGATAATTTCACGCTCCATGAGACGAGTCGTCTGGTCTTTGCCAAGAATCTGATACAAGGCATCATAAACCGGTCTAAGGTAAGGATCTACCTTCTCCTTAAGATCACCCGGAAGAAAACCTAGACTCTCTCCTGCTTCCACTGCTGGACGAGTTAGGATAATTCGCTTGACCTGCCCACGTTTAAGGGCAGTCACTGCCAAGGTCACTGCAAGGAAGGTCTTCCCTGTCCCTGCAGGCCCAATTCCAAAGGTCACATCATGCTGTTTAACACTGTCCACATAAAGTTTTTGACCCAGTGTTTTGACACGGATAGGTTTCCCAGTATTGTCTTTGATGATTTCTTCTTCGTAAAGGGCGACAAACTTGTCTATTTCATCGTTTTTGACCATGCTAATTGCAGTCACCACATCTGGCGTACCAACGGTCATCCCACGGTTCACCAAGACCATGAGAGCTTGGATAACCTGACGAGCTTCCTCGCAAGCAGACTCTTCTCCCAAAACCTGGACAATCTCCGTACGAGCATGAATCACCACATCAAGCTCTTCTTCCATCAAACGAAGATGGCGTTCATTGGAACCAAAAAGATGAAACAGGTCATCTGGATGACTCAGTTGAATGTCTATTGAATGTTCCTTCAAATAAAGAACCTCTCTAATCCTTTTATTTCTTTTTATTATAGCAAAGGGGTGGAGAAATTACTAGCCCAAACCCAATGAATCATGCTAGTGTTCTAAGTATTCTTGCCAGATGGCGTCAAAGTCTCCTAGGTTAAAAGAGAAACTGGCATGTTCTTCCAAAAAGCGACTCACCTCATCAAAATCATCTGTGTGTTTTGGAAAGGTTGACTCTTCAAAAGCTAGGTCTGCCAAGATAGCTTTGGGACTGTTACTTTTAGGATTGCGCTCGGTCATGAGCCAAGTGTAAAATGATTTTCTCATAAGTCTCCCTAGATCAACTCTGTACCAAACTGGTCTTGCTTGATTTTGCCAGCCTTCATCAAGCCACCGAGTGCTTTCTTGAACTGACCTTTAGAAATACCAAAGGTTGCCTTGATGTCGTCTGGAGATGACTTATCATTTAAGGTCATAAAACCGCCATTGCTTTCCAAATAAGTCAAAATCATCTGAGCATCATTTTCCAACATCTCAAAAGAACGTGGTTTGAGGGAGAGGTTCAAGGTACGGTCCACTTCACGGAAACCAATGACACGCGCATCTAATACTTGACCCAAACGTGGCTCTGCATAGCGCTCGCTAGGATGGATAAAGCCAAGCATGTTATTTTCTGGCAGATAGACAAAGGTCCCTGACAGCTTGAGGCGGTATACAATGGCTGGCCAGTTTTGGTTCTGCATGTTGTTGTAGGCAGGACGAGCCAGATGTTGGAAGTCTTCTTGATAAGCCAAGAGTCCCCAGATACGGTCTTTCTTGTCCACTTCAAGACGGATGTAGAGTTGATCACCCTTCTTAGGCCAAAGTTCCTTGAGCTCAGGGAGAATATCGAGTGACACAACGATTTCCTTGTCAGGAAGGCCTGTATCCACAAAGACACCCAAGTCTTTACGGACTTCCGTTACAGTTCCCCAACCAAATTGGTCCTGAGTGGCAGTCACTTCTAGAGTGGTCAAGCGGAGTTTTTGCTTCATATCCGTGTAGGCAAAACCTTTGACCGTATCCCCTACTGTATGCTGACCTTCTTCCTTAGCAAGAGCATAGGTTTGACCATCCTTTTGCACAAAGTAAAAACGGTCATTTTCATCGATGATGAGTCCAACGATAAAACTTGCAAGATTTGTATTCATATTTCCTTCTTTCGAATAAAACTCAGCCAGCAATGCCAACTGAGTTTTTCTGTTTATTTTTAGACTTCCAAAAGTTCTTTCTCTTTGTTGGCAGTCATGTCGTCGATGTGTTTAACAGCATCGTCTGTTACTTTTTGAATATCTTTTTCAAGAGTCTTCAATTCGTCTTCAGTGATTTCTTTTGCTTTTTCTTGTTTCTTGGCTTCGTCCATAGCATCGCGACGGATATTGCGGACAGCCACTTTAGCATTTTCGCCGACCTTCTTCACTTCTTTAGCAAGGTCACGACGAGTTTCTTCTGTGAGAGCAGGGATAACCAAACGAATAACAGAACCATCGTTAGCTGGTGTGATACCAAGATCAGAAGCGTTCAAGGCACGTTCGATGTCTTTCAATGAAGACTTGTCAAATGGTGTTACCAACAAAACACGCGCTTCTGGAATCGTAATTGAAGCGATTTGGTTAAGAGGAGTTTCTACTCCATAGTATTCTACATGTACACGGTCAAGCAAGCTTGCATTGGCACGACCAGCACGGATACCACCAAATTCACGAGCAAGTGATTGGTGAGACTGGGTCATTCTCTCTTTAGCTTTTTCAATAATTGCATTAGCCATAATCTTTCTTATTCCTTTTCTTCGATATTATTTGAAACTGTTGTTCCGATATTTTCACCAAATACGACACGTTTGATGTTGCCTGGTTGGTTCATGTTGAAGACAACCAAGTCAATGTCGTTATCCATTGAGAGGGTTGAAGCTGTTGAGTCCATGATACGGAGACCTTTATTGATAACGTCACGGTGGGTCAATTCTTCAAACTTAACAGCTGTCTTGTCCTTCTTAGGATCGGCATTGTAAACACCATCTACGCCATTTTTAGCCATAAGGATGGCATCCGCTTCGATTTCAGCTGCACGAAGGGCCGCTGTTGTATCTGTTGAGAAGTAAGGTGAACCAATTCCAGCACCAAAGATAACGATACGGCCTTTTTCAAGGTGACGAAGGGCACGTCCACGGACATAAGGCTCTGCCACTTGTTGCATGGCAATAGCTGTTTGCACACGTGTATCAACCCCAACTTGTTGCAATGAATCTGCCATCACAAGAGCATTCATAACAGTCCCAAGCATTCCTGTGTAATCTGCCTGAACGCGGTCCATTCCTGCTTCTGCAGCAGGTTCTCCACGCCAGAGATTTCCTCCACCGATAACAAGGGCAATTTCGATACCTAAGCTATGAACTTCTTGAATCTCTTTTGCGATTGTTTGAACTGTTTGGATATCAATCCCTACGCCACGTTCACCGGCAAGGGCTTCACCTGATAACTTGATTAAAATACGTTTATACTTGGGATTCGCCATTTTCACTCTCCTTCTTTTATCCTACCTATTTTATCACAATTTCTAAGATTTTTATAGTATCATGAGCAATTCTTTCAAAAAAATTAGACAGTTAAAAATTCCTCTAAGTCGGCAAGAGCACGCTCTGCAATTTTTTCATAACGAGCCTTCTTATCACGGATACGTTCGCCTTCCAACTCCTTGATGATTCCGAAATTGACATTCATTGGTTGGAAATGTTTGCTGTCGGCATGGGTGATGTAATGAGCTAAGCTTCCAATCGCTGTCGTCTCTGGGAAAATAGTCTCGCTTTCTCCCTTGAAAAGACGAGCCGCGTTAATTCCCGCAACTAAGCCTGAAGCAGCTGACTCAACATAGCCTTCCACACCCGTCATTTGACCAGCAAAGAAGAGGTTTGGCTGTTTCTTGGAGCGATAGGTTTGCTCAAGAAGATTTGGTGAATCCATGTAAGAATTGCGGTGCATAACACCATAACGAACAAACTCAGCATTTTCAAGACCTGGAATCATTTGGAAGACACGCTTTTGTTCTCCCCATTTAAGGTGGGTCTGGAAACCGACGATATTATAGAGACTACCAGCTGCATTGTCCTGACGAAGCTGAACCACTGCATAAGGTGTTTTGAATTCTCCATCACGAGGGCCTGTATAATCGTCTGGATACTCAAGGCCGACTGGTTTCATAGGGCCATAAAGCATAGTTTTAATGCCACGTTTGGCCATGACTTCGATTGGCATGCATCCTTCAAAATACTTTTCTTTTTCAAAGGAATTGAGCGGTGCTTCTTCCGCATTAACCAAGGCTTCATGGAAATCCATAAATTCTTGCTTGGTCATGGGAGCGTTGAGGTAGGCAGCTTCTCCCTTATCATAACGAGACTTGAGATAGACCTTGCTCATATCGATGGTGTTGACGTCGATAATAGGCGCTGCCGCATCGTAGAAATAGAACCCATCACCATCATTAAGGGCATGAATCTTCTCAGCTAGGGCATCGCTTGTCAAAGGACCAGTAGCGACAACCGTAATAACATCCGTCGGCAATTCTGTAATTTCATCACGCACCACTTCAATCCAGGGGTGGTTGGCCACTTTTTCGGTTACCATTTGGGAGAAACCATCACGGTCCACCGCAAGAGCTCCTCCTGCAGGAACACGGGTTGCTTCAGCAGATTCCAAGATAACTGAACCCAAGCGACGCATTTCTTCTTTGAGAAGCCCGACAGCATTTGTCAAAGCATCCCCACGAAGAGAATTGGAACAAACCAACTCAGCAAAATTGTCTGTTTTGTGCTGGGGTGTTGACTTGACACCACGCATTTCATAAAGTTTAACTGGAATACCACGTTCTGCAATTTGGTAGGCTGCTTCAGAACCTGCCAAACCAGCACCGATAACATTGATATAAGATTGAGACACGACACTAATACCTCTTTGGGTGGGACGTAAGTCCATATCAAAACACCCCACTGGACTGTTTGACACCCACAAATCTTTCTAATTTTTTCTTCTACTAGTATAACAAAAAAAGGGAAGAAGGCAAACTTCCCTGTTTAGTCATTTTCTTGATTTTCTTCCCAGTCGTGGTAGGCTGCGTAGAGTTGACTTTTATTCCACTGGTAGTATTTCGCAACTTCCTTAATGGCTTGATTTTTCTTCATACCTTGCTGGATGCGGGCTTGGATTTCTAAGAACAAGTCCTCCTCGTCTTTTTCCTCCACATCCTGACTGGCACCTTCAACGATGAGAAGGCATTCGCCCTTGAGTGGCGTTTCAGCTATGCTTTCCAGCAATTCAGAAATGGTACCTCTTTGGTATTCTTCATAGATTTTGGTCAATTCCCTAACCAAAACGACCGAGCGGTCACCATAGACTTCTAGCATATTTTCTAACGTATCTGCAACACGATGGGGAGATTCATAGAAAATCTGAGTTTCAGGATAATCTTTTTTCGAGTCGAAAAATTGCTTTTGCTGGCCTGATTTTCTCGGTAAAAAGCCGTAAAAGATATGTGGCTGTGGCGCTAAACCACTGGCAATTAAAGCAGAAATTCCTGCAGAGGCACCCGGAACTGTGACAACTGCAATCTCTTCCTCAATAGCTACCTTGACCAAATCATGACCAGGGTCTGAGATGCTAGGCAAACCCGCGTCGGATACCTGAGCAATGCTTTGTCCTGCTTTCAGGAAACCAATCAAATCAGGAATTTTTTCCTTGGCATTGTGCTCATGAAAACTGATTTGCTTGGTAGAAATGTCAAAATACTTGAGCAATAGACCTGTATTGCGCGTGTCCTCAGCAGCAATCCAGTCCACTTCTTTCAAGGTCTGAATAGCTCGAAATGTCATATCATCTAGATTGCCAATCGGCGTTGCCACTAGATACAGCTTGCCATAGGGAGACTGCCCCTTAAAACTTTTTTGAATCTGCATGCCTACTCCCTGTACAACAACTCGTCACAGAACATACATTCCTCGTCCTGCTCTCGACGTTGTCCATAAAAATCATTACATACGTGAAAACCATCTTTATAAATTCGACGGACACTTTCACGAACATGCTTGGCCTTGACAGGAGCGTCTGCTTCCACCTCACCCAAGCGTTCGCGCAACTTACTATTTTCCAAACGAAGAGCTGTATTTTCCTCTACCAGGCTCTTGAGATTTTTCTTGATGGCTTCCACATCGGCCAAGGTTACTAGTAACTGTTGGGAAAAATCGTCCAGCGCGTCAAATAATTCTTTTTTGTCCATAAAACAGCCCTTTCCTTTCTTTATCATTCATTTTTGAGTTTATATTTCTTTCAAAGCCAGATATTCCATGGCATTTTGAAAGCTGACATTAGCCTGCCACATTTTTCTAGCTTCTAGCAAATCTTGTAGAATTACCCGAACTCTTGCTTGTAGTATATCTTGTCCACAGAGAACTTCAAGAATCCGTAAAACCTGATCTTGTTTTTCCTTATCATCTGCCAAGCTAGCTAGTTTGGCAACTTGCAAATAACTTTCTTTTTTCTTAGCTACTAACCAAGTCAGCAGGCGTTCACTTTCATCGACCAATGTCCAAAAACTTGCCTGATTAACCAACTTTTCTGCTTCTGCTTGCGATTGACTAAACTGAGCTAAAAAAGTCGCTTTTTTCTTAACCAACCCCATTTGTTCTAAGAGCAAGATGAGCTTTTCTTCTTGCTTTTTAAAGTGGAAAATCTGGGTCCGACTTCGGATGGTCGGTAAAATCTTTTCTTCATCGCTTGTCAAGAAGAAAATATAAACCTCACTCTGCGGTTCTTCGATGACCTTGAGCAGAGAATTGGCTGCATTAGGATGCATTTTCTCAGCTTGCTCGATAATAAAGACCTGTTGTTGGCTTTCAATCCCTGCTTGAGAAAACTGCCCCACCAATTCCCGAATCCGTTCTGTCTTAATGACCTGATTGACTGGCTTAATCAAGGTGACATCGGGAAACTCTCCCTGTTCAATCAGCTTGCAATTTCGACATTTCTCACATGGTAAAACACCTACTTTATCTGTACAAAAGAGGCTCTTAGCTAAAAATTGAGCCATTTCCAAGCTTCCAAAGAAACCTGAAAAGAGGTAGGCATGATTGAGCTGGTCTTGTTCTAGGACACGGACAAAGCGGTCAAACTGATCTGGTTGCCAAGCCTTTAGTTGATCTTGTTTCATTTAATCAAGCCCATTCTCTCAAACAAGATATCCTTGGTAGTTTCCACAACTTGCTCTAAAGGGAGACTAGCATCAATCTTGACAATGCGATTTCCTTCTTTATCCAGAAGAGAAAGATAGCCTTTACGGACTTTTTTATGCAAGTCCAATCCTTCCAAGTCCAAACGATTGACCTCACGATTGCTATTAGCAGCAATGCGAGCCAGTCCCTCTTCCACCTCGATGTCAAAATAGAGTGTCAAATCGGGTTTGAGGCCATCTGTCGCAAACTGATTGAGCCAGTCAATGGCGTCAATATTCAAGCCACGACCAAATCCCTGATAGGCAACAGAACTATCGATGAAACGGTCCATAATGACCAACTTACCAGCTTCAAGGGCTGGAAGAACTTTTTCCACCAAATGCTGTCTGCGACTGGCAATATAAAGAAGTAACTCTGTCTTCGCATCCATCTGAGTATGACTTGGGTCCAAAATCACTTCCCGAATCTTCTCCCCAATCAAGACTCCGCCAGGTTCACGGGTCGTCAGCACCTCTACTCCTTTTTCCTCTAAAATTGGTAGCAGAGTCTCTAAAACACTGGTCTTTCCTGCTCCCTCTGGTCCCTCAAGAGAGACTAAAAATCCTTTTGACATGTCTAACTCATTTCTTTTTTACTACTTCTATTCTATCAAAAAATAGGGGTTTGTGACAATCTTTTTTGTCTTCTCATTTAATACTCAATGAAAATCAAAGAGCAAACTAGGAAGCTAGCCGCAGGTTGCTCAAAACACTGTTTTGAGGTTGCAGATGGAATCTGACGCAGTTTGAAGAGATTTTCGAAGAGTATCAGCCACCATAAAAGAGGCAGACAAAACTACCTCTTATTTACCTAATTCTTGTGTTCGTTTGTAGGCTTGACCAACTGCCTCCATGACCGTTCCTCTAAAAGCATGCGCTTCTAAGCTCGCTACACCAGCAATAGTCGAACCTCCTGGGCTGCAGACTTGGTCTTTCAATACTCCAGGATGCTCTTGGCTTTCTAGGACCAATTGACCAGCTCCTACCACTGTTTGAGCCGCCATTTTCAATGCTGTCTCTCGTGGCAATCCAGTCTGAACACCTGCATCTGCCAAGGCCTCAATAAAGAGATAGACAAAGGCCGGCCC
Source organism: Streptococcus mitis (assembly GCF_946188615.1). Taxonomy (GTDB): domain Bacteria; phylum Bacillota; class Bacilli; order Lactobacillales; family Streptococcaceae; genus Streptococcus; species Streptococcus mitis_BZ. The sequence continues at coordinate 30,583 of NZ_CAMHVK010000002.1, forward strand.
ACAACCTGCAAGACCTGTCGCCGCGTCGATTAAGCCTTCCCCAAGTTCAACCAAGAGGCCAGCCTTGCTTAAAAGCTGACAAAATAGCTCACTGTCCTCAGCCCTGCAATTAGGAGACAAGGCATAACTAATCACTCCTTGCCCGATAGAAGCAGGGGTATTCGGCATCATACGAATAATTCGGTGTTGACTTGGCAGAAGATTAGCGAGTTTTTCCAAAGTCAATCCAGCTGCCATCGAAATCAAAAGAAGACTCCCTCGTTTTTCAAGAATGGTCTGATATTGAGAAAGCAAGTCTGAGAACTGAGCTGGCTTAACACCTAGAAAAATCACATCTGCTTCTGCAAAGATTTCTTCATTGCTAGAAGCTTGACCGCCAAAGTCGGCAATGAAAGCATCCACCTTGGCTTGACTGCGATTGGCAAGGAGAAGGTCATCACCCGTCTTGGCCTGCAAAACAGCCTTGGCCAAGCTAGCTCCCATATTTCCCAAACCAATAAATCCAATCTTCATTTTTTACTCCCTTATCTGTCCGTCACCAGTAACCACATACTTGTAGCTGGTCAATTCTTTCAAGCCCATTGGACCACGCGCGTGCAGTTTTTGAGTAGAAATTCCCATTTCACAACCCAGACCAAATTGGCCACCATCGGTGAAACGCGTTGAGGCATTGACATAGACTGCTGCAGAGTCTACTTGATCTGTAAAGTAAGCTGCAACTTCAGCATTCTCCGTCACAATGGCATCCGAATGATGGGTACTGTGGGTTTCAATATGAGCAACTGCTTCTTCTAAACTGCTCACAACCTTAACAGCTAGTACATAGTCTAAAAACTCGGTGTCAAAGTCTTGGGCCTCAGCTACTCGACCTGAAACAAACTGACTTGCTGTGCTATCTACACGGAATTGAATTGGCTCCAGTCCAGCTTCCTTGCGCTCTGCAACTAGAACTTGCTCCAAGCGAGGAAGGAAGCTTGCTGCTTTGTCTTCATGAACAAGTAGAACCTCCATGGCATTGCAGACAGAAGGACGACTAGTTTTGGCATTGTTGATGATAGACAGTGCCTTGTCCTCATCTGCGTCCTTATTGACATAAACATGGACAATCCCAGTTCCTGTCTCGATAACTGGTACAATAGCATTTTCAACCACTGCATTGATCAAACCAGCCCCTCCACGAGGAATGAGCAGGTCTAGATAGCCCTTGGCCTTCATCATAGCATAGCTACTTTCACGGCTGGTATCTTCCACTAGTTGAATCACATCTGGATGAATGGTCGTTGTCTCCAAACCCTTCTTCAAGGCTGTGACAATGGCATGGGCCGTTTGATAGGCATCCTTACCACTACGAAGAACAACTGCATTTCCACTTTTAAGAGCCAAAGCAGCCGCATCAGACGTCACATTTGGACGGCTTTCATAGATTATACCAATAACTCCCATAGCTACACGTTTCTTGGTGATAACCAAGCCATTTTCAAGCTGACTTGTTTCCAAAACTTCACCGATTGGATCTGGTAAAGCAACCACTTCACGAATCCCGGTTGCCATTGCTTCTATACGACTTGCATCCAAATAAAGACGATCCAGCATTACATCTGAGATTTTACCCTTAGCAGCTTCCATATCAAGGGCATTGGCTGCTAAAATTTCCTCAGTAGCTGCTAATAAGTGATCAGCCATGGCTAGCAAGGCTTGGTTTTTCACCTCTTCACTAGCTGTGTTAATCGATTTTTTAACAGCCTGTACCTGTTCAAATTGTTCTTGTGTACTTACCATAATTTACCTCTAAAATTCTGTAAAGAGTAGTTGGATTTCAGGAGTAATGGAAATCCAATCGTCACGGTGAATCAAGACACCTTTGGCTTTTTGAGAACGCAACATATCCTCCAAAGCAGATGCTCCAAATTGCACGCGTCCTTTTCCAAGTGATTTTCCACTTTCCTTGTCAAATACTGTCACAATATCACCGTAAGAAAAGGCCCCTTCTGCGTCAACTACACCAGATAAGAGAAGACTCTTTCCATGTTGGGAGAGAGCTTCTGCAGCCCCTTTATCAACCCAAATAGAACCCTGACTCTGAGCATAGAATGCAAGCCATTGTTTCTGGGTACGAAGTCCCTTCTCTTGCGCAACAAAGTAAGAACCATCCTTGGTCTCCTCAGCCGCCTCAATCATAGCATCTGCCTTCAAGGATGAGCAGATATAAACAGGAACTCCTGATTCTGTCGCAATAGTTGCAGCCTTGATTTTGGTTAGCATGCCCCCAGTTCCATTTGACGAGCCAGCTCCACCAGCCATATCAATAATCTCACGATTGATGGTCTCGATTTTCTCCAAGTGTTTGGCTTTTGGATCTGAATTAGGATTTCCAGTATAGAGACCGTCCACATCTGTCAAGAGGACTAAAAGGTCTGCTTGGACCATGGCCGCTACCTGGGCACTAAGAGTGTCATTGTCCCCAACCTTGAGCTCATCAATAACGACACTGTCATTCTCGTTGATGATAGGAATTGCCCCACGACTAAGTAGAACTGACAAAGCCTGATGGGCATTTTTATAACGGCGCTTATCCACAAAGTCATCCTGGGTCAGCAAGATTTGTGCAGAAACGATTTGGCGCAAGAGAAGGTTGGTCGTGTATTCTTCCAACAAAAGCCCTTGTCCTACCGCTGCTGAGGCCTGTTTATCAGCAATCTTAGTCGGACGCTTTTTAAATCCTAAGGCTCCAAAACCAGCAGCAATGGCACCCGACGACACCAAAATCAACTCATGACCAGCTTCGTGCAACATAGCCAATTGCTGGGTAATAGCCTTTACCTTACTACGTGATAAACTTCCATCCTCATTCGTCAGAGAAGAAGTCCCCACCTTAAAGACAATCCGTTTGAATTTCATAGTCTCACTCCGATTCTTCATATTTATCCATTATAACATGAATGGCAGGAAATAGAAAAGAGTTGATAGGAAAAAGAAGGCCCTAAAACCTTCTTTTTTACTGCTGTTCTGATTCCGATTTATTTGCACTTGTTTCAGTGCTTTGTGAAGTTGAAGAAGTCAAATCTTGACTAGTTGAAGAACTTGTAATACTTTCGTGTTGACTCGTTTCTTTATTTTCAAGATCTTTTTTCACTACTTCATTGGATTCTTTTATTTCTGAGTTACTTGTATCTCTAGTTGTAGCAGATTTCTCTACCGGAACATCCACTAACCAGGCACCACTTGAATCAACAGTATAGCCTTCTGGTGTCTTACCGTTCACAAGTAATTGACCATTTTCTTTCAAGAAGTACCATTTATCCTTGTCTTTAATCCAACCAACAGCTCGTGAACCGTCTTCCTTATAGAAATACCAATCATTTGCCTTTTTAAGCCAGCCTTGCTTCATAGCTCCTGATTCTTCTAGATAGTAATGATGACCAGAAACTTCTATCTCGCCTGTCTTCATGGTACCAGTAGAATCCATATAGTACCAGGTTTCTTTATCTTTTACCCAGCCCGTTTTCATTTCCCCTGATTGAGCAAAATAGTACCATTGTCCATCAATCTTACGCCATCCTGTTATCATATCCCCATCATTTGATAGATAATAGGTCTGACCGCCAGTATTAAGCCAACCAGTCTCCATCTGATTTTCTTTGTTGAAATAATACCAGCTTCCATTGATTTTCTTCCAATTTTTAGCAGATGCACCAGAGTCTGTCAAATAGAACCAACGATTGTTCCATTTTTTCCATTGATTCTGTAACAAGATACCCGTTTGGTTGAAGTAATACCATTCACCCTTGATTTCATTCCAACCAACTGCATATTCTCCTGTAGAGTCAGGCGCTTGATACCACCAGTTTCCATAAGCACTCTTATGCCAACCAGCTTGAAAACTTGGAATCTGCTTGTAAGAAGTTGAAATATTGACAAAACCATCTTGTCGAATATCAAAAACTGTCGCATCATAGTCTTTGCTGGCTGCGTTAATTCTCTCAATTCCTCGTTCTTTGAGCCAATTGACATACTCACTATCAACACCATTTTTCCAAGGTAAACTATCCGAAGTTTGAACAATCAAACTCGGACTCAAATTTTTAATGAAATCCTTGGTGTTTGATTTATTGGTATCATAGTGATGATTAAACTTCATCAAATCAACTTTTCCAATGAGAGGACCATACTTGTCTTCTGCTCCATGAGCATTATCCAAATCTCCTCCGAGGTAAATTTTCTTACCATTGACTTTCACTACACTAATCAAAGAATTAGAATTGTCATCCCAAATTTTCTTTAATTCACCTGATGAATCAGTTTCATTTTCATAGTTATAGAGTTGAATATCCATGTCCCCAAACTGAAAATGAGCATCTCCTTGTGTAATGTTTTGAATAACTGAAACACCTTTTTCTGCAGAAGTCTGTAAAACCTTATCATAGCCATACAGATTATCCCATAGATGAGTTGGTGTTGTAATCCGACTATCAGAGTATTTTTTCATGTAGATACGACCAACTGGATAGGTTTGCAGTAACTCATCAACGTTTCCAATATGGTCACTATGGGTATGGGTTACCAAAATAAAATCAAGTTTTTGGACACCCAATTCCTTTAAATGTCGCGAAACACGATCTGTCAGAACATGCTTATAAGATGTTTCAATTCCTTCTCTCCATGGGTAACGAGAATCACTTCCATCTGGGAAATCATAATCTTCTCCTGTATCCACCATGGCAAAATGTCCATTACTTTCAAGAATGATCGCATCACTGCCACCTTCCTGAACATTTATAAAGTGGATTTTATTTCCTGAACTTTCTTGAGCTTGAACATTCCCATGAAATGACAAGCATAAAAAAGCACCTGCAAGTGCTAAACTAGTTAATTTCTTTTTCATTCTTACTTTCTCAATCTCTCCAATGTTTCCTTAAAAATCTCTGGGATATCTGCTGTAAATTCCATGGTCTCACCTGTTCTCGGATGGGTAAAGCCTAGAGTCTTGGCATGGAGAAATTGTCCATGTCCTTTCAAAGTCTTGCGAGGACCATAGACCTCATCACCAGCGACTGGATGGCCAATATAAGCCATGTGAACACGGATTTGATGAGTGCGTCCTGTCTCTAGCTGCAACTCTACCAAGCTGTAATCACCAAAACGTTCCAAGACGTGGAAACGGGTCACTGCAGGCTTCCCTTTAGCAGTCACAGCCTGTTTCTTACGGTCTTTTTCACTACGGCCAATCGGAGCTTCAATCACACCACGATCATTAGGCAGATTTCCATGAACAATAGCCCAATATTTTCGGAGAGACTTTTTATCCTTGAGTTCTTGGGCAAGTGCTAGATGCGCCTCATCGTTTTTAGCAATCATGAGAAGGCCAGACGTATCCTTATCAATACGATGAACAATTCCTGGGCGTAGAACCCCATTGATACCCGACAAGTCCTTAATATGATACATAAGGGCATTTACTAGAGTTCCACTAGTATGACCAGCACTCGGATGCACCACCATCCCCTGAGGTTTGTTAACGACGGCCACATCCTCATCTTGGTAGATGATATCTAGCGGAAGATTCTCAGCCACATACTCTAAGACCTCCGGCTCTGGTACATGGTAAGTGACGATATCACCCTCTTGAACTGTGTATTTAGCTTTCTTGACTTGACCATTAACCAAGACCTGTCCTGATTTGATTTGTTCATTCGCGAGACTACGTGATAATTCTGTCAAATCCGACAAAGCCTTATCTAAACGCAGGCCACCAGTTTCAATTTTAATTTCCATTTATTTCCTCTTTTAGCATTGCAATCAATAAAATAATCACTCCAACAGTCAGATAGCTATCTGCCACATTGAAAATTGCAAAATTGATAAAGTCCAAGTGAAACATATCCACAACAAAGCCCTGACTTACCCTGTCAATAAAGTTTCCAAGACCACCTGCGATAATCAAGGTCAAACCCAAGACCATCCAGAATGAGTCCTCCATGTGTTTATGTAGATACCAAATGGCACCTACCACGACAACCAGGGTAATGACAGCGAATAACAACTGCTGATCTTGTAAGATAGAAAAGGCTGCACCTCGATTTTGCAGGTAGGTCAAACTAACGAAATTGGGAATCCAAGAGCGTACTTCACCCAGTGGAATCTGCTGGACGATATAGGATTTTACCAACTGATCAAGCCCAATCAAAAGTAGTACAATGACTGCCACTATTCCTCTTTTTTTCATGATTTCCTCTTCTGATTAAAATATTCTTGCATGACTTCTACAAAGAGAGTCCCAGCTTGACTCAGCTCCACTTCTTCACGTTTAACATAGACCATGCGATTATCTAGGTTATCCTTGAGACGAATGACTGTAATCCCATTGACACTGTCACTATCTAAAAATCCGGAACCTGTTGCATAAGCGTCCGTCCGCTCCAAAATACCATTCAAAGTAGCACGGTCTGTCACATTGAACATCTGCGAGCTCGCACTGGTATCAACAAAGTTCTCTGAATAATAAAGGTACTCGTCTTTTTCTTGAGTGAAACGAACCGTTGGTAGATCAGCTAAATCCTCCATAACCAATTCCTCTTTCTGAGCCAAAGGATGCCCCTCGCGGAGATAAATGTGGGTATGGAAGGAAATCAATTCAATGACCTCCAGACCTAGCTTTTCAACCCGTTGCATAATACCTTTTTTATTTTGATTGTTGAGGTAGATAATCCCGATCTCACTATGCCCTTGCGCTACTTCATCTAAAATTTGAACAGTAGTTGATTCAAAAATACGAAAGTTCTTATAATCAGGATAGCGCTCTGAAAAGGCCGTAATGGTTGGTGGCAAGAAGTCATAGTGCTGACTAGCAATGGAAAATTCATCCTTTTCTTCCTCAGGATTGGCATACTGATTTTGAAAAATATCAAATCCTTTAACCAATTCTTGCGCTTTTTCATAAAATTCCATACCACGACGAGTCAAGAAAGTCCCTGAGCTGGTCCGACGGAAAATCTTAAAGCCCAACTCTTTTTCCAAATCACGAACAGAAATAGACAGACTCGGCTGACTAACATACATCTTTTCAGCAGCTTCACGAAAAGTACCGCTATTCGCAATAGCCACAACATAGCGTAATTGTTGAATGTTCATCTTCTACCCCCAACTTCTTTATCTTTTCATTATACCATATTTTAGAAGTTTTCCAAAAAGGAAAAAAGTCTGGAAATTTTCAAGTCTAAGCGAATACTCTAATACCCCAATACAAGAATTAGAATGATATCTTTTTTCAGTCCTCATTTTATTTCAAACAAATAAAAACAGCAAATCTTGTTGATTTACCGTTTAAAACATGATACAAGAAAACTCTCTAAAAATTTCTTTTATTCTATAAATCAACTAGAATAAGCTTCTTCAACCCTATTCGCTATATCTGGACTTACCTCCCAAATCCCAACATAGGGTTGCTCAATATACTGTTTTTCTTTCATAGTATATAGATAGGCTACACTATCATTTTCTTCATTCTGATGAGTGAATTTGATAATGATGTAATCTTTAACATTTGTCGGTTGATCATTGAAACTCTCCAAAGTTGTAGATTTGGACTGTTTCTGTATCTCCTCAATCAATTTTGAGATTTCTTCTCTCTTGGTTATAGTTTTAATATCTTCAGAGATTGTTTTCTGCAGGGAAATTACAGAGATCGTTTCAGGTTCAGGAAGAATAAGTTTTTTGTTACTAACGCAAGCAGATAAAACAAGAAAAGAGATTGAACAGACTATCATTATGATAATTTTTTCATATAGGCTCACTCCTTTCCATATTCCTGCTTTCCTACTTAGATACAGTTATAATATCAAACCTTAGTAATTTTTAGAATATCTTATTCTCTTATAAATTTCATGACTCTAAAAGCTCTACATTCAACTATTTTTTCATTATAAAATAGAGTAACCGACAAGTTCGCTTCGCACATTGGTTTTTAAAATATGGGTATCATCGTGGGTATCAAAACAAAAAAAGAGGCTCTCCGAAAACTCGGAAAGCCTTATTTAATGCTACTTCTAGCTTCCTCACCTTTAGATTTCAAGGCTCGGGATAAAAAGGTTCACTGGACCTTTTTATTTAGCGATTGGGTAAACAGAAACTTGTTTTTTATCGCGTCCTTTACGTTCAAAGCGTACTACGCCTTCAACTTTAGCGAACAAAGTATCGTCTCCACCACGTCCAACGTTTACACCTGGGTAGATGTGTGTACCACGTTGACGGTAAAGGATTGATCCACCTGTTACAGTTTGTCCGTCAGCTGCTTTAGCTCCAAGACGTTTTGCTTGTGAATCACGTCCGTTTGATGTAGAACCTCCACCTTTTTTGTGGGCGAAAAGTTGCAAGTTGTTAAGAGTCATTTTTAACATAATGTTTTCCTCCGTGTTAGTTTTCTGTGATAACTCTGGTTTGGACGAACTCAGAAGAGTTCTCCGATAAGTTTGCCATACCTAAGAAAAATGATTCAAAGAATAACTGGGTCATTTCTCTCTGGTGTGAAGGGAGATCTTTTGGAATTTCAACCATCAGATAGCCACCTTCATCTTCGTTTAATTCTAGGATTGGTTCATAGCCTGCAAATTTCTCAATAGAATTGATAAAGTTAATGGCAAGCGTAGAAACCGATGCACACACGACATCTAAGCCGTATTCGCCACTCTCGGCGTGTCCAGTAATTTCCGCACTCCTCAGCTCGCCATCTTCGGCTCTCTCAAAGACTGCCTGTATCATGTGTTCTCCTTAAAATTAAGCGTTGATTGCGTTGATGACAACTTTTGTATATGGTTGACGGTGACCTTGTTTACGGTGGCTACCTTTTTTAGGTTTGTACTTGTAAGTAACAACTTTCTTTTGTTTTCCTTGTTTTTCAACAGTTCCAACTACAGTAGCTCCAGCAACAAGTGGAGTTCCGACAACAGTGTTTTCACCACCAACAAGAACAACTTCGTTAAAAGTAACTTCTTGACCAGCTTCAACGTTCAATTTTTCAACGTAAACTGCTTGACCAACTTCAACTTTAACTTGTTTTCCGCCAGTTTTGATAATTGCGTATGTGCTCATTATGCACCTCCTATGATTTTTATGGGTTTCCCCTAATTTTTTGTGAAGACTCGCCTAGCATCGTGGGACGAACCACTTAAACTTGAATAATCAGCAACGATGTTCGTGCGGTTGCACAGGATCGTGCATAGTCAACTCTTCAAGTATAGCATATCTCCTATTTTCTTACAAGTAATAACACCTAAAATGAAGCTTTTTCTTTTACTTTTTTCTGCCAAGATGCAAAAAGCATGCTGAGGTAAAAAATACTCATCATAATAGGAACACCAAGAATGGTCTTTTCATGATAGAAAATCGTCAAATAGGCTGAAAAGACAACACCAAGGACAAAACTACTAAGCAGGCTTACAAAGATAATCCCTTCACGCAAAAAAGGAGTGTGCTTAGTTCGGAAATAATCTCCAAAAGCCAGCATGGTCCGTTTGATGTTCCCTGTCATAAATGCATTGTTATAAGCAATACCCGATACTTCTCCAAAAGCGGTTGTCACCAACCCCATACAGAAGGCCAAGGGTGGCACCAGATAGATATTATCTACAGTCTGCGGCACAAAACCGATAACTATTGATAAGATTGCCAAAGGAATCAGTGACAAAATTGGTTTTTTCACAATTCGCAATTTTTCCTTATAAACTGTTAGTAAAAAGACCCCCATCATAAAAGCTAGCAAGGTCATTACTTTAGCACTCGCATCTGACACATTATGTTGAATAAGTCCCACTGAAAGAAATACGACATTCCCAGTTTGTCCAGCTACAAGAGTATTCCCTCGCACAATAAACGTATAGGCATCTACATATCCTGCACAAAACGTCAAAAAAAGCGCTAGCCTCTTAGACTGACGTGATATTTTTCTTATAGGTAATAACCTCATTTTCCCTCCCATTTCATTTACTCATCTCATTATTGTACCACTTTCTTTGGAAAAGACCTAGTAGCTTATTTGAAATTTTTTCCCCTCTGTTGGATAGTCCTGTCTATCTATGTTATAATGAAAGAAGGATTTGAAATTGGAAAAGGAGTAACTATGCTTAAATTAGGTGTCATCGGAACAGGGGCTATCAGTCACCACTTCATAGAAGCAGCCCATATCAGTGGAGAATACCAGCTGGTCGCAGTCTATTCTAGAAAACTAGAAACTGCGGCAACCTTTGCTTCTCGCTATCAGAATATCCAACTCTTTGATCAATTAGAGGACTTCTTCAAGAGCTCCTTTGATGTAGTCTATATTGCTAGCCCAAACTCCTTGCATTTTGCTCAGGCAAAAGCTGCCTTGACTGCTGGTAAACACGTCATTCATGAAAAGCCAGCTGTCACTCAACCACAAGAATGGCTGAATTTGATTCAAACAGCTGAGAAAAATAATTGTTTTATCTTTGAAGCAGCTCGTAATTATCACGAGAAAGCTTTCACTACTATCAAAAACTTTTTGGCAGACAAGCAAATCTTAGGAGCTGATTTCAATTATGCCAAGTATTCTTCCAAAATGCCAGATTTGTTGGCTGGGAAGACACCTAATGTCTTTTCAGACAGTTTTGCTGGTGGAGCCCTTATGGACTTGGGGATTTATCCCCTCTATGCTGCCGTTCGTCTTTTTGGAAAAGCTAATGACGCGACTTACCAGGCTCAACAGCTTGAAAACAGTATTGATTTAAATGGAGACGGTATCCTCTTCTACCCTGACTTTCAAGTCCACATCAAGGCTGGGAAAAACATTACTTCCATTCTTCCTTGTGAGATTTACACAGCAGATGGAACCTTGACCCTAAACACGATTGAGCATATTTGCTCAGCTATTTTTAGCGACCACCAAGGAAATCAAGTCCATCTTCCTATCCAACAGGCTCCTCATACGATGACTGAGGAAGTCGCTGCATTTGCACAGATGATTCAGCAACCAGACCAGACACTCTACCAGACTTGGCTGGACGATGCAAGCTCTGTTCATGACCTACTATATACCATGCGCCAGACTGCTGGCATTAGATTTGAGGCAGAAAAATGAAAACCAAACTACCGACTGAATGGCAAGAACTGAGCGACCAACTCGGTTTCCAAGAATTTACCCCCATTCAAACTCAACTATTTGAGCCTATCCTTGCAGGAGAAAACCTACTGGGAGTTAGCCCAACAGGAACAGGCAAGACCCTCGCTTACCTCCTACCAAGCCTTCTCAGACTACAAAAGAAAAAAGTGCAGCAACTATTGATTCTAGCACCAAATACGGAGCTTGCTGGACAGATTTTTGACGTATGTAAAACGTGGGCAGAAGCTATCGGTTTGACAGCCCAACTCTTTCTATCAGGTTCAAGTCAGAAACGCCAGATTGAACGACTCAAAAAAGGACCAGAAATTCTGATTGGAACCCCTGGCCGTATCTTTGAACTGATTAAATTGAAAAAAATCAAGATGATGAATGTGGAAACCATCATCCTGGATGAATTCGACCAATTACTAGATGATTCTCAGATACACTTTGTCGAGAAAATTACTCACTACGCACCTCGTGACCACCAACTTGTCTATATGAGTGCGACAACCAAGTTTGACCAAAAGAAGATTGCGCCTAACACACGTACCATTAATCTCTCTGACCAAAAATTGGACAACATCCAGCACTTCTACATGCAGGTAGATCAACGTCACCGAGTGGATATGCTACGAAAACTGGCTCATGTAGAGGATTTCCGAGGTCTTGTCTTCTTTAACAGCCTATCAGACCTTGGAAGTGCAGAAGAAAAACTACAGTATCGGGATATCTTGGCTGTTTCCCTCGCTAGTGATGTCAATGTCAAGTTCAGAAAAGTCATCTTAGAAAAGTTTAAAGACAAGCAACTAACCCTACTTCTCGCAACAGACCTTCTGGCTCGTGGAATTGATATCGATAGCCTCGAATGTGTCGTAAACTTTGATGTTCCTAGAGATAGCGAAACCTACACTCACCGTGCTGGCCGTACTGGTCGTATGGGCAAGGAAGGTTACGTTATCACTCTCGTCACTCATCCAGAAGAAATCAAAAAACTTAAGAAGTTTGCAAGTGTACGAGAAATTGTCCTAAAAAATCAAGAACTCTATGTAAAATAAAGCCCTCATTGAGGCTGGGCAAAAAGTCTTTAAAATCAAAAACGCATAATATCAGGTATTGAACCTTGATATTATGCGTTTTATTGTGGGAAATTTTACTTCATTTTCTCCTAAAATTGAGTTTTTATCTAGCCTCTTTTTTGTAAAACTACATAAGATTCGTAGTAAAAAAACTCTCCAACTATTTTATTATACCATATAAATTAATAAATAAATAAATAGACTTGTTTTTTTATTTTTTTGACGTATACTAATAATAGAAAACGCTTAAAATTAAATAAAAGGAGATTTTATGAGGAAAGTAAATAAGGACATTTTATTCTTAACCGGAATCATAGTTTTATGTTTTGGTTTTTTATTATTTCACATCAACCCCTATTATGCTGGACCCGATGAGACACTGAAAGGAAGAATAAATTTATTCTTTTGGCAGCTATATTGGAGACCTATAGGAACTCTCAGTATCCTTTCGGGTTGCATTATGACTTTCAAAGGATTGAAAAAATAATCTTTTGATCATGAAGAATAGACATTTTTTTATGATTAAATTGAAATTATTGTTTTTCTCTGTTCTATCAAATCTATTTTTCTTAGTCACAACATCTACGGTTTTTGCTGATGTCTATCCTTGCACAAATTATGAAATTGTATCTAATCGTGTTGTAAAAGATATCAACACAGGAGAGTTATTGTCATTTTATACGACTGAACTTAGAGACGCCTATTTAGAGTCTAAATCTACGTATCAGACTCGTTCTAATGCAACTGGTGTTGCAGACTATAGAACTAGCTCCTCTCACTCTTATAAGAGCAGCGCTACATCAGGATCTCTAAGTTCAACTGCTTATGGTGGAAAAGCTGGAGCTACCCTAACTTTAAGTGCAGCTGTTAGCTTTTCTGCTCCTGAGTCTGGATTTTGACTTAGTTTAAATCACTCAGTATCCCATAACGTACCACCCTACACTTATGGTTACATCAGGCTAAAAGCATCTTACATAGTAAATGTTCGTAAACTAGAAGTTAGATACTTAGGAACTAACAAATGGGTTCCAGCTGGTGAAACCTCTACTATATCGAATGTTAGTGTTTGGAGCGAACTAGTCACTTGAAAATAACTTATTAGATGGATCTGGACTTTATCAGGTCTATCTTTTTATTTTTTTAAAAAAAGAACCTTGCAAAGCAAGATTCTTTTAGTGTCTGACTTAAATAATTGTTCTTCTGGGAACTAAATCGAATTAAGCTTCGATTTCTGTAACCATACCTGAACCAACAGTACGTCCACCCTCACGGATAGAGAATGTAGTACCTTGTTCTACGGCGATTGGGTGGATCAACTCAACGTCGATTGTCACGTTATCACCAGGCATTACCATTTCAGTACCTGCTGGAAGTTCGATTGAACCTGTAACGTCAGTAGTACGGAAGTAGAATTGTGGACGGTAGTTGTTGAAGAATGGAGTGTGACGTCCACCTTCTTCTTTAGTAAGGATGTAAACTTCACCTTTGAATTTAGTGTGTGGGTTGATTGAACCTGGTTTAGCGATAACTTGTCCACGTTCGATTTCGTCACGTTGAACACCACGAAGAAGTACACCTACGTTATCTCCGGCAAGACCTTCATCAAGTTGTTTACGGAACATTTCAACACCAGTAACGACTGCTTTTTGAGTTTCTTCTTTGATACCAACGATTTCGATTTCGTCGTTGACTTTAACGATACCACGGTCGATACGTCCTGAAGCAACTGTACCACGTCCAGTGATTGAGAATACGTCTTCGACTGGAAGAAGCAATGGTTTGTCAGTGTCACGTTCTGGTTCTGGGATGTACTCATCAACTGTGTTCATCAATTCCATAACGATGTCTTCGTATTTAGTGTCACCTTCAAGGGCTTTAAGAGCTGAACCTTGGATAACTGGAAGATCGTCACCTGGGAAGTCGTATTCTGACAATAGGTCACGGATTTCCATTTCAACCAATTCAAGCAATTCTTCGTCGTCAACCAAGTCAACTTTGTTCATGAAGACGATAAGGTGTTTAACACCAACCTGACGTGAAAGAAGGATGTGCTCACGAGTTTGTGGCATTGGTCCGTCAGTTGAAGCTACTACAAGGATAGCTCCGTCCATTTGAGCGGCACCAGTGATCATGTTTTTAACGTAGTCCGCGTGTCCTGGAGCGTCGATGTGAGCGTAGTGACGTTTTTCAGTTTCGTACTCAACGTGCGCAGTGTTGATTGTGATACCGCGTTCGCGTTCTTCTGGAGCAGCATCGATAGACGCATAGTCTTTAGGTTGGTTAACTGATGAAGGCAAGCGACGTGCCAAAACAGTTGTGATAGCTGCTGTCAAAGTAGTTTTACCGTGGTCAACGTGTCCGATAGTACCAATGTTAACGTGTGGTTTACTACGATCGTATTTTTCTTTTGCCATTTGAGTAAAAGCCTCCAATAAAATATATTTTATAGATAGACAGTAGGCAATACAGTCTAACTTTCCTTACTATTTTATCAAATTTCAGCTAAATTGCAAGTGTTTTACAAAGTTTTTGTGAATTATTCTTAATCTGCTAATCTAAACGGTAATTCTACTCCTATCACTTCTTTAATGAAAAAGAAAAATCAGGAATTTCCTGACTTTTACTTAGCTAATTCTCTTTCTCGTTCTTTCATTATTTTATGATTTTCATACAAGCGTGATAAAAACTTAGAAATTTCTTTTAAGATAGAATAGGTTGGTACTGCGACAATCATACCAATGACACCATAGATATTACTTGATAACAAAAGTAATACTAAAATCGTAATTGGATGAACCTTCATCACACCACCAACGATTCGAGGGTAAAGAATATTTCCATCCACTTGTTGAATAATCAGCATATAAACAACTGCAATCAGCATTCTATGAGGATCAGTAAAGACATTAGCGATAATCATCGGAATCAAACCAATACTTGGGCCTACATAAGGAATGAGATTGGCTAATCCTGAAAAGATAGCGAAGACCAAAGCGTATTTCAAACCGATTACGCTATATCCGATAAAGGCCAAACAACCAATAATAATCGCATCAATAGCAACTCCACTAATATATCGAGCAATTGTAGTATTCAAATTTTTTAAAAGACCTGTAATATGCAACTTGTCTCGCTTTAAAACAGTACGTTCAAGCATCGGCAAGAACTTGTGACCATCTAACAAAAAATAAATTAAAAATACAGGGGTCATGATAATAATCAAAACAGTACTAAAGAGCGCAGATAGGACACTTCCAACACTATTCGTTACACTATTTAGGATATTCTGTAGAATATCTACATAGGAGAGATTTAACTGTTGAATCGTCGCTTGAATATCTAAATTTTGAAAGGCTGGATAAGTAGATAAATCCACAATCAAATCTTGCAAACGACTATGACTTGTTGCAATCAAACTTGTCAGCTGATTAATCAAAATCGGTAAGAGATAGACTACCCCAATAACTAGCCCCCAAACCAAGGCGCACAAGGTTAGTAGAATACCAATGATACGGTTAATTTTGAAATACTTTTGTAAAAAATTTACAATAGGATTGGTCAAATAATATAAAAAGCCACCTAAAAGAAAGGGAATCATTATAGTGTTTGCAACGCTTACAAAAGGTGTAATAATCGCTCCCATCTCTCTCCATAAATAAAAGATAATGGTTAATAGTAAAATCTCACTGGTCCAAAAAAATAATTTATTCTTACGAAACATGAGGTACCTCCATTCATCTATTTTACCACACTTTCAAAAAAGCTTCTTTCTTATATCATGAAACTGGGAATATTTTTTTCTTTATGATAGAATAAACTTACTATGAAAAAAATAATTTTAACTCTTTTAAGCCTTTCCGTTATTGGCTCAGCATCTACTGTTGCTGCTCAAGATTTTAATATTGCTGCTAAACATGCAATTGCCGTTGAGGCGAATACTGGTAAAATTCTCTATGAAAAAGATGCAACCCAACCTGTCGAAATTGCTTCCATCACAAAATTGATTACGGTCTATCTTGTCTATGAAGCCTTGGAAAATGGAAGTATTACACTATCTACCCCAGTAGATATTTCTGACTATCCTTACAAATTAACAACTAATTCTGAAGCAAGTAATGTTCCTATGGAGGCTCGTAATTACACCGTCGAACAACTACTTGAAGCAACATTAGTATCTAGTGCTAACAGTGCAGCTATTGCCTTAGCAGAGAAAATTGCTGGCTCAGAAAAAGACTTCGTCGATATGATGCGGGCAAAACTCTTGGAATGGGGAATTCAGGATGCTACTGTTGTCAATACGACGGGTCTGAACAATGAGACTCTAGGGGATAACATTTACCCGGGCTCTAAAAAAGATGATGAAAATAAACTCAGTGCATATGATGTCGCTATCGTTGCTCGCAACCTCATCAAAAAATACCCACAAGTCTTGGAAATCACTAAAAAACCTTCATCTACTTTTGCTGGGATGACAATCACTTCTACCAACTACATGTTAGAGGGTATGCCTGCTTATCGCGGTGGTTTTGATGGCCTTAAGACAGGAACAACAGACAAGGCTGGAGAATCTTTTGTTGGTACTACTGTTGAAAAAGGGATGAGGGTTATCACAGTTGTTTTGAATGCAGACCATCAGGACAATAATCCTTACGCTCGCTTCACAGCTACATCCTCACTAATGGATTATATTTCTTCTACATTCACGCTTCGCAAAATCGTTCAAAAAGGCGATGCCTACCAAGATAGCAAAGCACCTGTACAAGATGGAAAAGAAGATACGGTCACTGCCGTTGCCAAAGATGATATCTCTCTAATTGAACGTGTTGGAAGTCAATCTTCCCAATCTGTTCAATTCACTCCTGATTCTAAAGCAATCCCAGCACCACTTGAAGCCGGAACAGTGGTTGGACATTTGACTTATGAAGACAAGGACTTGATTGGTCAAGGTTACATTACCACAGAACGCCCTAGTTTCGAAATGGTAGCAGAAAAGAAAGTTGAAAAAGCTTTCTTCTTAAAAGTTTGGTGGAATCAGTTTATCCGATTTATCAACGAAAAATTATAAAAAAAAATCGCGATTTAAACCGCGATTTTTTGTTAGAAGTTCATCTTCAAAGTTCTTGACCTTGGGTAAATCTAAAATCAAATTTTACCCAACTGATCCTTCCATTTCGTAGCTGATCAAGCGGTTCAGCTCAACTGCATATTCCATTGGAAGTTCTTTTGTAAAGGGTTCTACAAATCCCATTACAATCATCTCAGTTGCTTCAGATTCTGACAATCCACGGCTCATGAGGTAATAGAGTTGCTCTTCTGAAATCTTAGATACCTTAGCTTCGTGTTCCAAAGCGACTTGTGAGTTGTGAATTTCGTTAAACGGAATGGTATCTGATGCTGACAAGTCATCCATGATAATGGTATCACACTCGATGTGAGAAACAGATTTCTTAGAGTTCTTATTAAAAGTTACCTGTCCACGGTAGTCAACCTTTCCTCCGCCTTTAGCGATGGATTTAGACACAATAGACGAGCTGGTATGTGGAGCATTGTGGATCATCTTGGCACCAGTGTCCTGGTGTTGCCCTGCATTGGCAAAGGCAATAGAGAGCATGGTACCACGCGCCCCTTCTCCATCTAGGTAAACAGATGGGTATTTCATGGTTGTTTTAGCACCCAAGTTACCATCAATCCACTCAACAGTGGCATCCTTTTGAGCTTTAGCACGTTTGGTTACCAAGTTATAGACGTTATCAGACCAGTTTTGGATAGTCGTATAACGCATATAAGCTCCATCCAAGGCAAAGATTTCTACGATGGCAGCGTGCAAGCTGTTACTTGAATAAGTTGGCGCTGTACATCCTTCTACATAATGGACACTTGCTCCCTCATCAACGATAATCAAGGTACGTTCAAACTGACCTGTATTCTCGTTGTTGATACGGAAGTAAGTTTGAAGAGGAATATCTACCTTGACCCCTTTTGGTACGTAGATAAAGGTTCCACCAGACCATACTGCTGAGTTAAGGGCAGCCAATTTGTTATCTGTTGGCGGTACCAACTTAGCAAAGTATTGTTTAAACAAGTCTGGGTATTCCTTGAGGGCAGAATCCGTATCTGTAAAGATAATCCCCAACTTCTGGAACTCTTCCTTCATGTTGTGGTAAACCACTTCTGACTCATACTGGGCAGAGGCACCTGCTAGATAGGCACGCTCAGCTTCCGGAATCCCGATACGTTCAAAGGTTTCTTTAATTTTTTCAGGAACTTCATCCCATGAACGAGCTGGTTTGTCAGATGGTTTTTGGTAGTAGATCAAGTCATCAAAATCAATCTCTGACAAGTCTGCTCCCCAAGTTTGCATGGGCATTTTCTTGAAGGTTTCATAAGACTTCAAACGGAATTCTAGCATCCACTCAGGTTCTCCCTTAGCAGCTGATAGTTCACGAATGACATCTTCATTCAATCCTTTTCCTGTCGATAGGACAGGCTCTACATCATCATGGAAACCAAATTTATATTCACCAAGGTCAATTGGTTTTGGTTCTACTCTTTCTTCAGCCATAATATCCTTTCTTTCATTCTTCATTTCTACTGATTCATAAGACAAAAGAAACTTGTCTTACTGATTTTCTTGATTTTCAATTGTTTTCTTCAGGGCGTTCCAAGCTAGGGTTGCACACTTGATTCGTTGAGGAAATTTGGCAACACCTGATAAGAAAGCTGCATCGCCTAGTTGGTCTTGGCGTTCATCTTTTTGCCCTTGAACCATTTCAGAAAAAATAGTTGCAAGTTCTAATATTTCTTGTTTGGTTTTTCCTAAAACTGCGTCCGTCATCATACTAGCAGATGCTGTAGAGATGGTGCAACCTGAATTTAGAAAAGCGATATCCTCCAAACGGTCATCTACATCAAACTTGACAGAGAGATTGATGACATCTCCACAGGTCGGATTGTTGAGACTGATTTGCTCAGCGTCTTCCAACTTCCCTTGGTGATGTGGATTTTTCGAATGGTCCGCTACCACTGCCATATAAAGGCTATCTAGTTTAGAAAGTGCCATTGAAAAACTCCTTTGTCTTTTGTAAGGCATCGACTAGCTTGTCGCAATCTGCCTTGGTATTGTAGATATAAAAACTTGCACGAGCTGTAGCTGGGACATCCAAATACTGGAGCAAGGGTTGAGCGCAATGGTGACCCGCACGAACAGCCACTCCTTCATAATCCAAAGCAGTCGCAAGGTCGTGCGGATGAAGGTCACCTAGGTTAAAGGCAATGACACCCGAACGTTGAGCCAAGTCCTGCGAACCGTAAATAGTCAATCCTTCAATCGCCTGCAGTTTTGGATAGACGTATGCGATCAATTCTTGTTCATGGGCTTCAATGGCATCCATACCAATCTTTTCAAGATAATCTACTGCCGCAGCAAGTCCGATTGCACCAGCCATATTAGGAGTTCCTGCCTCGAATTTCCAAGGCAATTCCTTCCAACTAGCAGATTGTTCATAAACGAAATCAATCATTTCGCCGCCAAATTCTACTGGTGACATTTGTTCCAGATACTTTTCTTTACCATAAAGAACACCGATACCAGTCGGACCAGCCATCTTGTGACCTGAAAAGGCAAAGAAGTCCACATCCAAGTCCTGGACATCAATCTTCATATGAGGAGTAGACTGAGCACCATCCACCACCATGATGGCTCCCACTTGGTGGGCCATTTGAGTGATTTCTTTGATTGGATTAACCACACCAAGAACATTGGAGGCGTGAGCTAGCGAAACAAACTTGACCTTGTCAGTCAATTTAGTTCGCAAATCATCCATATCCAGAGCTCCGTCCTTGAGATAAACATAGACAAGCTCTGCTCCAGTCTTGCGACAGGCCTCCTGCCAAGGAATGATGTTGGAATGATGTTCCATGACAGAAATCAAAACCTGGTCTCCCTCAGTCAAGACTTCCTCTGCAAAGTGTGCCACCCAGTTCAGACTGGTTGTCGTTCCTCTGGTAAAGAGAACTTCCTTTGTAGACCCTGCATTGATAAACTCACCAATAGTTTCACGAGCGGCTTCATAAGAAGCTGTCGCTCTTTCTGCCAAGGTATGAACGCCACGATGAACATTGGCATTGTCGTTCTCATAGTAGCGGTTAATCGTCTCCAGAACTGCTAGTGGTTTTTGTGTCGTCGCAGCATTGTCCAAATAAACCAATGGTTCATCATTAACAATCTGGTCTAAAATTGGAAAATCCTTGCGAATCACTTCTACATCTAACATAGGCTACCCCTTAGCGTTTTGACAATTTTTCTTCGATAGTTGCAATCATTTCATCACGAACTTCCTTGACTGGAATCTCAACGATAACAGATCCAAGGAAACCACGAACAACCAAGCGTTCTGCAGTTGCCTTATCCAAGCCACGGCTCATGAGGTAATACATATCTTCTGGATCTACCTGACCGATAGAAGCTGCGTGACCTGCAGTAACATCATTTTCGTCAATCAAAAGAATTGGATTGGCATCTGAACGCGCTTGGTCTGAAAGCATAAGAACACGACTTTCTTGTTGCGCATCTGCTCCCTTGGCACCCTTGATAATGTGACCAATACCATTGAAGGTCAAGGTTGCTTTTTCAAGAATAACCCCATGTTGAAGGATATTTCCGATTGAGTTGCAACCATAGTTAGTTACTCGGGTATCAATCCCTTGTACCTGACGGCCACTTGAAAGAGCTACAACCTTGAGATCTGCATGGCTACCATTTCCAATCAAGTCGCTATCAAAGTCAGCAACGACGTTTCCTTCGTTCATGACACCGATTGCCCAGTCAATGCTTGCATTGTTGCCTAATTTACCACGACGGCTAATGTAAGCAGTGACGTTTTCACCTAGACGGTCGATAGCCGCAAACTTCACTTGCGCACCAGAACGTGCAATCACTTCCACTGTGATATTGGCAGTTGCTTTGGCACTTCCTTCACCACGTGACTCTAAACGCTCCAAATAACTAATCTTAGAATTTTTACCAGCGATAATCATAATATGCTTGTTAAACGGCACATCGCTATCGCTGTCTTGATAGAAAATTCCTTCGATTGGTTCAGCAATTTCCACGTTATCAGGAATATAGAGAACAGCACCACTATTGAAATAAGCTGTATGGTAGGCTGCCAACTTGTCATCGTCATACTTAACAGATGCCATGAAGAATTCTTCGATCAGCTCTGGAATTTCTTCTAAAGCTGAATGGAAGTCTGTGAAGACAACACCCTGTTCAGCCAACTCAACTGGAGTTTGCTCAAAAACAGTTTGAGTTCCTACTTGTACCAACTTCAAGTGATTATCTAGAGCTGTGAAATCTGGAACATTTGCTGATGGCTCACTTTCTGTAATCGTTCCATCACCAAGATTCCAACGGTGGAATTTGACACGCTCAATAACTGGTAATTCCAAAGTCTCAATCTTATCAAAAGCTTTTTGACGGAGGTCAGCCAACCAGCTTGGTTCAGCGTGCATTTCTGAAAAAAGTTTAATATTTTCTTTAGTCATTTACTTCTCCTAAAAGATACGAGGGAATTACAATTCTTCCTTGTAGTCGTAGCCAAGTTCTTCAGCTAGTTTTGCGTATCCTTCACGTTCCAAACGCGCAGCCAATTCTGGACCACCTGAAAGGACAACACGACCTTCCATCATGACGTGTACCACATCAGGTGTGATGTAGTTCAAAAGACGTTGGTAGTGAGTGATAATCATAGCACCAAAGCCTTCACCACGCATGGCATTAACACCTTTAGAAACAACTTTAAGGGCATCAATATCAAGACCAGAGTCAATCTCATCCAAAAGGGCAAAAGTTGGTTCCAACATCAAAAGTTGAAGAATCTCATTACGTTTTTTCTCACCACCAGAGAAACCTTCGTTGAGGTAACGCTCAGCCATTTCTTCTTTCATGTTGAGCAATTCCATCTTTTCATCTAGCTTAGTGATGAACTCGCGAACTGAAATCTTCTCATCGTCTTCTTTACCAGCATTCATGGCTGCACGAAGAAACTCAGCGTTAGTAATACCAGGAATTTCTGATGGATATTGCATAGCAAGGAAAAGTCCCATACGCGCACGCTCGTCCACTTCCAACTCAAGGATGTTTACGCCATCAAACAAGACTTCACCTTTGGTAACTTCATAGTTTGGATTTCCCATGATAGCGGCAGAAAGAGTCGATTTACCAGTACCATTTGGTCCCATGATAGCGGCGATTTCTCCTGTTTTCAGGGTCAGGTTAACCCCTTTTAAAATTTCTTTTCCTTCAATCTCAACGTGAAGATCTTTGATCTCTAATACTGACATGATAGTTCCTTTCTTTTTCAAGGCCTTTACAGTGCTTACTGGAAACATACTTGATTTCCCTAGAAAATACGGTAAAAGGTCAATAAATATACTTTTATAGTATAACAAAAAAAAGCCTAAAAGGCTTTTATTTTGTCTAGAAGCTGAGGACTAGTCTTTTCCTTTTAAATGCTGGTCAATGACATCTACAATCTTGCCCATCAAGTAACTAACTCGGAAATTTCTAAAGAGCAAAATGGCCCAAAAGGCTGCCATAATATAACGACCAGTCATCCAAGCTTCATTGAAAAAATAGGTCTCAGCAGCTGTAAACAGCGCAATGATAATAAATTGTTGTCTATTCATAAACTTATTGTATCATGAAATCTTTCTTTAGTCTTCCTCTACCTTCACTTTATCAGCCAAAAATTCAAATCCTTCTGGAATCAGACTTTCTTCTGCTTCTTTTTCAGTTTGAGAAGATTTGGCTTTGGCTGAAAAGGCTGCTCGAACTTCTTTCCATTCCTCCATGGAAATGGCTAAAATTTCGGGTGAAAAACCTGCTGCCTGACTGAGGATGTTACCAAACATGGTGTTGAGATTGTCCCGTTTCATGGTTTGACCAGCATTGAAGTTAGACTCAAAAGCAAGAATAGCATGGTGCTCATTGGCGGCAACCGGTTGAGAACCAACTAGCAAAGCCTTGTCCGGCCCACCAAGACTTTCAATCACTTCTCCCCAGGCATTCTGCAAGCGAATCAGATTTTGACGTGCTAAATCAGGATTTTCGACGGCCTCTTGTAGGATAGATTGCACTTTATTGCGATCCACACGATAGACTGTCTGGCCTGCTGCTGGGCGACTAGGTGCTGGACTTGTTGTCTTGGGTACAGTTCCCACATTTGCGAGTTCTTGTTTAAGACGCGCAACTTCCTGTCTCAATGCAGAAATTTCATGTTCAACTGCCCCAGAAAGAGCTGGTTCAGGCTTAATCTCTGCCAAACGGATAGTCATCATCTCAGCATAAATCTTAGGCTGCAAACTAGACTTAATATCTGCTAAACTGACTGTCGCTAAGCGAATCATTTCAAACAGATTTTCTTGAGGAAGTGTCAAATTTTCTACAAAGACTGGACTATGATGAGTGTTTTCTCCCCCTGTTTGAACAATTAACAAGTCTCTTAAATAGTGTAAAAGGTCGGTCACAAAACGAGTCATGCTCTTACCATTGTCAAAAAGAAGATTCAAGCAAGACAAAGCCTTGGGAACATCCTGTTGAGACAAGGCAGCCACATAATCATCCAAGGCTGATAGACTAATTGTGCCAGTAATTTCTTCAGAGATAGCAGTCGTCAGCTCATTTCCCTGTGTTAAACTCAGGGCTTGATCTAAAATAGACAAGGCGTCCCGCATTCCACCTTCAGCCCGTCTAGCAATGATTTCCACAGCTTCTGGTTCAGAACTGATATTTTCTTTGTCTAAGATATAGCGAATATGCTCCTTAATATCCTGTGTCTTAATTGATTTAAATTCAAAACGTTGCACACGAGATAGAATCGTAGCAGGTATCTTGTGCAATTCAGTAGTGGCCAAAATAAAGACCACATTCTGTGTTGGCTCTTCCAGCGTCTTTAGAAGGGCATTAAAAGCTCCTGTAGACAGCATGTGAACCTCGTCTATGATATAAACCTTATAACGGGCAAGACTAGGGGCGTAGGTAGATTTATCACGAATTTCACGAATTTCATCAACCCCATTATTAGAGGCTGCATCCATTTCGATGACATCTTCTAAACTACCATCCGTCACCGCTTGGCAAATATAGCAGTTATTACAAGGTTCACCACCCACTTGATTGGGACAGTTCATAGCTTTGGCAAAGATCTTAGCCACACTAGTTTTTCCCGTTCCACGTGGACCAGAGAAAAGATAGGCATGACTTATTTTCTCTTGCTCTACTGCTTGTTTAAGAGTCTTAGCCACAACTTCTTGACCAACCAACTGGGAGAAGTTTTGACTTCTATATTTTCGATAAAGTGCTTGATACATTAGGCTTTCTCCCCAAACATTGTAAAGTCCCATTCTGTCTTTTCAAGCAAAATAGCGACAAATTGTTCCAAATAATCTCGATCCATAGCATCATAATCATCAAGCTCTGAAGAATCCAGATCCAGAACTCCAAGTAATTGACCATTCTTTATCATCGGCACAACAATTTCACTTTTAGCTCGACTATCACAAGAAATATAGTTGGGATAAATTGTTACATCACCAACCAGAACAGTTTCCTGAAAATGAGCTGCCTCCCCACAAACACCTTTTCCCAGTGCAATACGGATGCAGGAAACACCTCCTTGGAAAGGACCTAGAACCAATTCCTTTCCATCGAACAGATAAAAGCCTGCAAATACGGTATTAGGTAAGCGTGATTTTAGAAGAGCACTGGCGTTGGAAAGATTAGCCAAAACATTGGTTTCACTATCCAATAAAAAAGAGAGCTCTTCATTTAACATTTGATAACGTGATTGTTTTTCTGATTCTAACATAGGACTATTATATCAAAAAAGGCTTACAGACAAAAGAAAAATCCCTTGTTTAGTAAACAAAGGATTTTGTGAATTTTCAATTTGATTAAAGTTCGATATCACCGAACAAGTCAGCCATTGAGAATCCTGTTTGTGTTTCTGGAAGTTCGAAATCACGTTTTTCTTGACGCTTTGGACGACGTGGACGAGCAGCACGTTTTTCTTCTTTTTGTCCTTCTTCTTGAGCTGGACGCTCTTCAAGAGCTTTGATAGAAAGTGATACGCGCTCTGCATCTGCGTTAACTTCAAGAACTTTAACTTTAACTTCTTGACCTACTTTAAGAGCTTCTTTTGGATTTTCAATACGTTTGTGTGAAATTTGTGATACGTGAACAAGTCCATCGATACCTGGCAATACTTCAACAAATGCACCGAAGTCAGTCAAACGTTTAACTGTTCCTTCTACTACATCACCTTTAGCCAATTTTTGCTCAACGCCATCCCATGGTCCAGGTGTTGTTGCTTTAAGTGAAAGTGAGACACGTCCTTCTTCTTCGTTAAGATCAAGGATTTTAACTTCAATTTCTTCACCAACAGTTACAACTGATTTTGGTGATACGTTACGTTCGTGTGACAATTCAGTCAAGTGAACCAATCCGTCAACACCACCAAGGTCGATGAAAGCACCAAAACTTGTGATACGTGCAACTTTACCAGTTACTACATCACCAACAGCCAATTTACCAAATACTTCAGCGCGAGCTGCTGCTGTAGCTGCTTCAACAACTTCACGACGTGAAAGGATGAAGCGGTTTTCTTTAGCGTCAACTTCTTTGATTTTAGCATCAAATTCTTGACCTACAAAACGCTCAGTGTTACGTACGAAACGAGTATCCAACATTGAAGCTGGGATAAATCCACGAACACCTTCAAATTCTACTGAAAGTCCACCTTTAACGGCACGAGTTCCTTTAACAGTAACAACTTCTTCTTCGCGACCAACAAGTTTGTCCCATGCTTTGCGAGCTTCAAGGCGTTTTTTAGATACAAGGTATGTAACTGTATCAGTATCTTTACCAACTACTTGACGAAGTACAAGAACATCCAATACTTCTCCTACTTTAACAAAGTCATTGATATCTGCATCGCGATCGTTTGTCAATTCGCGAAGAGTCAAGACACCTTCAACACCAGTTCCAGAGATTGCAACGTTAGCTTGAGTCGCATCAACTGTCAATACTTCAGCACTAACAACATCACCAGTCTCAACTTGGCTAACGCTATTTAGCAAATCTTCAAATTCGTTCATCTAAAAAATCCTCCAACAATCAAGTTTTTCTTAAACTTGACATACTTATAATTTTTTTCCTAAGCACCCGCAAGGACATGTTCATATCGTTCACGTCTTTCAATTATAAAAATAAAATACCCTAAGATATTTTGCTTTTTATCTTGATCATTACCTAAGAACTGGGGTAGCTGGATTCGAACCAACGCATGAGGGAGTCAAAGTCCCTTGCCTTACCGCTTGGCTATACCCCATTGATGAAATGGAGAGAGAGGGATTCGAACCCCCGAACCCGAAGGAGCGGATTTACAGTCCGCCGCGTTTAGCCTCTTCGCTATCTCTCCTACAATCAACATGGTCTATTATATCATGAAAATTTCAAAAAAACAAGACTTATTTTGCTAAATTATAATTTTCAATCAAAATTTCCACAGCTTTTTCCAATTTTTTATAAAAACTATCGACGTTTCCATTCTTTATGATGGCAAATTGTCCGTCTAATTCGGCAATTTCTCCGATAACTTTTTTACCAATTGTCAATGTATAGCCTTCAAAACTGTCTTTTCCTACATTAACCTTGGCATCTGCTACTTGAATTTCAATTTTTTTATCTTTCTTGCTCATTTCATACCTCTCTTCACTTTTTCTATTTTACAAGAAAATCCCAAAACTAGCAAGAAAAAACTCTATATCATTCCATGTCTGATATAGAGTTTTCTGCTTTATTTAATGTGTTTTTCTAGTTCTTTTTGGTACTTACCGTTTGATTCCAATTTTTCTTTTTGCCATTTTTTCAGTGCTTCTTCATATTCTTTTGTTGTAACGATATCTTTTTGCAATTTCATTCCTTTAAAGATATATGGGTCACCCTTAATACCAACTTGTGAGTATGGTTTTGAGAATGGTACGACATTACTTACAACTGGAGAACCACCAGATGAGGCTGTTGGCATCAATAATGAACTATCTGTCAACCAAGCTTGAGCCTTGGCATATTTTTCATAGCGCTCTTCAAGATTCGTAGTTTCTGAATCCGCATCATCCAATAATTTCTTATACTCATCTAAACCAAGTTTAGCTACAACATCCTTATCTTTCCCTTTAGTAATACCTAGGTGCTTCATAGCAGAACCTGATTTAGGATCCATGATATTCAAGTAAGATGCTGGGTCTTGATAACTTGGAGCCCATCCTGTACTGTTCAAATCATAGTCTTTTTGAGAAGGAACACGCGCTTGTGAAGTGATTGTTTCCTTTTCATTATCTGTCATTTGAAGAACGTCGATGACAACATTTTCAGCACCAAGTGTTGATTCGATTGACTGTTTGAAAGAGTTACTTTGTTGAACGGCGATGGTATCTGTTTGTTCAACTGGAACATCCAAGTGAATTGGGAAAGTTACCCCTTTAGATTCCAAGTCTTTCTTAGCTTTTTCGAAAGCAGCTTTAGCCTTATCAGGGTTGTAGATAGAATCCTTACCGTCAACTAGCTCAACACCTTTCCATTGGTCACCATAGTTCACCAACTCTGCTTGAGCGATTTGACCAAAGTTCTTACCACCTGCTTGCACAAAGTTATCTGGAACTAGACTGTTACGAATAATCTTGTCCGCACCATCTTCACCATTTAGCTGTGCAGCATAAGAATGGCGGTTAAAGGCAAAGTTGATAGCCTGACGGAAGTCCTTATTAAGCATAGCTTCTTTAGTTGAAGTTTTTTGCTCTTCACTTGTTTTCGCAGTTTTATTATATGACTGACGATTTACGTTAAAGGTGAAGTAATAGCTACTTGAGTCCTGTGGGCTATAAGTGATTTTATCTCCGTATTGTTCCAAAGTAGAAGCAAAGTTTGAGCTACTTGGGAAGAGACGAGCTGTCGTATATGCACCAGAAGAGAAACTACGAATCAAGGATTCCTGATCAGAACCATCGTAGTAAGTCAATTTAATCTTCTCGATTTTTACCTTTTCTTTATCCCAGTAATTTGGATTTTTCTCGTATTCAATCAACGATTTAGATGTTAAGGTTTTCAAGATATAAGGACCATTGTAGAGAATCCCTGCTGGAGTAACTGCTCCATAATCTTTACCTGATGCCTTCAAAAACTCTTCATTTACAGGCAACATCGTTGCTGTTGTGACTTTAGAGTTCCAGAAGCTTTCAGGTTTGTTTAGGGTATATTCAACTGTGTAATCGTCCAAGGCCTTGACACCAACTGTAGAGAAATCATTGGTCTCACCAGTCATGTAGGCATCCAAGCCCTTGATTGAATTTTGGATGAGAGAGACACCATCTGACTTACCGTCAGCTACGTGTTTTAGTCCTGTCACAAAGTCATGGGCTGTTACTTCTGCATATTCTTCACCTTCAGAAGTGTACCATTTAACTCCTTTACGAAGTTTGTAGGTATAAGTCAAACCATCTTTTGACACAGACCAATCCTCAGCCAAGGAAGGAATAACATTTCCATACTGGTCGTTTTCCATCAAGCCATCAACCACGTTCCCGATGACATCTGTTGTAGATGTACGAGTCGCTATACTATAGTCCAAAGATGCTGGATCTACTGCATAGACATATGAAAATGTTGTCGGTGCATCTGCTTCTTTATCAGCTTTTCCACAAGCCACTAACAGAGCTGTTGTACTCAGGACCACTCCTGCTGTTAAGAGCCACTTTTTCGATTTCATCAAAAATCTCCTTTTGTTTATTTTAATCTACTTTTACAATCCAACCTTCTGGCGCTTCAATATCGCCAAACTGAATTCCTGTCAACTCATCATAGAGTTTGCGAGTCACAGGGCCTACTTCTGTTTCACTATAGAAAACATGGAAATCATCACCGTGCTGAATTCCACCAATTGGAGAAATAACAGCTGCGGTACCACAGGCACCTGCCTCTACAAAACGGTCAAGGTTATCAATTGGGACATCCCCCTCAATAGGAGTTAAGCCCAAACGATGTTCTGCCAAATAAAGCAAAGAATACTTGGTAATAGATGGCAATATAGAAGGACTCAATGGTGTTACAAATTCATTATCAGCTGTAATTCCAAAGAAGTTAGCTGATCCGACTTCTTCAATCTTTGTATGAGTTGATGGGTCTAGATAGATAACATCTGAGAAATGACGTGACTTGGCCAATTTCCCTGGTAAGAGACTGGCAGCATAGTTTCCACCAACCTTAGCCGCACCTGTACCATTTGGAGCCGCACGATCGTATTCATCCTGAATCAAGAAGTTGGTTGGAACCAATCCACCCTTAAAGTAATTTCCAACTGGCATAGCAAAGATGGTGAAAATGTACTCTTCTGCTGGTTTAACCCCAATAATATCTCCTACTCCAATCAAAAGAGGGCGAAGATATAAAGTTCCACCTGTTCCATATGGTGGTACATATTCTTCATTCGCACGGACAACTGCCTTACAAGCTTCTACAAACATTTCTGTGGAAACTTGGGGCATCAAGAGACGATCACATGTCCGTTGCAGGCGTTTAGCATTTTCGTCAGGACGGAAAAGTTGAACACTACCATCCTTAGTACGATAAGCTTTCAAACCTTCAAATGCTTGTTGACCATAGTGAAGACTTGGAGAAGACTCTGAAATATGCAAGGTTGCATCCTCTGTAAGCTCTCCTTGATCCCATTGTCCATTTTTAAAATGAGCAATATAGCGATAAGGTAATTTCATATAGGAAAAACCGAGATTTTCCCAATCAATCGTTACTGTCATATTCCACTCCTTATTCTAAAAACCTATTTCTTTTATTCTACACTATTTTTCTAAAATAGCAAGTATATTTTGTAATTTTCAGAAAATTTCTTCAATAAAAAAGAACCAGCTCTTAGAACTGATTCTTCATTTCACTTATTTGACTTCTGTAAATACTTCTTTAAGATAAGCGTCAAAAACTTCTTCATCTGAAATAGTATCAGAAATGAAGCTTCCGTTGCTAGTGCGTTCTGACAAGTTCAAGTCTAGCAATCGGCTTTCATAGATTGTTCCTTTGTTTGATTGAACAAGCAGCGTTTGGTCGTTCTCTTCCACTTCTGTACTGAAGAGATCACCAATAAAGCCTTGTTCTGCAACCGCTCCTGCCAAGAAGACACGATGCGGTTTGTTTTTCAACTCACGCAAGACTTGTAAGCCACGTTTGGCACGGCTGGTTGCCGGAATTTCGGCAATAGAAACACGTTTCAAACTTCCACGTTGGGTCAAGAGGTAGAAGGATGAGGTGTTACAGATAAAGGCGGATTGGAGGACATCATCTGCTTTCAGGTTCATAGCTTTGACACCTGCAGCCTTAGCACCGACAACTGGTACCTCTTCGATATTGAAACGAAGGGCATAACCATTTTGGCTAATCAAAAGAACATCATCTAGTTTAATCGGAGCCACTGCTACAATCTGGTCTGTCTCGTCTTTGAGCTTAGCATACTTGACAGACTTAGACTTGTAGGTCCGCCATGGGGTGAATTCTTTTCGCTCTACACGCTTGATTTGACCAAGACGAGTTGCAGCAAAATAGGTTGTCGCATCATCAAACTGATCCACGACTTCCACATAAAGGATTTCTTCGTTAGTTTCGAAGTTTGTGATGGTTTGGCTCAGATGCTCTCCAATATCCTTCCAGCGAATATCTGCCAATTCATGGATTGGTCGATAAATGACATTTCCAAGACTTGTGAACATCAAAAGATGCTGTGTTGTCTTAGCAGCTTGTACAAAGATCAAACGGTCATCATCACGCTTGCCAATTTCTTCCAGGGTTGAAGCGGCAAAGGAACGTGGGCTGGTACGCTTGATATAACCTGCCTTGGTAACGCTGACATAGGTATCTTCCTCGGCGATCAGACTAGCTGTATCAATCTCAATTGCTTTCGCAGTGTCTTCTAAAGAACTCAAACGAGGAGTGGCAAATTTCTTCTTAACCTCACGAAGTTCTTTCTTCATGAGATTGTACATAGTCCGCTCATCACCGATAATAGCCGCAAGCATGGCAATCTTTTCACGAAGTTCTGCTTCTTCTTCCTGCAAGACAACCACATCGGTATTGGTCAAACGGTACAGTTGCAAGGTTACGATAGCCTCAGCCTGCTCTTCAGTAAAATCATAACTGACCTTGAGATTTTCCTTGGCGTCAGCCTTATTCTCAGAAGCACGGATAAGCGCAATGACTTCGTCCAAAATCGAAATCACACGAATCAAACCTTCAACGATATGGAGACGTTTCTCAGCCTTTTCCTTATCAAAGCGTGAACGCGCCAAAATCACTTCACGACGGTGGGCAATGTAGCTAGACAGGATTGGAACAATCCCAACCTGACGAGGTGTGAAATTGTCAATAGCCACCATGTTAAAATTGTAGTTAATTTGCAGGTCAGTGTATTTGAAGAGATAGTTAAGAACGAGCTCGGTGTTAGCGTCTTTCTTGAGTTCAATCGCGATACGAAGACCATCACGGTCAGACTCATCACGAACCTCAGCAATTCCTGCAACCTTGTTATTGACACGAACATCATCGATTTTCTTGACTAGATTGGCCTTGTTGATTTCATAAGGAATCTCAGTAACAACAATTTGTTCCTTACCACCTTTTAGCTTTTCAATCTCAGTCTTGGAACGAACAACCACGCGCCCTTTCCCAGTTTCATAGGCCTTCTTGATTTCATCACGACCCTGGATAATCCCTCCAGTCGGGAAGTCTGGTCCAGGCAAGAATTCCATGAGTTTATCCACCTTGGCAGTTGGATGGTCAATCATGTAAACAGCTGTATCGATGACCTCAGCTAAATTATGAGGTGGAATATCTGTCGCATATCCAGCCGAAATACCAGTCGATCCATTTACCAAGAGATTTGGAAAGGCTGCTGGCAAGACTGTCGGCTCTTTTTCGGTGTCATCAAAGTTCCAAGCAAAGGGAACTGTCTTCTTCTCGATATCCTGAAGAAGATAGCCAGCAATTTCAGACAGACGTGCCTCAGTATAACGCATAGCCGCAGGCGGATCTCCGTCCATAGAACCGTTATTACCGTGCATTTCAACCAAAATCTCACGATTTTTCCAGTCCTGTGACATACGAACCATGGCATCATAGATAGAACTGTCACCGTGTGGGTGGAAATTCCCCATGATGTTACCGACAGACTTGGCCGACTTGCGGTAACTCTTATCAAAGGTATTGCCATCCTTATTCATAGAATAAAGAATGCGACGCTGAACCGGCTTCAAGCCATCACGAATATCTGGCAAAGCCCGGTCTTGAATAATGTATTTGGAGTAGCGACCAAAGCGCTCTCCCATGATGTCCTCCAGGGACATATTTTGAATGTTAGACATATAGGATACAGAGCCCGTAAAATATCAAGTGAAAATAGAAAATTCTTGCAGTTAGCGATACTCACTAGAGAATTTATCTTTTTCACACAGTATCTAGGGCATGTTCAACTCCTTTCAAAGAATGTTAAGTAGGTTTTTACAGAAAAAGTGTTCATTTAAGATATAAAGGGACGATTTGGCTTGCCAAAAATGTCTGTAGAAAAATAGAAAATCGATGTAGGGTTCAATGAAGTCAAGACGATTTGACTTTTTTCCGAATAAAATTAGTCCCGTGTTCAGTTACTACAAATAACCAAACGACTCTTTCTGTAGTTTAATCTTTTAAATTAAGGTCTTTAGTTAGTTAGCGATTAAGAAGTCTCTCCTTAGCATACTCAATCATTTTCTCAGCTACTTCCATATCATAGTCAAATCCCATCTTGTAAGCAAGGAATTGAGCCTCTTGGTGGAAAAGTTCCATCGTAGCAAACAAAGACTGAGTGATTTTATCTATACTTGAAAAATCAAGCAGATTTGAGAATTCTTTCTCTTTCTCAGTAGGTAAATAGTTAAAAAGATACTTATAATTCTTGCCTATGTCGACCACTCTCCTATCACTTGCAACCTGCCAAGCTAAGATTTTCAAGAATTCTTGTTGACAAATGCCATAGAGATGGTCCGTCGTATAGATGACTTGTTTGCGATAAATCCCCTTAACCACGTAGGCTGATACCCACCAAAATTCATTGCAGGAATTTTTAAAATCCGTTTCAGTAGCTGGGGTTATCCAGTGACGCTCTAGATTTTGCGAATAGGGTTCAAATAAATGTTCTGGGTCTTCAAAAACAGTGAATCCAGCCTCGCTATCCACCCACTCTTGGATGTGGTCTTTAGGGCAGAGAGTCAAATCAATGCGATTGCCATCTTCAAAGAGCATGAGAAATAGACGGCGATGACCAAGACCAACTTCTTGCTCGATAATGCGTTTGCCAAACTGGTCCAACCAAGATAAATCTGTAATCAGCTCGTCCAGATTCTCTACAACATAGACTACGTCATAGTCTTGAAATTCATCTTTTGAGGCTTTTGTATCAGTCCGTGAACCAGACATGGCGACAGCCGTGACTTGTAAGGTTTCAGCAGTCTTTAAAACTACATCGAGCATTTCTGTTTCAGTTCTCATGTTTATACCCATTCATTAAAAACTAACTTAAAATACTGTCGCTTCTTCCAGCGTAAACTTGACATTATCTTCAATCCACTTACGTCGTGGTTCGACCTTGTCTCCCATAAGGACATTGACGCGACGTTCGGCGCGAGCCAGATCTTCAATGGTGACACGGATAAGGGTACGGGTTTCTGGATTCATGGTTGTTTCCCAGAGCTGGTCCGCATTCATCTCACCAAGCCCTTTATAGCGTTGGAGGGTAGCGCCTTTACCGAGCTGCTTGCGGAGTTCTTCAAGTTCTCCGTCTGTCCAAGCGTAGGCCACTTCTTCTTTCTTGCCTTTTCCTTTGGACATCTTGTAAAGAGGCGGAAGGGCAATATAGACATGTCCCGCCTCAACTAGCGGACGCATATAACGGTAGAAAAAGGTTAAGAGAAGTGTTTGAATATGGGCACCGTCTGTATCCGCATCGGTCATGATAATGATTTTGTCATAGTTGGCATCTTCAATAGAGAAGTCTGCTCCAACACCTGCACCGATGGTATAAATCATGGTGTTGATTTCTTCGTTTTTGAGGATATCTGCCATCTTAGCCTTGGCTGTATTGATAACTTTACCACGTAGAGGCAAGATAGCCTGGAACTTGCGGTCACGACCTTGCTTGGCAGAACCGCCGGCAGAGTCCCCCTCAACTAGATAGAGTTCATTCTTAGCAGGATTCTTAGACTGGGCTGGCGTTAATTTACCCGACAACAAGCCCTTATCTTTCTTATTTTTCTTACCATTTCGGCTTTCATCACGCGCTTTACGTGCTGCTTCACGGGCATCACGCGCCTTGATAGCCTTGCGAATAAGATTAGAGGCTAGTTCCCCATTTTCCATGAGGAAGAAAGTCAACTTATCAGCCACAATTCCATCTACAACCGGACGAGCTAGTGGGCTTCCAAGTTTGTCCTTGGTCTGGCCTTCAAACTGCAAATGTTCTTCAGGAACAAGGATAGAAAGAACGGCTGCTAATCCCTCACGATAGTCGGAACCTTCAAGGTTTTTATCTTTTTCCTTGAGAAGACC
This sequence comes from Streptococcus mitis, assembly GCF_946188615.1. Classification (GTDB taxonomy): domain Bacteria; phylum Bacillota; class Bacilli; order Lactobacillales; family Streptococcaceae; genus Streptococcus; species Streptococcus mitis_BZ. The sequence continues at coordinate 65,468 of NZ_CAMHVK010000002.1, forward strand.
TGTCTTACGCGCATAGTCATTCATAACCTTGGTAATGGCAGACTTAAGTCCTGTTTCATGCGTTCCCCCATCCTTGGTACGAACGTTATTAACAAAGGATAGAATGTTATCTGAAAATCCGTCATTATACTGAAGAGCTACTTCCACTTGGAAACCATTGTCTTCACCTTCAAAGTAAAGAACTGGTGTCAAGGTTTCCTTGTCTTCATTCAGATAAGAAACAAAGTCTTGTACCCCATTTTCATAGTGAAACTCAACAGACTCATCTGTTCGCTTATCCGTCAAGGACAAGGTCACATTTTTCAAGAGAAAGGCTGATTCATTAAGACGCTCTGAGATGGTATTGTACTTGAAGTCTATCGTAGAAAAGATCGTCGCATCAGGCATAAACGTAACCTTGGTACCTGTTTTAGACTTGGGCGCTGTACCGATTTTCTTCAGAGTCGTGACAGGTTTTCCACCATTTTCAAAACGTTGCTTGTAAATTGCACCATCGCGAGTGATTTCAACTTCTAGCCAACTTGAAAGAGCGTTAACAACGGAAGAACCCACCCCGTGGAGACCACCAGATGTCTTGTAGCCACCCTGACCGAATTTCCCTCCGGCGTGAAGAATGGTAAAGATAACCTCAACTGTTGGGATTCCCATCGCGTGCATTCCAGTCGGCATCCCACGTCCGTGGTCTTGAACCGTTAAACTGCCGTCTTTATTAATGGTCACATCAATACGGTCACCAAATCCAGACAAGGCTTCATCGACAGCATTATCGACGATTTCCCAGACTAGGTGGTGGAGCCCAGCGCCATCGGTCGATCCGATATACATCCCTGGACGTTTTCGGACCGCATCCAACCCTTCTAGCACCTGAATGGCATCATCATTATAATTGTTAATATTGATTTCCTTTTTTGACACAAGGAACCTCCTATTCGTTCATCTTTACTATTCTACAGGTTTTCCAAGGATTTTGCAAAATTTTTCTTTCTCCGGTGTGACAATTTCAGAAGAGATTCTCTGCCTTTCTTCTCCATTTCATGATATAATAGGAGTATGATTACAATAGTTTTATTAATCCTAGCTTATCTGCTGGGTTCGATTCCGTCTGGTCTCTGGATTGGACAAGTATTCTTTCAAATCAATCTGCGCGAGCATGGTTCTGGTAACACTGGAACGACCAATACCTTCCGCATTTTAGGCAAGAAAGCTGGTATGGCAACCTTTGTGATTGACTTTTTCAAAGGAACCCTAGCAACACTGCTTCCGATTATGTTTCATCTTCAAGGAGTTTCGCCTCTCATCTTTGGACTTTTGGCTGTCATTGGACATACCTTCCCTATCTTTGCAGGATTTAAGGGTGGAAAGGCTGTCGCAACCAGTGCGGGAGTGATTTTCGGATTTGCGCCTGTCTTCTGTCTCTACCTTGCAGTTGTTTTCTTTGGAACTCTCTATCTTGGTAGTATGATTTCGCTGTCTAGTGTCACAGCATCTATCGCAGCCGTCATCGGAGTTCTACTCTTTCCACTTTTTGGTTTTATACTGAGTAACTACGACCCTCTCTTCATCGCCATTATCCTAGCTCTTGCTAGTTTGATTATCATTAGGCATAAAGATAATATCACACGCATCCAAAATAAAACTGAAAATCTTGTTCCTTGGGGACTGAACTTGACTCATCAAAATCCTAAAAAATAAAACGCCAGTTTGAACAGAACTGACGTTTTTTTGTATGCTTATTTTGATTTGATATAGTTGATACCATCTGCTTTTGGTGCAACTGCTTTTCCAAAGAAGGCTGCCAAGACAAGAATAGTCAAAACATAAGGTGCAATTTGCAGGTAAACCGCAGGCACTCCTTGTAGGAATGGCAACTGAGAACCGATAACAGCCAAACTTTGTGAAAGTCCAAAGAAGAGACTAGAAAGCATAGCACCGATAGGATTCCATTTACCAAAGATCATTGCAGCAAGAGCGATAAATCCAGGTCCAACAATAGTTGTCACTGAGAAGTTAACTGAGATGGATTGAGCATAAATCGCTCCCCCAATTCCACCCAAGAAACCTGAAATGATAACTCCTAGATATCTCATCTTGTAGACATTGATTCCCAATGTATCCGCTGCTTGAGGATGTTCACCGACAGAGCGGAGACGAAGACCAAAGCGAGTCTTGAAGAGGATAAACCAAGCAAAGAATGAGAAGGCAATCGCGATATAACCTAGCAGACTTGTTGATTTGAAGAAGATATCACCAATCACTGGGATATTAGCCAAGACTGGGAAGTCAAAGCGTCCAAAAGTCTGACTTAGGTTGTCGGTTTGACCTTTGTTATAAAGAACTTTCACCAAGAAAACAGCCAAGGCTGGTGCCATCAAGTTCAATACCGTACCGCTGACAACATGGTCTGCACGGAAATGAACCGTCGCAGCTGCGTGGATGATAGAGAAGAGACCACCAACAAATCCTGCTACAAGCAAGGATAGCCATGGAGTTGCTGCTCCAAATTGTTCTGCAAATTCAAGGTTAAAGACGACTCCAGAAAAGGCACCCATAACCATAATTCCTTCAAGGCCGACGTTTACCACACCACCACGTTCAGAGAAAACGCCACCAATACTTGTAAAGATGAGGGGTGCTGAGTAGATTAGCATAGAAGACACCAAGAGGGTGAGCAAGGTTGTAATAGACATCTTTACTTACCTCCTTTAACTTGTTTTTTCGGTTTGACAAAGCGTTCGATAAGGTAATGAACACTGACAAAGAAGATAATAGACGCTGTTACAATGCTGACAAGCTCAGACGGTACCTGCGCCGCATTCATACCAGGAGCTCCAACTTGGAGAACACCAAATAAGAAGGCTGCAAATAGAATACCAATTGGTGAGTTGGCCGCAAGCAGACTAACCGCCATTCCGTTAAATCCGACAGCTAATGACGCCCCCTGAACATAAACGTTCTGGAAGGTTCCCAGACCTTCAACAGCTCCACCAAGACCTGCCAAGGCACCTGAGATAATCATTGAGAGGATAATCGTTCTTTTTGCAGAAATACCAGCATATTCTGAAGCATGTGAATTAAGACCAACCGCACGGATTTCAAAACCAAGAGTCGTTTTCTTGAGCATGAACCAAATAACTGCAACGGCAATGATGGCAAAGAAAATACCAATATTCATCCGCGAATTACCAGTCAACTCAGCTAACCAAGGTGTCTGGTAGGTTGCATTAGCCCCAACACGAATGGTCGAATCTGTACTTTGCATGAAGTCTTTAGGGAAAGCATGGATAAAGGCATTCCCTACATACAAGACAATGTAGTTCATCATGATGGTTACGATAACCTCTGACGTCCCTAGATAGGCTCTAAGAATACCTGGAATCGCTCCGACAATCCCACCAGCAATCAGGGCAATCACGATAGTTGCTAGAATCATCAAGGGACGTGGCATATCTGGATGAGACAAGGCAAACCAACCACTGAGAATCCAACCTGCCAAAGCCTGACCAGGAAGCCCGACGTTAAAGAAACCTGCGCGACTGGCAACGGCAAAACCCAGACCAATCAAGACCAAAGGCCCCATAGCACGGAAGATTTCTCCAATCCCACGCAGACTACCAAAGGCTGTATAGAACAATTCTTCGTAGCCCCAAATAGCATCATAACCGAAGATCCACATGACAATGGCTCCGAGTAAAATTCCTAGGAATACAGAAATCAAGGGAACCGAAATTTGTTGTAATTTTTTAGACATCACTCTTCTCCTTTCCCAAGTTTCCACCAGCCATCAAGACACCAAGCTCTTGTTTATTGGTTGTTTCTGGTGATACAATACCTTGAATCTTACCATCATGGATAACAGCAATACGGTCTGAGACGTTTAAAATCTCATCCAATTCAAAGCTGACAACAAGGACAGCCTTCCCATTATCACGCTCTTCAATCAAGCGTTTGTGGATATATTCAATAGCACCGACATCCAAACCACGAGTTGGCTGGCTGACGATAAGGAGATCAGGATCACGATCAATTTCACGAGCAATAATTGCTTTTTGTTGATTTCCTCCTGAAAGTGCAGCTGCAGGAACAAATTCACTGGCAGCACGAACATCAAACTCTTCCATTAGCTTTTTAGCATAAGAGGTAATATTTGAATAGTTCAAAATTCCATTTTTACTATGTGGTTCTTTATAGTAGGTTTGAAGGGCAATATTTTCAGAAATCATCATTTCCAAAATCAAGCCATCACGGTGACGGTCTTCTGGAACGTGCCCAACACTCAATTCTGTAATCTGACGTGGGGGCAATCCTACAATTGAATCTCCTTTTAGCTCAATGCTACCAGATTCAACCTTGCGAAGACCTGTAATGGCTTGAATCAGTTCAGACTGACCATTTCCATCAATCCCTGCAATACCAACAATCTCTCCAGCACGAACATCCAAGGAAAGATTTTTCACAGCTGGGACACCGCGATTTTCATTGACCACCAAATCTTTGATTGACAAGACCACTTCTTTTGGTTGAGAGGCTTGCTTCTCTGTTTTAAAGGAAACAGAACGACCTACCATCATTTCTGCCAAATCAGCATTGGTAGCCCCTGCAATTTCGACAGTTTCAATTGATTTCCCACGACGGATAACTGTAACGCGGTCAGAAACTGCGCGAATCTCGTCTAACTTGTGGGTGATCAAGATAATTGATTTTCCTTCTTTGACAAGATTTTTCAAAATAGCCATCAACTCATCAATTTCTGATGGAGTCAAGACAGCCGTTGGTTCGTCAAAGATAAGGATATCAGCCCCCCGATAAAGGGTTTTTAAAATTTCTACACGTTGTTGGGCTCCAACTGAGATATCTGCTATCTTGGCAGAAGGGTCAACAGCTAAGCCATAACGTTCAGAAAGAGCCTTGATTTCTTTGCTAGCTCCAGTGATATCTAGCACACCATTTTTAGTCAATTCACTACCTAAAATGATGTTTTCAGCCACTGTGAAGGCTTCTACCAACATAAAGTGCTGGTGAACCATTCCGATTCCCAAGCTAGCCGCTTTAGATGGTGAATCGAGATTGACAACTTGACCGTTGACCACAATTTCACCACTAGTTGGTTCAAGAAGCCCTGCTAACATGTTCATGAGCGTGGACTTACCAGCCCCATTTTCTCCTAAAAGTGCATGAATTTCACCTTTTCGTAGGTGCAGGTTGATTTTGTCGTTGGCAACAAATTCACCAAACACCTTGGTAATATCACGCATCTCAATGACATTTTCGTGTGCCATGTGCTCTTCCTTTCAGAGTCTTATTTTATTTCAATAAAACTTGCTAGTTTGCCTAGTAGCAAGCTTTACTGAGACAAAATGACTTTGTCTCAACTCTTAAAAAAGCGGCCGAGGGCCGCTTCCTAAGAAATGACTTCCATCCATTATTTTTCAGGAACTTTTACGCTTCCATCAAGGATTTTAGCTTTAGCATCTTCAACAGCTTTTTTACCTTCTTCTGAAAGGTTTGTTACTGCCAAGTCAACCCCTTTATCTTTCAATGAGTAAACGATCACTTGACCGCCAGGGAATTCACCTTTTTCTGCTTTGTTAGCAATATCTTTTACAGTTGTACCAACTTGTTTCAAAGTAGATACAAGAACGAAGTTTGATTCTTTACCATCTTTAGAAGTGTACTTACCTTCTCCTACTTGGTCACGGTCAACACCGATAACCCAAACTTTTTCATTTTCAGGACGGCTTTCGTTGAGTGATTTTGCTTCTGCAAAGACACCAGCACCTGTTCCACCTGCTGCTTGATAAACAACGTCTGCACCAGCTGCGTATTGTGCTGCTGCAATTGTTTTACCTTTAGCAGCATCACCAAATGAACCTGCGTAGTCAACTTGTACTTTGATAGATGGATCTACTGACTCAACACCAGCTTTAAATCCAGCTGCAAAACGTGAGATAACTTCAGACTCAATACCACCTACAAAACCAACTTGTTTTGTTTTAGTTGTTTTAGCTGCTGCAACACCCGCAAGGTAAGCAGCTTCGTTATCAGCAAACGTTACGCTAGCAACATTCTTTTGATCTTTAATCACATCATCAATCAAGACATAGTTCAAATCAGAGTGGTCTTTTGCTGCTTCTTCAACCGCATTGTGAAGGGCAAAACCAACACCGAAGATTAGGTTGTAGCTTCCAGCCGCTTGTTGCAAGTTGTTAGCGTAGTCAGCTTCACTTGTTGATTGGAAGTAAGTGAAACCTTTATCTTTTGAAAGATTGTGTTCTTTACCCCAGTCTTGCAAACCTTCCCAAGCTGATTGGTTGAATGATTTGTCATCAACACCACCAGTATCAGTGACGATTGCTGCTTTTGTCTTCACATCAGAAGATGAAGCTGCGTTACGAGAAGAGCGGTTACCACATGCAGCAAGTCCAACTGCTGCCACTGCAACTAGACCAAGGCCTAGCCATTGTTTCTTGTTCATTACTGAACCTCCTAAATAAGATGTGCAACGATGTTGCAAGTATGGATTGGTTGGCCACAAGGACCGTGCCACTCAGAGAGCGACTCAGACTAGTTTAAGTCTGTAAAAGAGTATGGAAGTAACTCCCCGACCGTCATCTCGACCGTCGATTTATCTTTTGCGACTAAGGTCACTTTTAGATCTTGTTCAAAAAATTCAGCCATCACTTGGCGACAAGCACCACATGGCGAGATTGGTTTTTCAGTTTGTCCATAAACAATCAATTCGGAAAACTCTCTTTGGCCTTCGGAAACTGCTTTAAAAATCGCTGTACGCTCTCCGCAGTTGGTCAAAGGATAGCTAGCATTCTCAATATTGACACCTGTATAAGTGCTACCATCTTTTGTCACTAAAACAGCTCCGACTGGAAAATGAGAATAGGGCACATAGGCTTTCTTGCTGGTTTCAATTGCTAGTTCAATCAACTCAGTAGTCGCCATCAGCCAATTCTCCTTTTAAAATGGCTACCCCAGCTGACGTTCCAATACGGGTCGCCCCTGCTTCTACAAATGCAAGAGCATCTGCATAAGAACGAGCTCCGCCGGCAGCCTTGACACCCATTTCTGGTCCAACTGTTTCACGCATTAATCTAACATCTGCTACCGTAGCACCACCAGTTGAAAAGCCAGTTGAAGTTTTTACGAAGTCAGCTCCCGCTTTTTGAGCTAATTGGCAAGCCACAACTTTTTCTTGGTCTGTCAGAAGGCAAGCTTCAATAATGACTTTCACTAACTTGTCACCACTTGCTTCTACTACTGCTCGAATATCCGACTCAACCAAATCAAGATTACCTGTTTTGAGAGCTCCAACATTAATCACCATATCAATCTCATCTGCACCATTTTGGATAGCTTCCTTGGTTTCAAAAGCTTTCACAGTTGAAGTTGTTGCTCCCAAGGGGAAACCTACTACTGTGCAGACCTTGACATCTGTGCCTTCAAGCCCTTTTTTAGCATGTTCAACCCAGGTCGGATTAACGCAAACACTGGCAAAATCATACTCTCTAGCTTCAGACAACAAACAATCAATTTGATTTTCTGTCGCATCTTGTTTCAAAAGTGTATGATCGATATATTTATTTAATTTCATATTCGGATTCTCCTGCAGTTTATGAGATTATTTCTATGATTTCTCGTAAACTTTGCACACTATCATTTATTTTAACATATTTTTGAAAATCTGTAACTAGCTGAGGAGAAATTTTTCCATTTGTGTATACTTTTGCAACAATTTCTCCCTTTTGAACGGAATCTCCAACTTTCTTTTCAAAAACAATTCCTGTCTCATAGTCCAAGGCATCAGACTTAACTGTACGGCCTGCCCCCAGTCTCATAGCATAAAGCCCAAATTCCATGGCTGGAAGAGCTGAAATGACACCCGTTTCCTGAGCAGGGATGTCCACCACATGGGCTACATTTACAGGACGATAGAGGTCTTCCAAGTCTCCACCTTGGGCTTGGATCATTTCCTCAAACTTAGCCAGTGCTTGACCATTTTCAAGATGTTGGTGAACTTCTTCAACTGTCTTGTTAACATTTGCAAGGCCAAGCATAATTTGAGCCAGTTCGCATATAAAATGGGTAATATCCTGACGGCCTTGACCTTGTAAAATCTCCAGTGCTTCAAGGATCTCAAGGCGATTTCCAATAGCACGTCCCAAGGGTTGACTCATATCGGTAATGACTGCAACTGTTTTACGGCCTACTGCTTTCCCTAAATCCACCATGGTTTGAGCCAATTCACGCGCCTCATCAACCGTCTTCATGAAGGCACCTTCACCGACAGTCACGTCTAGCAAAATAGCATCCGCTCCTGCCGCGATTTTCTTGCTCATCACCGAACTTGCAATCAAAGGAATCGTGTCGACAGTTGCGGTCACATCACGGAGGGCGTAGAGAAGCTTATCCGCTTTGACCAGCTGGTCTGATTGCCCAATGACAGATACACCAATATCCTGAACCTGACGAATAAAATCCTCTTGACTACGCTCTACTTGATAACCTTTAATGGACTCCAATTTATCAATTGTTCCGCCTGTATGGCCGAGACCACGACCACTCATTTTCGCGACTGGAACTCCAAAACTCGCTACTAAAGGAGCTAAAATCAAGGTCACCTTATCACCAACACCACCCGTAGAATGCTTGTCAACCTTAACTCCATCAATAGCTGATAAATCAAACTCTTGCCCTGTATGAACCATTCTCATGGTCAAATCAGATATTTCTCGAGTCGTCATTCCTTTGAAATAAACAGCCATAGCAAAGGCAGACATCTGATAATCAGGGACAGTTCCTGACACATAGCCTTCTACCAGCCATTCAATTTCACTCGAAGTCAGTTCTTGACCGTCTCGTTTTTTTTGGATTAAATCAACTGCTCTCATTCGTTCACACTTCTAAGTATATAATATCCCTTATCTTTTTTGACGATTTCACAATTGCCAAACACCTCTTCCATCTTGGACTTGGCGCTTGGAGCCCCTTGTTTTTTCTGGATAACGATTGTTAAATCCCCACCATTTTCCAAGAAATCTTTACTTTTCTCAATGATTTCATGAACTACTTGCTTGCCCGCACGGATAGGAGGATTGGAAATGACATGGTCAAAATGTCCTTCAACTTGTTCATAGATGTTGGACTGGAAAATCGTCGCTTCTACTTTATTTCGTTCAGCATTTTGTCGCGCCAAATCCAAGGCACGATTATTAATATCGACCATGGTCGCCTGAACTCCATAAGCCTTAGCTAAGGACAACCCCAAAGGCCCGTAACCACAGCCTACATCAAGGACAGTTTCTCCTTGATTGACCTCAAGACACTTAAGCAAGAGTTGACTTCCAAAGTCAACCATTTTCTTGCTAAAAACACCCGCATCCGTCAAAAAGGTCATTTTTTCTCCCAACAAGTCCACTCTTAACTCATGAATGTCGTGAGCAGCATCAGGATTTTCTGCATAATACATTTTACTCATGAAACTATTTTACCATAATTTGACTTAAATTGTAAATCGTTTACAAATTGATCATAAAACAAAAAAGACTGAAGAAAGCTAGCCAAGAAGACATTTTCTTCAATCTCTTTCAACACTTATAAATAATAAGCCATTTAGAACTAGAAATATCATAATCAGGATAAAACAACAAATTTATCATCTATAATTAGGCTCATTTTTATGACTATTGCTTAACCTTCAGATACTTAATTATCAACAAAATTCCCAACAGGATGTTTAGATAAAAGCCCAACTGATACGTTTTTGTCAGGATTTCCAAACTTGTCCAAAGTCGGATTAAATCTTCTAGCGACATGCGGAAGAAATAACCCTCTGTAGCAATCCATAGAACTAAAAAGACATAACTACCAGCAGCAAACCATTTCGTCCACCGTTTTTTTAGTAGGCAAGCAATCAAGAGCGAACAGATAAAAATAGCTGTTACAATAGCATGTTCCATCAAAAAAGTAAAACCGTAATAGATTTCCACAAAGCGTCTACCATTATCCGCATTCGCCCCTTTTATAAAAGGTAGTGCAAAACTTAAAATAAAACAAAGTTCCAATATGTAACGTTTTAAGATTTTCATAGTACACCTCCTATAAGTTGTAACCCTCAAAGCCTCCCTTATTAGCTTATAAGTCAGGATAAACCAGCTCCTACTTCATCAATAAATTGGTCAACCTCTATCTACCTCTATTATACGATATTGGCTTACTATCATCAAGAAACCGCTTTATTTTTTTAGCTTTTTATGGTATGATAAACAAAATATCTAGGGGAAAACAAATGACCAACGAATTTTTACATTTTGAAAAAATCAGCCGCCAGACTTGGCAATCGTTACATCGAAAGACAACACCTCCTTTGACAGAAGAGGAATTAGAATCCATCAAGAGTTTTAATGACCAGATTAGCTTGCAGGATGTTACCGATGTCTATCTCCCCCTAGCCCATCTCATCCAGATTTACAAGCGTACCAAGGATGATTTGGCCTTTTCAAAAGGGATTTTCCTTCAACGTGAAAGCAAGTCCCAGCCTTTTATCATTGGGGTTTCTGGGAGTGTTGCCGTTGGAAAATCCACAACCAGTCGCCTACTTCAAATCCTACTGTCCCGTACACTTACAGATGCTAGGGTTGAGTTGGTAACAACCGATGGCTTTCTCTATCCCAACCAGACCTTGATTGAGCAAGGGATTCTAAATCGTAAGGGATTTCCTGAAAGCTATGATATGGAAGCTCTTCTCAACTTCCTGGATCACATCAAAAATGGACAAGATGTAGATATTCCTGTCTATTCTCATGAAGTCTACGACATCGTACCTGAGGAAAAGCAGAGCGTCAAAGCTGCTGATTTTGTCATTGTTGAGGGAATAAATGTCTTTCAAAATCCACAAAATGAGCGTCTCTACATTACTGACTTCTTTGACTTTTCCATCTATGTTGATGCTGCAGTCGATGACATCGAGAGTTGGTATCTAGACCGTTTCTTGAAAATGCTGAGCCTAGCCCAAAACGACCCTGATAGCTACTATTATCGTTTTACACAAATGCCGATTGGGGAAGTGGAATCCTTTGCCCATCAGGTCTGGACCAGTATCAATCTCACAAATTTACAAAATTATATTGAACCAACTAGAAATCGTGCAGAAGTGATTCTTCATAAAACAAAGAACCATGAAATCGATGAAATTTACTTAAAAAAATAATTTTCCCTTGTCAAAACGTAAGTTTTCAGATATAATGGTATAGTTAGTAAATATGGAGGTAAGAACATTGGCAAACATTAAATCAGCTATCAAACGCGCTGAATTGAACGTTAAACAAAACGAAAAGAACTCAGCTCAAAAATCAGCTATGCGTACTGCTATCAAAGCTTTCGAAGCAAACCCATCTGAAGAACTTTTCCGTGCTGCTAGCTCAGCTATCGATAAAGCAGAAACTAAAGGTTTGATTCACAAAAACAAAGCAAGCCGCGATAAAGCTCGTCTTTCAGCTAAACTTGCTAAATAAGAAACAGTCCATAGAGGCTGTTTTTTTGTCCCCAAATAGGAAAAGGTAGAAAATGAAAATCGCAATTATCGGATATTCTGGTGCTGGTAAGTCAACTCTAGCTGAAAAGCTGTCTCACTGCTACTCCATCCCAAAACTTCACATGGACACACTCCAATTTCAACCCGGTTGGCAAGACAGTGATCGTGAATGGATGTTGACCGAGATGGAAAATTTTCTCACAAAGCATGAAGCTTGGGTCATTGATGGGAATTATTCTTGGTGTTTCTATGAGGAAAGAATGCAGGATGCTGACCAAATCATCTTTCTCAATTTTTCTCGCTGGAATTGTCTGCTACGAGCCTTTAAACGATACCTCACATACCGAGGCAAGGTCAGAGAAAGTATGGCAGCTGGTTGTCAAGAACAATTTAATTGGGAGTTTATCAGATGGATTCTTTGGGACGGACGGAGCAAATCCGCTAAGGAACGCTACAAGTGGATTCAAAAAAACTATCCATATAAAGTGGTCATCCTCAGATCACAAAAAGAGATAGATCAATTTCTAGATAAGAAAAGGAAGTCCTCCAATTCATAAAGAAGGGCTTCCTTTTTAGATATAATTACTCTGCAATCAAGGTTTCTAATCCAACCTTCATCATATCAGTGAAGGTATTTTGACGTTCTTCTGCAGTTGTGTCTTCGTCTGGATTAACCAAGCTATCAGAGATTGTCATAATAGCTAGCGCGTCAACATGGTGTTGGGCTGCCAGATAGTAAAGGGCTGCTGCTTCCATTTCCACAGCCTTGACTCCCCATTTACCAAGTTCGATGTTCTTTTCAAAGTAGTTTGAATAAAAGACATCAGAAGACAAAACGTTCCCAACGTGGGTGGTCATACCGAGTTCTTTAGCGATATGGTAGGCCTTATCAAGCAAATCAAAACTAGCGATTTGTGGGAAATCGTACTGTGGCCAGTCATTGCGGATGATGTTAGAGTTGGTTGCAGCTGCCTGCGCCAAAACCAATTCACGGACGTGAACATCTTCATTCAATGAACCTGCTGTTCCCACACGGATCAATTTTTTCACACCGTAGTCAACAATCAACTCACGCGCATAGATAGAGATGGATGGCATTCCCATACCAGTTCCCATGACTGATACAATGTGACCCTTGTAAGTACCAGTGTAACCAAACATGTTACGCACTTCGTTAAAACAAACAGCATCTTCAAGGAAATTCTCCGCAATAAACTTAGCACGAAGAGGATCCCCAGGAAGAAGAATTTTATCAGCAATTTCACCCTGCTGAGCAGCAATATGGATAGACATAATATAAGATACCAAACCCGTCAAAAAGCAAAGGGAAAATAGGAGTTGGGTGCAGTGAGCGATGCTCGCTAGGCCAACTATCTTTTTCCCACTGCTTTTAGGGTGGGTTCAATTCCTTTCTTTCTTAATTTTGATGATATTGAGAAGATTAGAGCGGCTTTTATTCAAATCCGAACTCCCTTCTCTTCTGAGTTTTTAGAAAAGTTTTCCGCTCGTGTTCAAATCAGAACATCTCGCTCTACTTTTCTTTTTTATTTTTATATTTCATAGCTAGGAAAAATCGGATTCAATCAAGATTCCAATAGGCCTACTACATTTTTATTTAAAACAGTTATAAATAAATTGAGAGTTTTTTTAATCTTTTAAATCAAATCATTGACTAGAAGAAATGGGCATTTCCTACCTAGTTACTTTATTATTTGACTTCTGACACAGTATGTTAGCCCAAGAAAAACGGTCTAATATTTTTGCAAATTCATAGGCTAAAACAGCTGTTACTAAGAGATACGGAAGAGAATCTATACCTAGCCCAGTGAAACCTATAACTAATCCGGTTGCAGAAATGGGTGCCCTCAAGGTCACAGATAAAAAGCAAACAGATCCCAAAAGTAAAATGCTTGGCTGGCTATCCACACCTAGAATTATGCCCAAGAGAGCAGCTCCAGCCATCCCCAAGGCAAAAGATGGTGTAAGTGTACCACCATAGGCCCCTGCCCACAGAATAATAAGAACAACTAATGCTTTTAATATAAACAAAAGGAGTACTGTTTTGCCATTGCTACCATTCAATACTTCCTGAGCCATCATACGTCCATTTCCAAGTAGATGTGGAAAATAACTTGCTAATCCAATAAGAAAAAGAAAAGCTGTAGGCAATGTGAGAAGTACTCGTTTATCTTTTATTCTGTTTGAAGACGCTGCCTTACTTAAGCGACCAAAAAGCCAAGCTGGTGGGGTTAAGAAAAGAAGTAATAAGGGAATAATCCATATTTCCTTTAATGACCATGTGATCGATGGAATCTGGTAGAGAGCCTGATCTGAAATAACCAAGCCTGCTATATAGTTTGAGACATAAGTAGTCAAACCGACTAAGACAAATCGTTTAATAAATAGAGCAATTCCTAGGGTTTCAAAAACAAAGAAGACACTTGTTAATGGAACCTGATAAACAGCCGCTAAACCAGCACCAGCACCACAAGCAAGGAGAAAGATGCGATCCTTCATAGACAGTATACATATTTTTCCAATTGGTCCTGCAAATAGAGTTCCAATTTCTCGTGGTGAAGCTTCTTTGCCAATAGGGGCTCCCCCTCCAACTGCAATGATCTGCCAAATTGAATGAAATAGCTGTTTTAGAAAATGAAGCTTGTATTGTGAAGTCTCATCCTTCATCTGAGCTTTGATGGAATAAATCTTCGACCCTTTTTGCAAGAAATACCAGACCAAGGATGAACCAAGACCCACGATTATTAAACTTAGTCCTATCCGTAACGAGGAAACTCCATCTGTCAAAAATCCACTATGATGCTCTGACTGACCAAAAGCTAGCTCCTCCACCATCTCTAAAAGATAATGGAGAACTATACCAGATAAACCCGAAACTATTCCTTGCAGAATTACTGCTATGAATAATCTAAAATTATAAGGGATTTTTCGAAAAATACTCCTCAATTCTATTAACATGATTACAATTCTGCAAGAATCGCTTTAAGCAAGCCTTTGAAGTCGCCTTTAACACGTTCAGTCACTTCTACAACTTCTTCGTGGTTAAGTTCTTCTTGGAAGCCTGCAGCATGGTTAGTAATACATGAAATACCGAGAACTTTCAAACCTGAGTGGGCTGCCACAATCACTTCAGGAACAGTCGACATACCAACTGCATCTGCTCCCAGTGTCTTATAGGCGCGAATTTCTGCTGGTGTTTCATAAGTCGGACCAGTTACACCGATATAGACACCTTCATCAAGCTTGATACCAAGTTTTTTAGCCACTTCATGGGCAGTAGCACGGTATTCTGGTGTGTAGGCTTTAGACATATCAGGGAAACGTGGACCAAATTCATCCAAGTTTTCACCCATCAATGGGTTTTGCCCCGTCATATTGATATGGTCTGAGATAGCCATCAAGGTACCAGGCCCAAATCCAATACCTCCAGCTGCATTGGTTACAATGACACCTTCACATCCGAGTACTTTCATCACACGAACTGGGAAAGTCACGACCTCAAGAGGATTGCCTTCGTAGAAATGGAAACGACCTTGAAGAGCCAAGACCTTACGACCTGCAAGTTCTCCATATACCAATTTCCCAGCGTGTCCGACTACTGTAGAACGGCCCCAGTTTGGGATATCTGCATAATCTACTACAACTGGATTTTCGATTTCTTCTGCCAATTCTCCAAGTCCTGATCCAAGGATTAGACCGAACTCAGGCGCTAGGATACCCTTTTCTTTCAGGAAGGCAGCAGTTTCATTGATTTTATCTAAAAATGTCATTGTATGTCTCCTTTATTATTTTTTAGCATTTGACCGATTTTGTCGAAAGTTTTAGCATTACGAATGGTGATGTTGCGATAAAAAGGCATCTTGAGCAAGTGCTTGTGATAGGCAGTTGCATAGTAGGATTCTTCAGAAAATTTCCCCCAGAAAATCCCAAGTCTTCCAAAATGAACGACTTCATCTTTCAGTTCTAAACTTTCAACTGTCTCAATGACTTGAGCCACATCCAAGTCCTCCGTGTAAAAGAGGACATCCTTTCGTGCCAAATCTTTGGTCCACCAATCTGGCAGATTCTTCAGCTCTTCTTCATAATCTTCCTGACTCAGCAAAGAAAAGCTCTGAATAAATGGATAATGGACTGCAAAGAAAGCCTCTAACTTTTCAACCAATCGGACTTTGGGATCTGTCGAAGTAAAGAAAATATTGCCACTGTTGATGTAGGTTTCAACTTTTCCCAGTCCCAACTCTGTCAGTTCTTGACGAAGCTCCGCCATGACAACCTTATTCTTCCCACCGACATTAATGCCCCGAACAAGTAAAGCATATCGCGTCATCTTATACCAATTTAACTAAGAAACTTTCCCCAATCATGGCAGTTTCAACACCAAAGTTATCCGCAACTGTCGCTGAGATATCTGCAAAATGTCCAACTGGAATCAAACCGTTCCCTTTAAAGGCAGGGCTGTAGGCCAACAATGGAATATATTCACGAGTGTGGTCTGTTCCTGCATACGTTGGGTCATTTCCATGGTCCGCAGTAATCAAGAGAAGGTCGTTCTCTCTCATGGCTGCGATAATTTCAGGTAAGCGTTCATCAAACTCATGCAAGCAATCACGGTAGCCGTGAGCATTACGACGGTGGCCGTAAAGGGCATCAAAGTCAACCAAGTTTGTGAATGAGAATCCTTTTTCAAATTCAGCAAGGCCCATGGTCTGCAATAGTGTATCAATTCCGTGGCTGTTTGACTTGTTGTGTCCCATGTCATGATTGATTCCTGCACCGTTAAAGATATCGTTGATTTTACCAACAGCGTAAGTATCGATACCTGCTTCATTCAATTTATCCAAAACAGTTGGTGCAAATGGGGATACGGCCAAGTCACGACGATTTGCCGTACGAGTGAAGTTACCTGGCTCACCAACATATGGACGGGCAATGATGCGACCTAGAAGGGCAGGGCGCTCAAGGGTAATCGAACGAGCGTATTCACAGATACGGTACAATTCATCCAGAGGAATGATGTCTTCGTGGGCAGCAATTTGCAAAACAGGGTCAGCTGAAGTATAGATAATCAACTCCCCAGTTTCCATCTGGCGTGGTCCAAAGTCATCGATAACGGCTGTACCTGAGTAAGGTTTGTTAGCTTCACGAATGACCTTGCGTCCTGAGAATTCTTCAATTTTTGTCAAGATTTCTTCTGGGAATCCATTCCAGAAAGTATCGAAAGGTTCTGTAATGTTAAGGCCCATGATTTCCCAGTGTCCAGTCATGGTATCCTTACCAAGAGATACTTCTTCCAATTTTGTTGCATATCCTGTTGGATTGCTTTCAGCTGGAACAGTCTTAAGAGGAGTTTCTCGAGGAATATTTCCAAGACCAATTTTAGCCATGTTTGGGACATTCAAACCAACTGCTTTTGAAATGTGTCCTAATGTGTCAGAAGCTCCATCTGGAACCCCTGCATTGACAAAGTTATTAGCATCTGGTGCAGCACCGATTCCTACAGAATCTAATACCACCAAGTGAATACGATTAAATTTTGACATAGTGTATCTCCTTATTATTTTAGTTATCTTGCTTTTGTTGAAGTTAAAATCTGAACCCCGTCTCGTCCAGCAACGATGACCTTATCCACCATTTGGTTGAATAAGCCGTGCTCTACAACACCAACGACATGGTCCAATTCTTGTCCGAAAGCAATTGGATCTTCAATGACATCCAAGGCAAGGTCAATGATAAAATTCTGCATATCGGTCACAAAACGTTGGCCGTCTTTTTCACGGAAACTTGGTTTGTAGCCAGCTCGTTCAAAACGACGAAAGACCTGTTCCGCGCCATACTGAACCACTTCTACAGGCAATTTAAAAGCACCTAGTTTCTCGACCAGCTTGCTTTCATCCACTACCCAAATATATTCTTTTGAGGGCGTTGCAACAACCTTCTCCATCAGGAGGGCACCACCACCGCCTTTGATTCCATTAAACTGACTATCCACTTCATCCGCCCCGTCGACTGTCACATCGACAAAGTCTACTTGGTCAATAGACTTGAGTGGGATATTAAGCCCTTCAGCCTGTTTACTAGTCACACTAGAAGTCGTTACAGCTGTAATCTGCAACCCTTCTTCCTTGATACGACGACCGACTTCTTCTACGAAATAATAGGCAGTAGACCCCGTTCCAAGTCCGACTACCATGCCATCCTTGACAAACTCAGCAGCCTTGATACCTGCCATTTTCTTCAGATTTTCCACTCAAACACCTCCATTAAAGAGCTATTTCTATTATAACATGTATCCGTTTTTATTTCATGGATACACTAGAAAAACCCGAACATTTTTATTTTTATGTCCACCTTGTTTTGGTAGTTAGAATCTTAGTTATGAGAACTTGTAGATAAAAACATGTCCTAGCCAAAAGCAGCAACAGTTGATTTTTTATCATAAAGATGGTTAAATAGTTAAGTACAGAAAAGGAGAAATAGGATGAATCCATTAGATTTGTTTAATCAAGTAAAAGAGTTAATTGAAACAAAAGATTTCGAAGCTGCAAAAACATTTGTTGCAGAAAATCAAGAACAGCTTGGAGAATACTTCTCTCAAGCTCAACAGTTGATTTCTGGTTCTGAAGGTCTAGATGGCCTCGTTGGAAAGATTAAAGGATTTTTCTAAAAGATATAAAGGCGCCTGAAACAATCAGGTGCCTTTTTGAGATATTTTTTTCATTATTTTGGGAAGATGACTGCTAATTTCCGTCGGCAAGACCACATAATGTTCTTGAGATAGTTCTTGGGCTATGGCTGAATGAAGATGGGTTGCTACTGCCACACGTTCGTAGAGACTGGCCTGTCGAAATTGGCCTGCAAATCCTGCAATCATTCCAGCCAGTGTATCTCCCATACCACCAGTCGCCTGATAGGGACCGCCAACTTGTAACTGGTAATAATCAGATTGGCCAACTTGCCAAATACGAGTAGCTGGACCTTTTTCTACCAAAATTGTTCCTTGAGGGAAAGAAGTCAGGGCACTAGCTGTTGTATCTTCGTTTTGCTTTTTAATCGTAATTCCAGACAGCTTTTCCCATTCTTTTTGGTGAGGAGTTAAGATAAGCTGGTTAGATGGAAACGACAAACTTGTCCTAGCAAGGATGGTTAAGGCCCCTCCGTCTACAATCAAAATCTGATTCTTTTTTAAGCTAGCAAAGACCTGTTTGACTAGATCTTCTCCAAAAGCATCGTCTCGTAAACCAGGTCCCAGCAAAACAACTTCTGCCTTCTCCAATTGCTCTTTTAACAATTGCTGGTCTTGAAGAGAAAAGGCCATAGCCTCAGGTAAATGACTGTGCAAAGCCGAGATATTTTCCCTATCTGTTCCAACGGTCACCAAACCAGCTCCACTTTTAACAGCTGCCAAAGCAGCCATGATGATAGCACCACCATAAGGATAAGTCCCACCAAGCAACAGCAGACGGCCATAGTCTCCTTTATGACTGGTACGAGAACGTTCAATAATGACTTTTTCTAGTAAGGCTTGCTCAATCACTCTCATCGTTTTTCCTCTCGCATTTATTATACAACAAAAAGGAGGCGCATACCTCCTTTTATAAATTTATTTCTAAAATTTAATATTCATTTCTGCCATTTTAGATATAGCTATAGAAAATACACTTTCCTCGGAAAATTTTTCTCTTATTTTCTATCCAATGTCCGGAGTGCTGCTTGATAAGTTTGCTCCATCAGCATAGTAATGGTCATAGGACCTACACCTCCAGGAACTGGCGTAATATGGCTAGCAAGTGGGGCAACTGCCTCATAATCCACATCCCCACAGAGCTTACCATTTTCATCGCGGTTCATCCCGACATCGATGACAACTGCACCTGGTTTTACAAAGTCAGCAGTCACAAACTTAGCACGACCGATTGCAACAACCAGAATATCTGCTTTAGCAGCCACCTTGGCAAGATTATGAGTCCGTGAGTGGGTCAAAGTCACTGTAGCATTCTTTGACAAAAGAAGCTGGGCCATGGGTTTACCAACAATGTTTGAACGACCAATGACAACCGCATTTTTACCTTCCAAGTCAATCCCATATTCATGAAACATCTCCATAATCCCTGCAGGTGTTGATGGAATCATGACTGGATGACCAGACCAGAGACGTCCCATGTTTAGGGGATGGAAACCATCCACATCCTTTTCTGGATCAATGGCCAATAGAACCGCCTCTTCATCAATATGTTTTGGTAATGGTAACTGGACCAAAATTCCATGCCAAGCTGGATCTTGATTGTATTTGGCAATCAAGTCTAACAATTCCTCTTGAGTAATGGTATCTGGAACTCGCACAACTTCACTACGGAAACCAGCCGCAAGGGCTGACCTCTCCTTGTTACGAACATAGACTTGGCTTGCTGGATTATCCCCAACCAAAATCACTACCAAACCAGGTACTAAACCTGTCTCTTCCTTTAATTTTTCAGTCTTTTCAGCCAACTGTCCTTGTAACTTAGCTGCCAGAGCCTTCCCATCAATAATCTGTGTCATATCACTTCTCTTTTCTTTCAAATATCTTCCATTATACCAAAAACTGCTAATCCCCTCTAACACTTCTTTCCTAGGCTATCTTATAGTTTCAAACTATAAGAAAAAGCTCGGTTCGAGCTTTTCATTAATCTATATTTTATATGTAAAGTTGGCTACAAATAGCTAAACAAAGCTAACTTATAAAACCTTACTCAAGAAGTCTTTAGTCCGTTGTTCTTGAGTTTGTTCAAAAATCTGTTCAGGTGTTCCGTCTTCAACAACCACACCGTCTGCCATAAAGATGACACGGTCTGCCACCTCACGAGCAAATCCCATCTCATGTGTTACGATAACCATGGTCATTCCTGACTTGGCTAGGTCTTGCATAACAGCCAACACTTCACCTACCATTTCAGGGTCCAGGGCTGAAGTTGGCTCGTCAAAGAGCAAAACATCTGGTTCCATAGCTAAGCCACGCGCAATAGCAATCCGCTGTTGCTGGCCACCTGACAAACTCTGTGGATAAGCAGTTGCCTTATCTGGTAAGCCAACTTTTTCCAAAAGCTCCTTAGCTCTCTTCTCTGCAACTTCCTTACTTTCACCTTTGGTCTTGATAGGAGACAAGGTAATATTTTCCATCACAGTCATATTAGGAAAGAGATTAAATTGTTGGAAAACCATGCCCATCTTCTCACGCATGGCAAACAGGTCATTCTTCTTGTCCGTAATATCAACTCCCTCAAAGATAACCTTCCCTTTTGTTGCTTCTTCCAACAAATTCATAGAACGAAGCAAGGTAGATTTTCCGCTTCCTGAAGGACCAATGATAACGACAACTTCTCCTCTTTTAATCTCGAGGTTGATGCCCTTCAATACTTCATTCTTTCCAAAAGATTTATGTAAATTTTCAATTTTTATCAAGGTCTCTGTCATTATTTTTTATCTCCTTGTTCCATTCGTTTTTCAAAAGCTTTCAAGGCTACTGTCAAAATAGAGGTCATAATCAAGTAGTAAAAGGCTGCAAATAAAAGTGGTGTTAAAGGTAGATAGGTTGTTGTAGAAACTGTTGTAGCTCCATTCCACAACTCCATAACACCGATAGCTGATAAGAGGGAACTATCCTTGATAATAGTGATAAATTCGTTCCCCAATGCTGGCAAAATATTTTTGATAGCTTGTGGCAAAATCACATAGCGCATCGCATTTTTAGGACGAATCCCTAAAGAATAGGCCGCCTCTAACTGCCCCTTAGGAACCGCATTAATCCCAGCCCGAACAGTCTCAGAAACATAAGCACCACTGTTCATAGAAATAATCAAAATCCCTGGAATCAGACGAGAAAGGTCAACACCTAAAATCCCAACCTGAATAGTCGGAGCATTGATATGCATAAGAGCAAAGGCAATCATAATCTGAACCATCATTGGCGTCCCGCGGAAAATCCAAACGTACAAGTTGGCTAGCCAAACAAGCGGTTTAAACTTTGAACGTTGCCCAAAAGCCAAGACAACACCCAAAATAGTTCCCAAAAAGACAACACAGATAGAAATGAGAACCGTCACAACAGCCCCATAGTTAAAATAAGGTAAATACTTAGGTAAAAAAGAAAAATTCATAGTCACACTGCTTTCTAAAATAGAATACTGTATGATTATAACATCAATTGAATTAAAATTCAAATCTTTTGTCTAATTTATTCAAAAAAACTTTAAGCTAGTAGAATTAGCGAGAAATCTTAGTTTTTTCTAGGCAAGTTGGCCTCCTTTATGGTAAAATAGTAACGATAAGAAATGAAGGAGAATCAAAATGGAATCACATTTGGTTAGAATCATCAACCGCCTTGAAGCAATGGCAAAAGACGGCGGAAATTTAAAACGTAATTTTGAACGCGAAGGAGTTGTTGTTGCAGAAGTTGCATACAGTCACGACGAAGAAAACGGCTCAATCTTTACCCTTCGTGATGTCGAAGCTCGCGAAACTTATACGTTTGATAGCATTGACTTGATTGCAATGGAAATTTACGAACTTCTTTACTAATACAAAACAAGCTGGGATTACACCCTGCATGTCTAACCAAAATCCTTTTTGTCTCACAAATAGGATTTTTTTATAGTCCAAATCCACAAAGTTCTTCATTGTAACAACTTCTCAAAGCTGCAATCTTTTTACTTGCTTTACACCCCAATCCTGTTATAATGAGAGTATAGAAATTTGACTATTTTTGACCATTAAACAGGTCAGGCTAAATAAAGAAATGAGGTAGATGTATGCTTTGTCAAAACTGTAAAATCAATGACTCAACGATTCATCTTTATACCAATCTCAATGGAAAGCAAAAACAAATTGACCTCTGTCAAAACTGCTATAAGATTATCAAGACAGATCCTAACAATAGCCTCTTTAAAGGTATTACGGATCTGAACAATCGTGACTTTGATCCCTTTGGTGATTTCTTCAATGACCTAAACAATTTCAGGCCTTCTAACAATACTCCTCCGACTCCCCCAACCCAATCAGGTGGAGGTTACGGTGGAAATGGCGGTTATGGTTCCCAAAATCGTGGACCTGCTCAAACTCCTCCACCAAGCCAAGAAAAAGGCCTACTGGAAGAATTTGGTATCAACGTAACTGAAATTGCCCGTCGTGGAGATATTGACCCCGTTATTGGGCGCGACGATGAGATTATCCGTGTCATAGAAATTCTCAATCGCAGAACCAAGAATAATCCTGTTCTTATCGGTGAACCAGGTGTCGGAAAAACTGCCGTTGTCGAAGGTCTAGCTCAGAAAATAGTTGATGGAGATGTTCCCCATAAACTACAAGGAAAACAAGTCATCCGTCTGGATGTGGTTAGCTTAGTTCAAGGAACGGGTATCCGTGGACAATTTGAAGAACGCATGCAAAAACTCATGGAAGAAATTCGCAAACGTGAGGACATCATCCTCTTTATCGATGAAATCCATGAAATTGTCGGTGCTGGTTCTGCGGGCGATGGCAATATGGATGCAGGAAATATCCTCAAGCCCGCCCTTGCTCGTGGAGAGCTGCAATTGGTCGGTGCTACTACCCTCAATGAATACCGTATCATTGAAAAAGATGCAGCCCTAGAGCGTCGTATGCAACCTGTTAAAGTGGATGAACCAACAGTGGAGGAAACAATTACTATCCTCAAAGGCATTCAAAAGAAATACGAAGACTACCACCACGTTCAGTATACCGATGCTGCAATTGAAGCAGCTGCAACTCTGTCCAATCGCTACATCCAAGATCGCTTCTTGCCTGACAAGGCCATTGACCTCCTAGATGAAGCTGGTTCTAAGATGAACTTGACCTTGAATTTTGTGGATCCTAAAGTAATCGATCAGCGCTTGATTGAGGCTGAAAATCTTAAATCTCAAGCTACACGAGAAGAAGATTTTGAGAAGGCCGCCTACTTCCGTGACCAGATTGCCAAGTATAAGGAAATGCAAAAGAAAAAGGTCACAGACCAAGATACTCCTATCATTAGTGAGAAAACCATTGAGCACATTATCGAGCAGAAAACCAATATTCCTGTTGGTGATTTAAAAGAGAAAGAACAATCTCAACTCATCCATCTAGCCGAAGACCTCAAGTCTCATGTTATTGGACAAGATGATGCTGTCGATAAGATTGCCAAGGCTATTCGCCGTAATCGTGTCGGTCTCGGTACCCCTAACCGCCCAATCGGAAGTTTCCTTTTCGTTGGGCCAACTGGAGTCGGTAAGACAGAACTTTCCAAACAATTAGCTATCGAACTCTTTGGTTCTGCTGACAGCATGATTCGCTTTGATATGAGTGAATATATGGAAAAACACAGTGTGGCGAAATTAGTCGGTGCCCCTCCAGGTTATGTCGGCTATGACGAGGCTGGGCAATTAACTGAAAAAGTCCGCCGCAATCCCTACTCTCTTATTCTCTTGGATGAAGTAGAGAAAGCCCATCCAGATGTCATGCATATGTTCCTCCAGGTCTTGGACGATGGTCGTTTAACAGATGGACAAGGACGTACCGTTAGCTTCAAGGACGCCATCATCATCATGACTTCAAATGCAGGTACAGGTAAGGCAGAAGCTAGCGTTGGATTTGGTGCTGCTAGAGAAGGACGTACCAACTCTGTTCTTGGTGAACTCGGTAACTTCTTTAGCCCAGAGTTTATGAACCGTTTTGATGGTATTATCGAATTTAAGGCTCTCAGCAAAGATAACCTCCTTCAGATTGTCGAGCTTATGCTTGCAGATGTTAACAAACGTCTTTCTAGCAACAACATTCATTTGGATGTAACCGACAAGGTCAAGGAAAAATTGGTTGACCTTGGTTATGATCCAAAAATGGGAGCACGCCCACTTCGTCGTACTATTCAAGACTATATTGAGGACGCAATCACTGACTACTACCTTGAAAATCCAAGCGAAAAAGACCTCAAGGCAGTGATGACCAGCAAGGGTAACATTCAAATCAAATCTGCCAAAAAAGCTGAAGTAAAGACTTCTGAAAAAGAAGTATAAATCCTATAGAAAAGGAGTAGAAAATGAAATTTTTCTGCTTCTTTTTTACTAAAATAACTGTAATTTCTTGACAGCTTGCCCTTTGTCCATTATGATAATAATAACGATACTAGATAATGAGGAAAATGCAATGGCAAACCCAACTTTCGGAGAAAAGAAAGCAAATACAGACTATGTGTCACGCTATGGCGTATATGCAGTTATACCTGATGCTGAACAAAAACAAATTGTTCTTGTTCAAGCACCTAATGGCGCTTGGTTCTTACCTGGTGGTGAAATTGAAGCAGGTGAAAATCATCAAGAAGCCCTAAAACGTGAATTGATTGAAGAGCTTGGCTTCACAGCTGAAATTGGTGCCTATTACGGACAAGCTGACGAATATTTCTACTCTCGTCATCGTGACACCTACTACTACAATCCTGCCTACCTCTATGAAGCGACTTCTTTCAAAGAAGTGCAAAAGCCACTAGAAGACTTTAATCATATCGCCTGGTTCCCTATTGACGAGGCTATTGAAAATCTCAAACGTGGTAGCCATAAATGGGCAATCCAATCTTGGAAAAAACAGCATAAGATTGACTAAATCAAGCTACTTTATTCAAAAAGTGCTATAATAGAATTAGAAAATCGGAGGAAATGTTATGAAGCTTATCAATACGACAAACTCACACTCGCAACTGGTAAAAAGCCAGCTAGAAAGTACAGATGCAACCCTTGTTGAGGTTTATTCTGCAGGTAATACAGATGTTATTTTTACCCAAGCTCCGCTTCACTATGAAATCCTCATCTCAAACAAACACCGCGCTATCCGCGAACCTGAAATCGAAGCCATTCAAGAATTTTTCTTGAAACGTAAAATTGATAAGGACTCTATTGATGAAGCCAATATCAAAACCCTCTATTCAGAAAAATTAATTGGAATTTCGATTCCAACCAAATAAAAAATTGGAGAGTTTAAAAAGCTTTTTGGACCTTATAGTAGAAAACGAGGTTCTAACTTGCTTTTTGGATCATCTCCAATTTTTTATCTTGAAATCTTATCATACAAGATTTTATAGATAATTAAGGAGACAAACATGGGAGACATCATATATAGAGAGGCAAGAATTGAAGAAAGCGAAAAAATTGGAAAATTATTAGCCAATTCCTTTCTTGACTATCCCTTTTTAACGATTATAACTGATGATTTGAAGAAACCTGACTCCTATCCTGCTTTTGTAGAAACGTTGCAAATTCTGCTTACTAGAGTCTATATTAAGAAGGGAAACTGTTTAATTGCGGAACAGGATGGAGACTTACTTGCAGTCGCCCTTTTGCAACAAAAAGATTTCTGTATACTATCCTATCTACGAAATGGAGGAACAAACATTTTTCGCTACATTCGACCACAAAATCTCCTTAAATACTTTGACTTTGTAAAACGTTCCAAAAAGCATTTAGAACAATCAGGGGAGTTTGATTGGTATTTGATGGCTTTAGCTGTCAATATAGAAAGTAAGGGGCGGGGAATAGGCAGTACTTTTCTGACACAAGGGATTGAACCTTATGTCAAATCAAAAGGCTGTAAACACTTGGGACTCATAACTAGTACAGCTAGAAATACCTCATTCTACGAAAAAAACGATTATGTATTACTGGACCATATGGACTTAGAATATGGGTCAAAATCAATTGGTAACTGGGCATTTTTAAAAACTATAAATAAATAAAAAAAATTTGGTGCTGCTTATCACAGAACCAAATCTTTTTTATTATGTTAGAAACGAATCGTCTCACGTGTTTTTTCGTATGAAGTGACAAAACGGTTGGTTACACCTGGTTCTGCAACTTCCAAAGCTTGCGAAATCTTATCAAATGAAGCATGATAATCAAATTCTTTTTCAAAAATTTCTAATGATTCATTAAAGGCTTCCTGAATTCGTTCATCAAATGAGCGGTAACGGTTCGAATACTGTAGCAATTGTTCTGTCAATGTTGCATATTGAACAATATTATAGGTTTCTTCTTCAAGTGCTTCCATATCATTTGTTGTAATTTCAAGCATACGGTTCACAGCTTCGATATTGACCTGGGCTTCTTCTAGCTCAGCCATCAACTCTTCAGTATGATTACTTGCTGTAAAGAACAACTGTAAGAAATTCTGAGGAATACCTGGAAGATTGCGTTTTTCCATATATCTCTTAATTGTATGAAGACGATTGACATAAACATTTGCCTTCTGGCGAGCATTGATATCATCTTTTTCAATCTGAGCAAGACGTTGACTAACCGAAACTTGTTCATCCTCAATTTCTTTCAAAGTCGCTTGTAAGTTTTCCAAACGATCTTCAAGGAATGAATAAGGTTCAGAATGTTCCTCTTGTTCAGAAGTTAATTCCAATACAGATTCTTCTAAAGATTCTAACTCAGCTTGTAATCTGTGAACATGACTAACATCCGTTTCAGAAAGCAGGTAGTTATTACTTAATCGTTGAATATCTTCTACTAAAACAGCATTACTATCTTTCATGTGTTTCAAATACGTAGGAAGGGTGGCAACTAAGCCTTCTACTACTTTTTGAGCAGCGATTTCTCGTGTAAAGATATCATAGAGTGCATTGATTTCTTCTTGAACTTGAGTATTTTCGTACTCAGCATTATCCAACTCTAATTGAGCAACATTTTCGTGGTTTTTCTTCAAAGCTTCATAAAGCAATTGGAAGCGAGACTCAATGTCCGTCTCAGCAAAATGATAGTTAGCATCTAAAAGCTTACGGTAACCATCCTCCAAATCTTCCAATTGATCAGGTAACTCTTTAGATAATGTTTTTACAATTGCTGGCAGGCGGTCAACAATATGACTCAAAGCCAAGATATGATTCTCAGCATTATCCAAAATCACAGCAGCTTCTACTGGGTCACCTGAAGTGTTCAAAGTAACAAACTGAGAAAACTCTGATTGGATATTTTCCAATTGTTTTTCGATTTCAGACAAACCTTGTCCATATTCTTCAGAATGATCAGCAACTCGGTGTTGCAACTCTTCAAACAAGTCCAAGGTATGAAGAACACGTCCACTATTTTTAGACTCTTGTTTCTCCAAATCAGCCAAGGCATTGCGAATTGCCGCAATATCTTCTTCAATCAAGGTAATTTGGCTCTCGATTTGGTCAATTTGATGACTAGCCTTGAAAAAACGGAATGAATTGTTATAGCCTTCTGCCTCGAAAAGATTATTTTCGATATCGGCAAAAGAGTTAAGAGATAGGTCAACCCATTTTTGGTTCCATTCACGGAAAGTCACTTGACTTTGTCCAATCAAGTGCATATTTTTAACAGCTTCAACTTCATCATTAACTGGAAGATTGTACAGCTCTTCTTTTTTCTCTTCTAAAATTGCTAATTTACTTTCATTGCGTTTCCGTACATAAATTGCTATAGCATATGAAATCAGCAATATAATTGCAATTGCAATTATAAGATATACTACTAGACTACCAGACATATTAAACTCCTTTTTAACTTGAAACAATCGTAATGATTATATCATATTTTTTAGACCAAGGGAACTACTTCTCCCGATTTTTTAGACATCAAGTGTACTATAGACGGCATTTTCTTCGATAAATTCACGACGAGGCTCTACTCGATCCCCCATCAACATATCAAAGATTTTATCTGCTTCTGCAGCATCGTCTACAGAAACTCTTGCCATTAAGCGATGTTCGGGATCCATGGTTGTTTCCCACAACTGGTGATCATCCATTTCACCCAAACCTTTATAACGCTGAATAGTCGGTTTGGTACGACCTTCACTATAACGGGCTAAAGCTTCTTGAAGTTTGATTTCTTGATCTGCTCCTGGCTGGATATATTCTTTAATCTCGCTTCCAACCTTGACACCATAGATTGGTGGTTGGGCAATATAAACATAACCAGCTTCTAGAATTGGTTTCATATAACGATAAATCAAGGTTAAAAGAAGCGTACGAATGTGGGCTCCATCGACATCGGCATCGGTCATCAGAACGAGTTTTTGGTAACGAGCTTTTGAAACATCAAATTCTGCGCCAAATCCTGTTCCCATTGCTGTGAAAAGACTACGAATTTCTTCGTTAGCAAGAATCTTATCCATGCTGGCTTTTTCAACGTTCAAAATCTTACCGCGAATTGGAAGGATTGCCTGGAACTCACGGTTACGACCAGATTTGGCTGATCCACCAGCTGAGTCTCCTTCGACGATGAAAAGTTCTGTTTCAGCAGGATTATTTGAAGAACAATCTGCTAGTTTACCTGGAAGGTTGGAAATTTCCAAACCAGATTTTTTACGAGTGACTTCACGCGCACGCTTGGCAGCCACACGAGCTTTAGCAGCCAAAATCCCTTTTTCCACGATACGTTTAGCTATCTGTGGATTTTCCATGAGGAAATCAGAGAAGGCATCACTGAAGAGGCGATTGGTAATCTTGACTACTTCACTATTCCCCAGTTTGGTTTTGGTTTGTCCTTCAAACTGTGGATTTGGGTGTTTAACTGAGATAACTGCAGTTAATCCTTCGCGAACATCTTCCCCTGTTAAGTTGTCTTCATTGTCTTTCAGTAACTTATTCTTACGAGCATAATCGTTGATAACACGTGTCAAGGCTGTACGGAAACCTTGTTCATGCGTTCCACCTTCATGTGTATGAATATTATTGGCGAAACTCATGACATTTTCATGGTAACCAGTTGTGTACTGCATGGCTACTTCAACTGTGATATCATCCATCTCACCATCTGTGTAGATTGGTGTATCAAAGATAACATCCTTATTCTCGTTGATATATTCAACGTAGCTAGCAATCCCACCTTCATAATGATAATGCTTGGTTTGTTCGAAACCTTCACGCTTATCTGTGATAGAGATTTGAAGACCACGATTTAGAAAGGCCAACTCTTGAATCCGTTTATTTAATTTATCGAAATCAAAGGTTGTTGTTTCAGTGAAAATTTCTGGATCCGGTGTAAAGTGAACTGTTGTTCCCGTTTTATCCGTATCTCCAACTACTTCAAGATCTGCGACAACATGACCACGACGGTATTCTTGGTAATGAATCTTCCCATTTTTGTGGACATGAACGTCTAATTGAGTTGAAAGGGCGTTAACAACTGAGGACCCTACTCCGTGAAGACCACCTGAGACCTTATATCCGCCACCGCCAAACTTTCCTCCAGCGTGAAGAACAGTAAAGACAGTCTCAACGGCAGGTCGACCTGTTTTTTCCTGAATATCGACGGGGATACCACGCCCATCATCGACAACAGTAATCGAATCATCTGGCTCAATAAAGACTTGAATGTGGCTGGCAAATCCTGCCAAGGCCTCGTCAATTGAGTTATCAACAATTTCCCAGACTAGATGGTGAAGACCTTCTTTTGAGGTTGACCCGATATACATCCCTGGACGCATTCGAACAGCCTCTAAGCCCTCTAAAACTTGAATTTGACTGGCATCATAATCTTGTGCCTGCAGATTTTTGATTTCTTCTGTCATCTTTTTCCTTTTTCTTACATGTCTAATACTTGTCTTAAATTCACGATACTGGTAAACAAGTGGGTAGCTAGTCCTGCAGCTTGCCCGGCTTCGATATCAATCGGTCGATCACCAATGACAAGCCCTGAACTAATTTGATACTTTTCTCTTAAATAAATCATGGACTCAGGATCTGGTTTTCTCTTAAAGCCTGAGTTAGAAGTCACCACTTCTGTAAAATAAGCTGCTATAGAGGTTTTTTCTAAAATTTCCAAGACCTGATCATTACGATGAGATACCAAAAAATGACGGCCACCTTGATTTGAGATATCTTTCAATAAATCAGAAACTCCATCAAACAAAATCGGATGTTCAAGCTCTCTGGCTTCATTTTCCTTGTACTTTTCTAAAAAATTCTCTAAGTTGGGAGCGAATGTCTCAATCGCAAAATCAGTAGAAACCTTTAAAGCTTGATAGACACTGTCATGGTCTTGTGTGATGCCATACAGTGCCAATGTTTCAACAAATGCAGCTGTTGAAGTTTCATAATTATCCAGTAAAGTTCCACCTAAATCCCAGATGTAATCGTGATATTTCATAGCTTTCATTATACCATTTTTTCGTTAAAAAAGCGATGATTTCCCTGAGTTTTCCACATAAAAAACGAGAGGTTGACTCCCGTTTTATTGATTTTTACCAAAGACATCTCGATAGAGCATTCCAGTTCGTAAACTCTCTGCATCTCCGCCTAGTTGCTCCACCAACTCGTAGGCAAAGGCAAGGGCTGTTGAAGGGCCCCGACTGGTTGTCAAATGTCCATCTACCACTACTGTTTCCTTGACGTATTGACCATCAATGATTTGCTCTTGAACGCCATCATAGCAAGTGTACTGCTTGTTTTTTAATACTCCTGCTTGATTGAGGGCAATTGGCGCCGCACAAATGGCTGCCAGTTTCTTCCCTTCTTGCTCGAAGCTTTGCAACTCTTGAACCAAGGCCTGATTGTCCCGCAAATGTGCAGAACCAGGCATGCCGCCAGGAAGGACAACCATATCATAGTCTGATAAATCACCATCAAAGACACGATCTGCTCTTACTTGGATTGCATGCGAACCAGTCACTTGCTCTTCAAACCCAACCATATCACAAGTGATATTTGCCCGACGCAAAACATCCACAACTGTCAAAGCTTCAATTTCTTCAAAGCCCTGAGCTAACATAACTGCTACTTTAACCATGATTTTCTCCTTATTTGATTCGTTTTAATACAACCTTTTTCCGTTTGAATGGGACTTTTCCACTCTTTTCTTCAGCTAGATTGGTCTGGTAACTCATCGATAAAAGCAAGCCAACACCAATCAAATTACTAATAATAGCCGATCCCCCTTGTGAAATGAAAGGCAGTGGAATCCCGGTCAAAGGAAGCAAGCCCGTCACAGCACCTATATTCTCAAAGATGTGGAAGAGCAACATCATAATCAAACCTGTGGAAATATAGGTATAGAACTGGTTATTTGATTTGAGAGTAATCTTCAACATACGGTAAATCAGCATGAGATAAAGAGCAATAACAAGGACAGAGCCAATAAAGCCAAAATCTTCTGCGATAACCGTGAAAATCATATCCGACTCACGAACTGGAATAAGCAGATTCGAAGCATTAAAACCTTGACCAAATAAGCCACCACTTCCAATGGCAATCTGTCCTTGAGCCTGTTGGTAAGTGGTTGTTTGGGCAAAGTCAAAAGGATTGAGCCAAGCCAAAATACGGTTGATTTGGTAGGTCGGCATTCCCAGTTGATGGAGAAAAGCCCGACCGTCCTTGCTGATAAAAATAGCTAAGAAACCAGCAATTCCTGTTACAGCAGTCACAAATACTGGGATAATAATTTTCCAAGAAACCCCCGATAATAAAACGATTCCTGAGAAAATGGCTACAAAAACCAAAGCCGTCCCCAAGTCACTTTGAAGTGCCAAAAGAACTAGGACTGGAATGGTAAAGAGAATCATCCAGAAAATCAACAAGAAGTCCAGCGGAACTGTGCGTCTCCATTCCTTATGTTTTTTGGTAAACTGGACAATCACACGAGCCAACATGAGGATATAGGATATCTTCATAAATTCTGACGGCTGGAACAAGGTAACACCATTTACCGATACCCAGTTTTTGGCACCTGTTGATGCAACTAAGCTTGGATTATAAAAGACGATAGGTAAAACCATAAGTCCCAAGCCTAAAATATATAGAAAGGGTGTAACCTTCCAAAGAAATTCAGTATTAAAGAGCATGACCACAAAACCAATCACAAGCCCCAAGGCGATCCAGGCGACCTGCTGCCCTAAAATGGGCAGAATATTGTTTGGATAATCATGACTAACAGCTATATAAATAGCCACCACGCCGATAACCAGTAGGAAAAATACTGGCAGGAGCAAACTATAATCGACTCTAGAGTCGAGAGAACGTTTCATATATACTAACCTTATACTTTCATACAATACTATTTATCAAAGTTCATTTAAAAATTTATCAATAGCCTCATCAACTTCGGATTGAGAGACGGTTTTAACAATCGCTTCTTTTGCTAGAGAAGTCACAATTTGTTTGCCATATCGCTTTCCGACAATTCTCCTATCCAAAATCAGAGTTAAGGAACGTTGGTGTTCACGTCTCATACTTCTTCCTAAAGCCTGTTTTAAACGAATAATGGCCATTGGCAATTGATAATCATAAAAGGCATTTTTCCCTTCTTGAATTAGTTCCTGATTGATCTTTTTCGTCAAGGGTTCTTGGGGGTTTTGGAAAGGAAGTCTTGGTACAATTTGAATCACAAAAGAATGACTTGAAAAATCAACTCCCTCCCAGAAACTTGCTGCACCTAGCAGGATTTGTTGTTCACCTTTTTCAAAGCGTTTCTTCAGTTGATGAACATCCCCATTTTTATACTGGGCCAAGTGGCTAACTGGAAGTAAATCCGACACTGCTAGAAGCATGTCTTTAGCAGTAAAGAGAACTAAAATCGGTTGCTGGAAAGCTTGAATTTCCACTAGTAAAGCAGCTACCTCTTTGGCGTAAACTTCTAAGGAGGTTTCTGTTACCAAGGGGAAATCTTTGACCAAGATCACTTCTTGATCCTGTTTTCCCCGAGCTTCAATCTTGACAAATTTGGCTTCAGGATAGCCTAAAAGATCTGCCAAAGAAACCCTCTGACTAATCTCAAGAGTAGCCGACACTCCCAAGACTTGACATGAATTAGGTACTAAAGAAGATAGGAGAATACGTCCTGATTTCGTAGAAGAAATTTGAATTTTCTTTTGACTCGTTTCAATTGCTTCAAGCCAGTAGTCTCGGTCAGCTGTAAAATAGCGAACCAGCTCCTCAAAGCCTTCTACCTCTAATTCTGAAAAATACTGATGGAGATTGGCAAGAGAATCTAAGATATTTTTCCTAGATTTGCCAGACTGAAATTGTTCTATCAAGTAGAAGCACTCAAAGCGAATACTTTCTAGTATTCGTTGCTGAACCTTATTTTGCTCCTCCAGTAAAGCCTTATCAAGCAAATCGATAATAGACTGGATATCGTAGGTCTCTTGAAGCAGATTTTCTAGGGCCAACAAAACTTTTTGGACTTCATCAATAATCAATAAACGATCACTGACAAATTCAGGATTATCTTCAAGTCTGGTTACAAGATAGGCATGATTGGTCACTAAGAGCTTGCAAGCTTGTGCCCTTTCTTGACTACGTTTCCAAAAATCTTCCGTCACAAATAAACTCTTGGATGATAAATTCCCATCATGACGAAGATCTGTCAGAAAATGTTGGTAACGGTAGAGTTGCCCAATTTCATCCAAATCTCCTGTCTCTGTCTCAGTCAGCCAGATCAAGAGTTGCATTTTAAAGCGTCTAAATAAGCGATTTTCATCATTTTCCTGCAAGGAACGATAAAAGGCATCCAACTTCAGATAATTGTGTGGTCCCTTTAAACTATGAATATCTATATGGAACACTTCCTTGAGACGTTTACCTTCTTCTTCCATGATTTGATTTTGAAGAATCTTTGTCGGAACGCTAAGGACAATCTGACGATTTTCCACTTGGGACAAAGCAGGTAAGAGATATCCATAAGTTTTACCAATCCCTGTCGGAGCTTGAATCAGAGAGACAGGCTCATCTTTCAATAGCAAGCCAACCTCTTTAGCAAAACTTTCTTGTTCCTCCCTCACTTCAAGGTTCAATAGAGAAATGTTTTTAGAAAAATCTTGGGATAGTTTTCGTGGCTCCAGGGGAGCTCCAGTTTTCTTGAAATACAGTCCTTGAACTTCGACCAAGTCTGGAGAACTAAGGATAGATTGGCCGCGATAAATTTCTTCAATAACCAGGTAGGACTCATATAAGAGGGCGTCAGCCATTTCCAGCAAGCGTTCCAAGAGTCCTTTAGGAAGCTGGGCCATCTTTTTCCGTAGAAATAAGAGTAATTCCGCGGTAGCGTGTGCATCTGAAAGGGCTGTGTGAGCGTGCTTAAGAGGAATTCCTAATTCTCGACACAATATCGGCAAACTATATTTTTCCAGTTCTGGGAAAAAGACCTGAGCCAATTCGACCGTGTCAACACGAGGATTTCTTAGTTCATAGCCTTCAAAAAATAAATTTTCCGCCAAGAGATTGGCATCAAACTGAACATTATGGGCTACAAAAATCCCATCCTCCACCAAGTCAAAGATTTTTCTAGCAACTTGCGAAAAATCAGGTGCTTGCGCCAGACGTTGGTCTGTCAATCCTGTCAGTTCTTTT
The DNA here is from genome assembly GCF_946188615.1 of Streptococcus mitis. Lineage (GTDB taxonomy): Bacteria > Bacillota > Bacilli > Lactobacillales > Streptococcaceae > Streptococcus > Streptococcus mitis_BZ. The sequence goes on from NZ_CAMHVK010000002.1 coordinate 100,354, forward strand.
ATATGAGCATCCAAGGGTTCATGTGGATTGACATCCGTCGTATAGTGATCGACGATTTTTCCATCCTCAATCACAACAATTCCCACTTGAATAATTTTAGCCTTACTACCTGTGCTAGTTGCCTCTAAATCCACCACAACATAGCGATTACCAATCGTTTTCATTATAAAAAATTATACCAAAAAAAGGGCCATTTAGCACCTACAAACATAGGATAATTTTCAAACTCAAGAGGGTTACTTTTCTAAAAAATCCCAGCAAACAGAGCATCCTAGCCTTCTGATTTTTTGAAAATATTGGAGAATAAGAAAAATTGAGAGAAGAAATGTTTGCATCTTCCTTCTCTCAACTATCCATTTACTTTATTTAACCATATCAGGATCGTAATCATAGAATCCTGTATCAAGGAAACGGTTTTTAGGGTGAAGTTTACGCACTTCTTCATCCAGCAAGAAGGCTTGGTCATGGCTAAAGTTGCCCTCTTGAATCAAGCTACGCGCTTGGATAAAGAGTTTTGCAATCTCAACAAAGTTCTGACCAGGTGTATAGAGACCTTCTAATTTCCAGTGAGTAAAACCATGCTCTACCAATTCTGTCAATTTTGTCATCAAATCAAGGTCATTGTTGGCAAAAATGTGGGTTCCATGATTGTCTTCAAAAATGGAATAGTGACTCTCTGGGTCACTTGGCTCAGCCAAGAAGAGGTCACGCTTGCGCGTCTTTTCATCATCTATGTGCGTAAAGTTATAGTAATTTTGCAAGAGCGGACGTTTAGAATGATGGATAACGCTAGCTCCGTAAACCAAAACTTCAGCAGGAATTTCCAAAATCTCTGGCATTTTGAAGAGTTCAGCAGATGGAATTTCACGCGCCAAAACAGCCTCAGATGCGCCAGCCTTTTGTCCCCAGAAGTTAATCTGGCGACTGCTTGTCACCATAGTTGAAGCATCATAGATGGTCTTAAAGGAATAACCATCGCGGTTGACAACGTAAAAGACACCTGCATCCCCAATCGTAATGTAGTCTGTCTTGATTTCTTCCAAGAAATCAAGGAATGGCTTGATACGATCCATCATGTCTTGGTGCATGAGAGCATTAACCGCAACGATCAATTCCTTACCAGCATCATGAACCAACTTAGCGATTTCACGCAATTGGTCATAACTAAAGGTCGTTGGCAGACGAAGGCCAAAATCTTTCTCACCGACATAGATACGGTCTACGCCAGCTTCGAGCAGTTGTTTAACTTGTTCAATACTTTCAGCAGTTGCTGTAATGATAATCTTTTCCATAAGAAAAATTATACCACATTTCTGGAAAATCAGCCATTCTTTAAAAATGAAAAGGGACTTTATTCTTATTGTAACCTTTCTGTAATAATTCTCTGCTGAAAAAATGATAAAATAGGTATGTACTGTTAAGGAGAGAATAATGCCCGTAAGAAAATTACAATCCTATGAGGTAGACTATCAAGAAGAATTAAGCCAGCAGGTTCCTCGCTATCAAGATTATACACCTGAAGCACAATCTGATGCCAATCTCAAGGAAATCCTATTTTTTGTTAATATCGCTGTTTTTTGTATCTGTATTGCTATCTTTAGTTTTATCTTTTTATCATTAAAATTATCAACTGCTCTTGCCTTTGCCGCAGCAATCGGATCCAGCTTACTTGTTTTAAAAGTTCAACGGTCTATTATCAAACGAAAACGTAGAAGATAAATCCAAAATATCGCCCCAACTGGAGCGATATTTTTATTTTTTCTTTTTAGATGGTGTGTGGATGGCTATCTTCACTTCAAAGATTGTTCCCTTTGGTTTATTATCTTTAACAGTAATGGTTCCTTTTAGGGCATCTACAATTTGCTTGGCTAAGGATAATCCTAAACCAAAACCACCTTTTTGGCGGGTTCTAGCCTTGTCCACTCGATAAAAGCGGTCAAATATTTTCTTCTTATCTTCTGCTGAAATACCGACTCCATTATCAGAAACCAGTAAATACAGATTGCGATCGGTCGCCGAGATAAGAAAATCAATTTCACCATCCTCCTCAGTATATTTGATGGCATTATCAAATAAGATGGTCATAAGTTGTTTCAAAAGAAGCTGATCTGTGACAATCGTTCGATGGATCCGATTTTCAAAACGAAAGACACGGTCATTTTCAGAAGCAATCATCTCATAGTTTGTGAAAGTCGTATTGAAAAAACTGGTTGGAACTTCTGCAAGTTCCGGATTAATCCCATCATCTCTACGAGCTAAATTCAACAAGTTCGTTGTCAAAAACCGCATATTTCGGACTTCTTCCAAACTCGATGCAATGCTTTCACTCACATCCATAATGGTAGCTTCTGGCTTACGGAAAAGGGTCTCTAAGCGATTTTGCAAAACTGCGAGTGGAGTTCGTAACTCATGACTAGCATTTTCCACAAAGGACTGCTGCTTCTGCATACTCTCAAGCAGAGGACGAACACTGACCCTAGCTAGATAGAGACTGGCAAGTAAAGACAAAATCCAGAAACTTGCCATCACAATCACAATCAATTGCTCATGCTTTTGACTGGCCTGCTCCAACTGACTGGTATTAATCAAGACAGCCGCATACTTAATATTGGTTGAAACCGAACTGATATTCGTTTCCATCAAAATCATGCGATAGATTTCTTCTTGTCCATAGCTATTAAAAACTTGAATCTGATAGATATGTCCTAGTTCTTTTTTCTCTAACTTAATCTTATCCAATCCCAAAAATCGGTTTCCAGAAAGAAGCTGGGTAAAATTCTTATCAAAAAGAATAACCTCGGTATTGGAACTGACATTGGGTTTTACTTCAGTCTTGCTAGTATCTGTAGCCGCATTCTCTAAGTCTTTAATCTCTTCTGTTGCCCTATTTACTGCCAGCTGGATAACTGCTTGAGGATTTTCACTCAGTCCATGAAGCTTATCATCCACCGAAGTATAGAGACTCGAATGCATGACCTGCAAAATAATCAGAGTCATGGTGGAAAAAATCAGAGTGAAGACACCAAAGTTACGGATAAAATAACTAAAGTCATCCGCATACCATGTTTTTTTTAGTTTACTGAACATCTTTTAAAATATACCCAACACTGCGCAAGGTTTGCAAATTCTCTGCAAAAGTGGTTCCTTTTAATTTCTTACGGACTTTTGAAACATAGACTTCGACAACCGAAATCGTTGTGTCACTATCAAATCCCCATAGACGATCAAAAATCTGAGTCTTAGGCAAAATAACATTTTGATTTTGAAGGAAATAAACTAATAAATCAAACTCTTTACCTAGCAATTCGACAGGAGTATCTTCGACTTTAACAGTATTGGTTGACAAATTAACCACAATATTTCCATAAGTCAAGGTGTTTTCATTAAATTTACCTGAACGTTTGAGAAGCGCTTGAATCCGCATTTTGAGTTCTTCTAGGTAAAAAGGTTTGGTCAGATAGTCATCCGCTCCCAACTCAAATCCATGTCCCTTGTCATCCAAGCTTTCCTTGGCAGTCATAATCAGAACTGGGGTCGTAATCCCCTTTTCACGCAATTCTTTCAAGACTTGGAAACCATTTTTTTCTGGCAACATCAAATCGAGCAAAATCAAGTCATAGACGCCACTCTCAGCTTCGTAGAGACCTTCTTCTCCATCAAATACCTGCATGACATCCGCAAAATCATCCAAAAAGTCAAATACTGAATTTGACAGGCCTAGGTCATCCTCAACTAATAAGATTTTTATCATGAGAAACTCCTCCTTATTAAAACCATTATACCAAATTTGCCTTAAAAAAAACTCAACTCTCTGCATTTTACATGAGATAGCTGAGTTTTATTTTGATTATTTAGTTCCGTATTGAAGAACAACTGCTTCCACTGCAGCTTTTTCACGGTTAATCAAGGAAACACGCGCTGCAATTTCCTTGATTCCCATACCAATATTACGGCTAAGAGCAAGGTCAGAAAGTTGTGGCTCAAAGAACTCCTTGTATTCCGCCAAGCGTTGTTCTGTCTTAAATACATGAGCAGGAAGGATAACAAAGCTATCAAAGCTCATATCTCCTCCAAGAGCCGCCTTAATCCAGGCCCAGTTTTCACGAGCCCAAGACCATGCTGTTTCCTGAGTTGCTTGATGGTTTAAGAACTGGAAGTACCAAGCTGATAAGTCTTGTGGTTTGACCACAAATTTGTCCTTCCAAGAAGCAATCAAGGTTTGGATATTGTCCGCATCTTTACTATAGGCAAGAGCAGCTGCCAACTGACGTTTAAAGACAGCATCTGTTGCGTGCGTATAAGTATCAAGATAAAGTGCTAACAAGTCTTTAGTCTCATGATGTTTCATCTCATTGATCAGAACTTGCGAACGAATGGCTGCTGGAAGTCCTGCAAGATTCTCCTTGTGTGCTGCGAAGATTTGGCTAGCAACTTGACTAGCTTCTGCATCATTTGAGCGAATCATCATAGAAATGGCTAACTGACGAACTAATTCATCCTCATCTGATTCTCCATCTTTAGCTTCGAAACCAAGACGGTCATAGTTGTGACGAGCCAATTTAGCAACCAGTGCTTTGAAGGCTGTTTCAATTTCTGTTTCTTCATCGATAAAGCGCTCAAGGGCAGAAATCACTTGAGAAACAGCTGAAACCACAAGGTAAGATTCTTCCTTAGCAAGTTTATCAAGGACTGGGAGCAAGTCAGCATAAGAAACGTGCCCTGCTTCAGCAAGCAAACGACGTTCTTGGACGATTTGCAATTTGCTTGTGTTATCAAGATCAACTAGGTCAGCAAGAACAGCATCTAGCAAGTCTCCTTGATAGTCTGTAATGTAGTGAGCTGTATTTTCAGTGTTGAGGCGAAGAGCTGTTTTGTTTTCAGCAAGAAGAGCTGCGTAGCCAGGAATTTCTATACTTTCAGTTTCAAGTGTATCTGGCAAGCCTTTCCAGTTGCTATTGAGTGGCACCACCCAGAGACGGTTCTTGTCTTCGTGCTCACCGATGAAGAATTGTTTTTGTGAAATCTTCAAAACATCATTTTCAACTTTGACAGTAAGTACTGGGTAACCAGGTTGCTCCAACCAAGAATCCATGAAGGCTGCAACATCACGCCCTGACGCTTGACCAAGGGCATCCCAAAGGTCACGACCAATTGTATTGCTGTATTGGTGTTTTTCAAAGTAAGCGTGCAAACCTTTGGCAAAATCGGCATCACCTAGCCAACGACGAAGCATGTGCATGAGGCGACTTCCTTTGGCATAGACGATAGCTCCGTCAAAGAGCGTATTGATTTCATCTGGATGTTTCACTTCGACGTGAACAGACTGAACACCATCAGTCGCATCACGTTTCAAGGCAGACGGAACACCACCTGTTTGGAAATCTTCAAAGATATTCCAGCTTGGTTCAATAGCATCCACACAGACGTACTCCATCATGTTAGCAAAGCTTTCATTGAGCCAAAGGTCATCCCACCATTTCATAGTTACCAGGTTACCAAACCATTGGTGAGCCAATTCATGGGCCACAACAAGGGCAACTTGTTGACGGCTGGCAAAGGTAGAGTTCTCATCCACAACCAAGTAAACTTCACGGTAGGTCACAAGACCCCAGTTTTCCATAGCACCAGCTGAAAAGTCAGGAAGGGCGATGTGGAGAGATTGAGGGATTGGGTATTTAACTCCATAGTAATCTTCGTAAAACTCGATAGAGCGAACAGCAATATCCAGTGAGAAATCAAGGTTAGATAGTGGATGGGCTTTCGTTGAGTAAACACCTACAAGGGTACCGTTTTTAGTTTTAGCCGTTACCCCTTGCAAATCACCCGCAACAAAGGCTAACAAGTAAGAGGACATACGAGGTGTTGTCTCAAACTTCCAGATACCTGTTTCCTTACGGTTTTCAACATCGATTTCTGGCATGTTAGACAAGGCCAATTCACCTTCTGCTTGGTCAAAACGTAGAGAAAGGTCAAAAGTTGCTTTGGCTTCTGGCTCATCCACACATGGGAAGGCTTCACGCGCAAAATGGCTCTCAAATTGAGTAGACAAGACTTCCTTCTTGACTCCGTCAACTGTGTAATAAGAAGGGTAAATCCCAGTCATGTTATCCGTGATTTTTCCTGAAAAGGCAATAACCAAGTCAACTTGACCAGCCTCAGCCAATTCGATATGAAGGGCTTCATTTTCATGGTCAACTGTAAATGGGCGAGCTTCCCCTGCAACTTCTACAGAAGCGATTTCCAAGTCTTTTTGATGAAGGGAAATGCTGTCACTCTGTGCTTGCCCAGTGATGGTCACTTTCCCTGAAAACGTCTTGGTCTCACGACTCAAGTCTAAAAATAAATCATAATGTTCAGGAACAAATTGCTTAATAAAATGTTCAACTGCTTGCATAATTTTCTCCTATTCTAAGTTTAAGAGCTGCTGCTCTTCTTCAAACAAACTTATTATATCATGTTTTGCTGGAGAAAAAAGGATTGGACGGCGATTTCCAAAACTTTCTTCCGTCTAACAGTCTACAGTGGGTAGACCTTGCGAAATTCTTCTAAAACAACCTTGCTTTCAGGTGTAAAAGTCAGTCCTGCTTCACCCAAACAGTCTGTGAAAAAATCCTCATGAACCTGACGCCAATAGGTAAGTGATTTGTCTCCCTCACCTTCCTTATAGGCATGTTGAGCAGAAACTTGATTGAAGGGCTGGACAGAAACCTTTGTAATTTCGACAATACAGACAGCCTGATTTTGACTATCTAAAATGACATCAAAAGTTCCTTCTTGAGGAAGAGTCTCGGCTTCTAGTGCATAGAGGTCGTAGGCTGAAGCTGTTGCAGTCTTTTCGCCTCTTAAAACCAAATCTGCTAAAAGGTCTGGTTCCACTCCAAAAGCCCAAGCATCGATTTCATCTCCTATAGAGGGGTTAATTTTCTTGTAGGCATTCCACATTTCTTGCGGTGTCATGGGCGCTCCTTTGTAATTTCTTACTTTCTTCTTTTATATGTTTGAGATGGTCTGGATAGCCAATTTCTAAATCAAATATCTCTGGAATAGAGCTGTAATGGAGAATGCATTCGATACCCATCTGATTCATTGTTTGTATGAAAGAAACATTCAGATAGCCTGCTACAGCAAAGTCAATATTTTTAATCCTTGCTTTATCCTGCATATCTCTTAGCATATCTAACATAATTGGACTTTCCATATCATGCCATTGACTGTTTCTCACAGTGGCAAAAATAAAAGAAGTCAAATCATTCATTCCAACTACAATCTTTGAAATGCCCGTTTCCAGTATCCTATCCAAGTCAAAATACGCTGACGGTAATTCAATCATCGTGCCAATTTTCCCAGTAAAACCATGCTGACGCAATACTGTGATAGCTTGCTTTAACTGCTCAGCATCATTGACAAAAGGAAAGATAGCAGATAGATTGGGATTGTTTTGATAAACTTCTGTAACGACATGTGCTTCAGCCTGAAATTCATCCGGACACGCCAGCAAACGCCTAGTTCCTCTATATCCAAATAAGGGATGATTTTCATCAAAATACTCTTTAGTCCCCTTTAGACAATTAGCTTCTGTATTTGTTAATTCAGAAAAACGATACCAAACTTCTTCATCTGAGTACAGGGAGCAGATAGTCTCTAGATAATCTTTTACAAATTGCTGACAACTTGCTAATATGATGTTTTGATTAAGCTCTCTCAACAAGTATTCCCCACGAATCATGCCAACATGATGAAATAGTTGTGGGTAAACTTTTTCATCAAGTTTTTCTCCACTAAGAGCAAGTTGCTTCCTCATCATTCACCTTCCAATTCATGTAAGAAGTCTTGTCCAGTTCTGGAAATCCTAATAATTCAGACTTAACCTTCAAGACTAATGGCGATGCATTTTCTTCTGTGATCTCTTGAATATCCATCCAAATCCTCCTACTTCAAAGACCAGCCACCATCTATTGTCAGAATTTGTCCCTGCATGGCGCTTGCCCTCCCACTTGCTAAGAAAAGGCTGATTTCTGCTATTTCCTCTGGCTCAATCCAGCGTTTGATTGGCGTTTCACTAGCCACCCAGTCCGCTAAACCACCTGGTTCAAAGTCGGCAGCGGTCATACCCGTCTTGACTGCTCCTGGAGCAATCCCAAAGACCTGAATCCCAGCTTCTGCATAGTCTAGAGCTAGCTGCTTGGTGAAGCCAGCCAAGGCATGCTTAGAGGAAGTATAGGCGTGACCACCTCCACCTGCTAGGCTCGAAGCAATTGAGCACATATTGATGATAATTCCCTTTTTATTTTTCAACATTTGTGTCAAATAATAGCGAGTCAACTCAACAGGAGTCACATAGTTGATTTCAAAAATCTCTTGAATTTCCTGCGCCGTTTGTTCCAAAAGTGGTTTGTAATCATCCAAAACTCCAGCAGTATTGCACAAAACATCCACCTGAGGACACCAGTCAAAAATAGGCTCCAAGTCCAAGGTCAAATCTCTCTGTAAAAAGCGGAAATCACCCTCTAAGAGTGGATTTTCACCTTGGTCAACTCCATAAACTTGAAAGCCATTCTCTAAAAAGAGGCGAGCTTGAGCTAGGCCAATCCCTGAACTCACTCCCGTAATCAATACACGTCTAGTCATGCACTTCTGCCCAATCCGTCGCCAAAACATCACAAGGTGTCGGGCTCCACATGGAAAAACCTTCTCCTTCTCCAGACACGTTGATTAGGAAATAAGGTGTCACTTCAAGTGCAACCCCGTTTTGCTCAATGGTGTCAAAAAGTTGGACATAGTTTTCAGCACCTCCCCAACCAGTTCGTACATATTTTTTCTTAGCCTTTAACCCAGGCAGGATCTCTTCAAATGTCATGTTTTTCTCCTTTAATTCTACATTCTTCATTTAATTATAACAAAAAACCGCTTGACACGGCTTTTTGACTGTGATTTATTTACATCTGCTTCTACTTAAGTTACGGCAAATTATTCCCAGCAGCAAGATAAATTTCATACCATTCTTTTCTTGTTAAGCTAAAGTTTGTCGCTTGGCTAACTTCTCTCAAGTGCTTAGGATTAGTTGTACCTACGACTGCCTGCATTTTTGCTGGATAACGCAATATCCAAGAAATGGCAATAGTTGAAGAGGTTACTCCATATTTAGTAGCTAAACGATCAAGTACTTGATTTAAAGCTTGAAATTTCTCATTTCCAACAAAATTCCCTTTAAAATACCCAAATTGTAAGACAGACCATGCTTGAATGACCACATCGTGTAATTTGCAATATTCAAAAATGCTGCCATCTCGCATAGCTGCTTGACTATCTTCCATATTAACATGAAAACCTGATTCGAATCCTGGAGTAAAAGCCGCACTCAATTGTAGCTGATTAACAGCTAACGGCTGCTTGACATCTTTTTTAAGTAACTCCATCATCATAGGATTTTGATTAGAAACTCCAAAATTTCGAACCTTACCTTGTTTATAAAGGAGATCAAAGGCTTCTGCTACTTGGTCAGATTCCATCAAAGCATCTGGTCGATGAAGAAGCAAGCTATCTAGATGATCAGTCTTCAATCTTTGCAAAATTCCGTCAACTGATTTTATAATATAGTCCTTAGAAAAATCAAAATAGGTAAATTCTTCAATGCGAATGCCACATTTTGACTGAATCCACATCTCTTCTCTTAAATCGGGACGATTTTTTAGGACAAGACCTAACAGTTCTTCACAACGACCACGACCATATATATCAGCCAAGTCGAAAGCATTGATTCCAACAGAAAGTGCTGTTTCTACAAGCTCTTCAACTTCTTTTACAGACTTATCTTCTATTCTCATCATTCCGAGAACAATTTCTGATAATTCTTTGTCATCTTGACCAATAGTTATGTATCTCATCAAATTTGTCTCCTTTAATTTCTAACATTCTTCCCTTCATTATAACAAAAAACCGCTTTGCAACGGCTTTTTGACTATATTTCACTCCATTTTATCTTCTTAAACCCACGGAACAAGAGAAAAATACCAATAAAAAGGACAGCTAAAGGAATAGCTCTTGTAAGAAAAACATTTGAAATTTCCATCCACTCATAGTAACGGAGCAGAGAGCCTACAACAAGATGGGCAACAATCATACTGTTAAAGGGACGAAAAAACTCTTCTTTCCAATTCCAAATACTGATGACCAGCGAAATCGTAAAGACAGATAAACTATCCCAGGGAGCAGGAAGATAAAAGGCTCCTTCTTGTATGAAACTTCCCATTCCTACATATCCTAGAACGACTAGCAGAACAAGAATTCCAACGACAATATAAGTGCCAATTTTCATCTTAGGAGAATCTTGGACTAGCCCCCAACGTAAGATTGTGGCCACAAGTCCAAATCCAATCAGAAAAAGAAGAAGTTGCCCTAAAAATGTGAGCAAATTGACTGTTAAGAGAGAACCTTTAGAAAAATCACTTAGTAGTTGATAATAACGTAATACCGCTAGGACAAGAATTGGCGTCAAAAGGGACTCCTTGATAGAACTGCGAGGTGCTTCCTTGAGCATCTCTTTCATTAATTTTTTAGGATTCTTACCTAGATAATCCTCTGCACTCATTCCGTCTCGTTCTGCTTCTGAGAAATCTAACATCATCAAATAGATCTGCTCTCTGAGATAGTCCTCATCATAGAGAAATCCAGCAAGGTTAAAACTATCCCACAGTTCCTCAAAATACTGCTGATTGTCCTCAGAAAACTCATGCAACAAAGCGCTTGTTTCTTCATAATACTTCATTTTCTTCATGGTTTACCCCCATTCTTAATTCCTTCTACTTTTTGACTCAAATCGTCCCATTGTTGCCAAAAAACCGAGACACGCTCTTCTCCTTCTTTAGTTAATGAAAAATACTTCCGATCTGGACCATCTGGCGACGGACGCATGTCGCCTCTTATCCATTGATTTTTTTCTAACTTTTGCAACAAAGGATAAATAGTTCCTGGAACGATAGTATCAAATCCAGCCTCTCGTAGAGTCTGAACCAACTCATAACCATATCGCTCTTTTTGACCAATCATATCCAAGACACAACCTTCAAGAACACCTTTTAATAGTTGAGTTTCCTTCATCCCTTCCCCCTTCTATCTATTTTGTAATACCTACTAGTAGCTTCATCTATAATATACCACTTCCACACTAGTTTGTAAAGCATAATAGTTAATACTCTTCGAAAATCTCTTCAAACCACGTCAGCGTCGCCTTGCCGTATGTATGGTTACTGACTTGGTCAGTTTCATCTACAACCTCAAAATCATGTTTTGATCTGACTTCGTCAGTTCTATCTACAACCTTAAAGCAGTGTCTTGAGCAACTTGCGGCTAGTTTCCTAGTTTGCTCTTTGATTTTCATTGAGTGTAAATAAAAAACAGAACTAGCATGAACTAGTCCTGTCTATTGTTACCCAATCACACTTCCATTCGGTACAGCTGGATCAACTGTGAGAAGGGTTAATTTTCCATCATGTTCAGCTGATAGGATCATACCTTGGCTGACATATTTCTTCATCATTTTACGTGGTTTGAGATTGGCAACGATTTGGACTTTCTTGCCGACCAATTCTTGTTCGTTTGGATAGTATTTTGCAATTCCTGAGAGGATTTGACGATCTTGACCATCACCAGCATCCAAGCGGAATTGAAGCAACTTATCTGAACCTTCTACTTTAGACACTTCTTTGACTTCTGCGACACGGATTTCGACCTTGTCAAAGTCTTCAAACTTGATTTCTTCCTTGTTTAGTTTGAGTTCAACTTCGTCTGGATTCCATTCTTTTTCGACGGCTGGTTTGTTACCTTCCATTTGTTCCTTGATATAGGCGATTTCTTCTTCCATATCCAGACGTGGGAAGATTGGTGTTCCCTTAGCAACTACAGTCACACCTGCAGGGAAATCAGCCAATTTCAAGTTCTCAAGGCTAGCAACTTCTGCTAAACCAAGTTGAGTCAAAACTGCACGACTGGTTTCCATCATAAATGGCTCAATCAAGTGAGCAACGACGCGAAGGCTGGCTGCCAAGTGGCTCATAACACTTGCCAATTGATCGCGTAGTGCTTCATCCTTTGCCAATACCCATGGAGCTGTCTCGTCTATGTATTTGTTAGTACGAGAGATAAGGGTCCAGACTGCTTCAAGTGCACGTGGGTAGTCAACTGCTTCCATGTAGGTGTGGTAGTCAGCGATTGATTGTTCTGCAACGTCAGCAAGAGCATGGTCAAACTCTGTTACACCTTCTACATAGGCAGGGACTTGCCCCTCAAAGTACTTATTAATCATGGAAACAGTACGGTTGAGGAGGTTTCCAAGGTCATTGGCCAATTCGTAGTTGATACGACCTACATAGTCTTCTGGAGTGAAGGTTCCGTCTGAACCAACTGGAAGGCTACGCATGAGGTAGTAACGAAGCGGATCTAGTCCATAACGCTCTACCAACATTTCAGGGTAAACGACATTCCCTTTAGATTTAGACATTTTGCCGTCTTTCATGACGAACCAACCGTGAGCAATCAAACGATCTGGCAATTTGATATCGAGCATCATAAGAAGGATTGGCCAGTAGATTGAGTGGAAACGAAGGATATCTTTTCCTACCATGTGGAAGACTGTTCCATTCCAGAACTTGTCAAAGTTACCATGTTCGTCTTGACCGTAGCCAAGTGCTGTCGCATAGTTAAGAAGGGCATCAATCCAAACATAGACAACGTGTTTTGGATTAGATGGCACTGGCACACCCCATGTAAAGGTTGTACGAGAAACTGCCAAATCCTCTAAACCTGGCTCGATGAAGTTGCGAAGCATTTCATTCAGACGACCATCTGGAGTGATAAATTCAGGATGGGCTTTGAAAAATTCTACTAGACGGTCTTGGTACTTGCTAAGACGAAGGAAATAAGACTCTTCAGATACCCATTCCACTTCGTGACCTGATGGAGCGATACCACCAGTCACATTTCCAGCTTCATCACGGAATACTTCTGCAAGCTGGCTTTCTGTAAAGAATTCCTCATCTGATACTGAATACCAGCCAGAGTATTCACCTAAATAGATGTCATCTTGAGCAAGCAAGCGCTCAAAGACCTGTGCGACAACTTTTTCATGGTAGTCATCAGTTGTACGGATAAATTTATCGTATGAGATATCTAGTAATTGCCAGAGTTCTTTGACTCCAACTGCCATCCCATCAACATAGGCTTGAGGTGTAATCCCAGCTTCTTCTGCTTTCTGCTGGATTTTCTGACCGTGCTCATCAAGACCTGTCAGATAAAAGACATCGTAGCCCATCAGGCGTTTGTAACGTGCTAGGACATCACATGCGATGGTTGTGTAGGCAGAACCGATATGAAGTTTACCAGATGGATAGTAAATCGGTGTTGTAATATAAAAATTCTTTTCAGACATAATTTTTCCTTTCCAGGCAAATGAAACCTGTTTTTCTAACACTTCATTATATCACATTTTTAAGGATTTTCGATAGAGAAATCTATACAAAAACAAGATAGACGAGTGTCCATCTTGTTTATTCTATTCATAACGAAGGGCTTCAATTGGATCAAGTTTCGATGCCTTGTTGGCTGGCAAAACTCCAAAAATCATACCCACGCTAGCCGAAACTGCAAGACTAAATAGGGCAACTGGGATTGATACTCCTACTTCTATACCAGCTATCAATCCTTGCAAGAGTAGACCAGCTATAGCTGTTAAGCCTGTCGCAATGGTTAGACCAATAACTCCACCAAGCAGGGTCAAAATCATGGATTCAATCAAAAACTGAATTAAAATATTGGCACGCGTTGCACCCAAAGCCTTACGGAGACCAATCTCACGCGTACGCTCCGTCACCGAAACCAGCATGATGTTCATAACACCAGTCCCTCCAACAAAAAGTGAAATTCCTGCAATGGCACTAATAATCGTAGTTATAAAACCGAACATTTGTTGTACTTCTTGGAAGGCTGCAGTCGCATCTGACACCTGATACTCCCCTTGCTGAAGACCAGCAATCTCGGTCAATTTTCTAGCTAATTCTGGTCCCACTGTTGGTGTCAAACTGGTATCATTGACACGGAAGACAATATCAGAAATTTCATCCATATTGAAGTTATTGGCAAGAGAAATATTAGTCGTAATTGGAAGTCCACCAATACCAAAAGTCTTGGCAGTCTTGGCCTCATCGCTGGTATAGACACCAATGACACGATAGCTAAAGCCACCAACATCTATAACCTGGTTAACAGCTTCTTGAGCAGATCCAAACAGGCTATTAGCAAGTTCTTGGTCTAGCAAAATGACACTGGCCACATCTTTATAATCCTGAGCTATGAGACTGCGGCCTGCAACAATTTCATTTTCAACCGCCTTCATGTAAGTAATATTTCCACCTGTCAAGCTAGCGCGCTCCACTTTTTTGTCTTTATAAGACAGGGTGGTATTGGTCGAGTTGGTTACATAGTAACTATCTACACCTTTAACTTTAGCAGCCTCCTTGACCCAAGCTTCTTGTGGTTTTGGTGGCTCCACAGGAACATCCTCTTCTTTCCCAGAAACCGTCAAAGCTGATTGCTTTTGGGTAAAAGAACCATCTTTGCTTTTGATAGGCGAGAAAAAGACATGGATATTCTTCTGTGACTTGGTCATATTTTTATTAACCTGACGAGACATGGAATCTCCCAGAGCCATAATCACAACAACAGATGACACACCAATGATAATCCCAATCATAGTGAGAAATGAGCGCATCTTGTGGGCCATGATAGATGAAAAGGCAAATTTCAGATTCTGCATCTTAGTTTTCCTCCTTTTCTAACTGAGCACTGTCAGACGAAATAACTCCATCCCGAATGACAATCTGGCGTTTAGCATAAGCAGCGATCTCAGGCTCATGCGTTACCATGATAATGGTTTTTCCTTCTTTATTTAGTTCAACTAATAATTGCATGATTTGATTACCTGTTTTGGTATCCAAGGCTCCTGTCGGTTCGTCCGCTAGGATAATAGAAGGATTGTTTACCAAGGCACGCGCAATAGCCACACGTTGCTTTTGACCACCAGATAATTCTGAAGGTAAATGGTGACTACGCTCAGTCAATTCAACCTTATCTAGATATTCCTCAGCTAACTTGCGCCGTTTTGAAGCCGAAACTCCTGCGTAAATCAAGGGCAATTCTACGTTTTGCAGAGCATTAAGTTTGGATAGAAGAAAGAACTGCTGAAAGACAAAACCAATTTGTTGGTTGCGGACCTTTGCTAGTTGTTTTTCACCAAGTCCAGCTACTTCTTGGCCTTCAAGATAATATTCTCCACTGGTTGGTGTATCCAACATGCCAATGGTATTCATGAGGGTTGACTTACCTGAACCGGATGGTCCCATGATGGCAACAAATTCACCCTCATTCACTTCTAGGTTGATATTTTTGAGAACCTGCAGTTCTTGGTCACCGTTACGGTAGCTTCTGCAGATATTTTTTAGACTAATTAGTTGCTTCATCAGCCTTCACCTCTTTTCCTTCCTCTAGAGAAGACGTTGGGTTACTGATGACCTTGACTCCATTTGTCAGACCTGAAGTGATTTCTTGGTTGTCTGCATCAGCATTGCCCAAACCAACTTCCACTTTCTTGGCCTTTTTCTGCTCGTCAAGCACCCAGACATAGTTCTTATCATTTTCAGTCACAACACTTGTTAGAGGAACCAAAATGGCTTTACTCTTATTCTTGACCTCAACACTTACTGAGAATCCTTGTTTCAAATCACCGATTTCACTTGTGACATCGATGGTATATGGATATTTAGAACCAGAATTACCACCTGCTGCGGCAGTAGCTGCACTTGCTGCTTCACCATTATTTTTAGGGTAGTCAGAAATGTAGCTAATCTTACCAGTCCAGCTCTTATCTTGGTAAACTTTAGAAGTAAAGGTTACTTCTTGACCAACAGATAGGTTGGCAAGGTTATATTCAGATAGTTCCCCCTTAACTTGCAAGTTTTCATTGCTAACGACATGAACTACCACCTGGCTAGCTCCAGTTGGAGATTTAGAAACATTACGGTTGACTTCGACCACAGTTCCCTCTAGGGTACTGAGAACCGTCATTGCATCCAACTGACTTTGAGCCTTGCTTAATTGCGCTGCTGCATCTGCACGAGCATCACGAGCATCACCTAGTTGTGCATCAATAGATGATACTGCGTTTCCTGAGACTGGAGCTGGAGTCTGCCCTGCAGCTCCTTCGCCTCCTGCTGGCGTTGGCAACTGTGGAGCCGGAGCTGAAGCAGCTTCATTTCGTGCTTGATTTAGTTCGTTGATATGACGATCTGCCTTCGCAACTGCTCGACTCGCTGAATCATAGGCCGCCTGGGCTTCTGAACTACTGTACTTGACTAAAGCCTGTCCTTCGCTGACCTTATCACCCACAGAAACAAGGATTTCATCTAAATCTCCCTTACTAGCATCAAAATAAACATACTGTTCATTTTTTGCTGTTACTGTCCCTGACAATAAAACAGAGGATGCGACGCTTCCTTCCTTGGCAACAACAAGATGAGTAGGCTCATCTTTTACAGCAGTCTGAGAAGGTTGTCTAAAGAGTAAAATCCCCCCAGCACCTAATACAACTACACTGGCAGCACCGATTGCTGCATACAATTGCCATTTTTTAGCTTTACGATTCTTTTTCATAATGAAACTCCTTTTTGATTTAAAGTCCTTAACAATATTATATAAAAATTAGCAAATATAAACAATAACAGTTCAGAACGAAATAATGACATTTCAGGATCCACTTATTCTTCGGAATTTATTTTTATTGTTATTGTACTAGTTATATAATACACTTTATTTTCCCTTTTTGCAAGCCTTTTCTTTAATTTTTTTGAACGTAGCAGATTTTTGCAATCACATCAAAAAAAAGATAGAATATGACTATCAAAAAATGACACTCTACTATTTAAAGGAGTACAAAGGAGTTTTCAATGAGAGAATATGATATCATTGCTATCGGTGGAGGTAGCGGAGGAATTGCTACCATGAACCGTGCTGGTGAACACGGAGCCAAAGCGGCCGTTATTGAGGAAAAGAAACTAGGTGGAACCTGTGTCAACGTCGGTTGTGTTCCTAAGAAAATCATGTGGTACGGAGCACAAATTGCTGAGACTTTCCATCAATTTGGAGAAGACTACGGTTTTAAAACTACTGATCTTAACTTTGACTTTGCAACCCTACGTCGCAATCGTGAAGCCTACATCGATCGCGCTCGTTCTTCTTATGATGGCAGTTTTAAACGCAACGGTGTAGACTTGATTGAAGGTCATGCTGAATTTGTAGATTCTCATACTGTCAGCGTAAATGGTGAGCTGATTCGTGCTAAACATATCGTGATTGCTACTGGTGCCCATCCAAGTATTCCAAATATTCCTGGTGCTGAACTAGGTGGTTCTTCTGATGATGTATTTGCTTGGGAAGAATTGCCAGAGTCAGTTGCCATTCTAGGTGCCGGCTATATTGCTGTTGAATTGGCTGGTGTTCTCCACACTTTTGGTGTCAAGACAGATCTCTTTGTTCGCCGTGATCGTCCTTTACGTGGTTTTGATTCCTACATCGTTGAAGGTTTGGTAAAGGAAATGGAAAGAACAAACTTACCACTTCACACTCACAAAGTCCCTGTTAAGTTAGAAAAAACTGCTGAAGGCATTACCATTCATTTCGAAGATGGTACTAGTCACACAGCTAGTCAAGTTATCTGGGCTACTGGTCGCCGTCCAAACGTTAAGGGCTTGCAACTTGAAAAAGCTGGAGTAACTCTGAACGAACGTGGCTTTATCCAAGTAGATGAATACCAAAATACTGTTATTGAAGGAATCTACGCTCTAGGTGATGTAACAGGTGAAAAAGAACTAACTCCAGTTGCTATCAAAGCTGGACGTACCCTATCTGAACGTCTCTTTAACGGAAAAACTACTGCAAAAATGGATTACTCAACTATTCCAACTGTCGTCTTTTCACACCCTGCTATCGGAACTGTTGGTTTGACAGAAGAGCAAGCTATTAAAGAATACGGTCAAGACCAAATCAAGGTTTACAAATCAAGCTTTACGTCTATGTACTCTGCTTGCACTGACAACCGTCAAGAAACTCGTTTCAAATTGATTACAGCTGGTTCAGAAGAAAAAGTTGTCGGACTTCATGGAATTGGCTATGGTGTTGATGAAATGATTCAAGGATTTGCTGTTGCTATCAAAATGGGAGCAACCAAGGCAGACTTTGATGCAACTGTGGCGATTCACCCAACTGCATCTGAAGAATTTGTAACTATGCGTTAATCGAAACAACAGAAGCTGATACAAATGTGTCTGCTTCTTTTTTGATGTTTTCGAATCGATGAAAACAACTTAACCAATAAGCAAAATCGGCCGTTACAGTTTTTGTTACCTTGAATTTATAAATAGGTTGACAATAATTCCTCTTCGAGTATAATAGTTACTATACATTAGAAAAGAGGTTAACTATTTTGAAAAAAGCTCACGTTTATGCTATCCCTGCTATTGGGGCTGCTCTCATTGCTGTTTTGGCACAAATCAGTCTTCCAATTGGACCCGTTCCCTTCACTCTTCAAAACTTTGCAATCGGCTTGATTGCTACTGTCTTCAGACCGAGAGAGGCTGTACTTTCTGTTGGACTCTATCTTCTTCTAGGCGCTATCGGTCTTCCTGTCTTTGCAGGAGGTGGAGCTGGTTTTCAGGCTTTAGTTGGCCCCACTGCAGGCTATCTTTGGTTTTATCTCGTTTACTCTGGACTTACTTCCTCTCTAACCAACAGCAAGAGTGGGATTGTCAATATTTTTCTTGCAAACCTCTTGGGTGATGCCCTTGTCTTTGTCGGAGGGATTCTCAGCTTGCATTTCCTAGCTGGAATGGCATTTGAAAAAGCTCTTATTGTGGGGGTATTTCCCTTTATCATCCCAGACCTTGGTAAACTTCTGGCTATTAGTTTTATTAGCCGTCCATTATTTCAACGCCTTAAAAATCAGGCTTACTTTGCTAACTAAAAAAGGATATCGAGTTGTCATAACTCAATATCCTTTTCTTTCATTTTGAAAACTTATACTCAATGAAAATCAAAGAGCAAACTAGGAAGCTAGCCACAGGCTGTACTTGAGTACGGCAAGGCGAAGCTGACGCGGTTTGAATTTGATTTTCGAAGAGTATTAGTTGCCTTTAAAGGCATCCACCATGGTTTGAAATTCTTCATTGGAGAGAGTAATCCCTTTGCCCATTTTAGTATGATCTGGACTCCAAGCACGAATATCAAACTTTGCAGGAGCACCATTAAAGCTCACACGGTTGATTTCCTTGGTCCAACCTTTTTCGTTTTCAGAAAGAGTCAACAAGTGCTCTTCGATTTCAAATGTAAATTCTGCCATTTTCTTCTCCTTTTTTAGCTTTCATTAGTTTATTCGTAAAATCTTGTAGATTTTAGGAAAATTTTATATAATATTGATATAAAAGAAGGGAGGCCACTATGAGACATAAATTCCAGCAAGTTCTAGATAAAATACATGACTTTTTAAATGGACATGATCAACCTGACCATACTGAAAGCAACTCCCTTACAGCCACTATTGAAGAGGCTATCCAGAAACAAACCGCTGTTCACCTTATCTTGTCAGAGACAAGTTTTACAGGTGACATCATCAAATACGATCAGCAACGCCAGCAAATTATCGTGAAAAATTTTGCCAAAAATGTGACCCGTATTATCCGCATAAGCGATATTCAACGCCTGCGATTTGTCCCTTCAACCGTCCAAACAGCCCAAAAAAATAGATTTAAGAAAGAGTGAGATGTAGTTGCTTCATCCCACTCTTTTTTCTTAGCGAATTTGTTCAAAATGTAAATGAACTGCGATATGATCTCCATAACCACTTCTTTCCAAGTCACGTTGTAGACGATAGGAAATGTAGTGTTCTGCAATGGTAATGTAACCTGCACCCAGTAAACGATGTTCAACCATAGACTGAATCATGCTGATGGTAGCACGTTCCACCTTGGCTTCTTCCAAATCCAAAACCACTTTCTTAGTGACTTGTGCAAGGTTTTGACGCAAATCATCTGTCAATACATAGACAGTCTGGGCTGCCTTTAAGATAGCTTGGTAAATCTTATCTGGATTAAATTCAGCAATTTCTCCATCACGTTTGATTACTTGCATAGGTTTCTCCTTTATTCTTTGTTTTCTTTGATTTCTGCCAGCATTTTTTCTTCTTCTGCTGTCAGTTGATAATGTTCAAGCAAATCCGGTCTGCGTTCATAGGTTTTCTTCAAACTCTCATACAATCGCCACTGACGAATCTTTTCATGGTGACCACTCATCAATACATCTGGTACAACCATACCTCGATAATCATAGGGACGTGTGTACTGAGGATATTCAAGAAGGCCAGAAGAAAAACTATCATCTTGGTGGCTGGACTCCTTGCCAATCACTTCTGGAATCAGGCGAACCGTCGCATCAATCATGGTCATGGCCGCCAATTCTCCACCAGTTAAGACATAGTCACCCAGGGAAATCTCATCTGTCACCAAGGTCTTAATACGCTCATCATAACCCTCGTAGTGCCCACAGATAAAGATTAGCTCTTCCTCTTGGGACAAATCCTCAGCATAAGCCTGATCAAACTGCTTTCCAGCAGGATCGAGGAGAATGACGCGCGGATTTTTCTTTTCAATAGCATCAAAGGCATCGAAAATAGGCTGTGCTCGCAGCAACATCCCCTGACCGCCTCCATAGGGCTCATCGTCGACATGGCGGGCCTTTTCAGCATATTCTCGAAAATTATGATACTGGATATCCAAGAGCCCTTTTTCACGAGCCTTTCCAACGATTGAGTGCTCTAGCGGAGAAAACATCTCTGGAAAGAGGGTTAAAATATCAATCTTCATCGTCTAACCCTTCTAAGATTTCCACATCGACGCGGTTATTTGGAATATCAACATTGAGAACCACTGGTGGAATATAAGGCAAGAGTAAGTCACGCTTGCCTTTTCGCTTGACCACCCAGACATCGTTGGCACCTGGTTGCAGGATTTCCTTGATGGTTCCAATCAAGTTATCACCCTCATATACTTCCAAACCGATAATCTCGTGATAGTAGAATTCACCATCGTCTAGGTCATTCAAATCTTCCTCAGCAACCTTGAGACTGTATCCCTTGTACTTTTCAATAGCATTGATATGGTACATATCTTTGAATTTAATAATATCAAAGTTCTTCTGTTTACGGTGACTAGCGATGGTCACTGTTTGAACAAACTGATCTTTTTCATCAAACAAGGCCAGCTCAGCACCTTTTTTAAACCGTTCTTCTGCAAAATCCGTCACAGACAAGACTCTCATCTCACCCTGCAATCCTTGCGTATTGACGATTTTCCCAACATTAAAGTAGTTCATCTTGTCTCCTGTAGTCTATTTCTTTCCATCTTATTCTGACAATTCTCGAATAATAGTCGCAATTTTTTCTGATTCTGACCATTGTAAATAATGGTGATTCCCTCCTAAAATGAGTTTAGTATTGGAAGTCCAATATTCTGATTCTCTGTACTCTTTTTCTCTATAAGGCTGACAAAAAATAAATACAGGGACATGAGATTGTATTGATAAATTCTCAAAATCTTCCTCAGTAATCTCTCCAGATATCTGAAATTCTGGATCTTGATTTTCCAACTCTAAGCCTTTTTCTTGCATTATTTCCCAGATTTCTTTATTAATTTCAGGGCTAAATGTTGCTTGAGTTAAGTTCTTAAAATAAAATTCAGGACCACACTCCTCAATCAGCCTCATCTGCTCTTCCATTTCTGGATAAGGATTTTCTGAAAAATCAGCAAACATGACGTTTTTAGTTGTCGGTTCAATTGCTACTAAAGCCTGACACTTAATTGGTTTGTTGAGCAATTTACAAGCTAAAATTCCACTCAAACTATGTACACAAAGTATATATTCAGAAATCCCTAATTCTTCAAGTACTTCATAAACCGCATCTGCAAGATTATCTAGATTTTTTCCAGCTTGGTCATGAATCGGACTCCTACCTGTGTTCGGAAAATCAATTGTCAAATAACCAATTGTAGGAGGAAGTTTTTCAAGTATAAGTGAAAAATTTTCATAACTTGGTAGCAAACCTGCGCCACTTAAACAAACTAGTATTTTCTTTTGCTTTTGATAAGTAACAGAGAGACTACCAATTTCTGTAGATACTTCAAACCTCTTCATAAAGAAATCCACTCGTTCTATATAATGAATTATTAAAAATCCTTATCCTTTATTTTATCACGTTCCAAAGATTTTCTCAAGTTAGAGGAAAATACATAGAGGGCCCGCTATAGTCCAAAAAGTGCTAATATTTTCCTCTTTAATGTTAATTTATATTTGAAAGATGAGATATTTACATTCCCGTTATACATATTGCTATAAAATGTATATTCCCCAATTTCACCCTGACTTGTTTTCCATTTCATTCTTAAACTAGGCATATTCTCTGGTAAATTTGTATGAATCAATAAGCATGTATAATTCTTTAAATTTTTAACTGTATGCAGTTTATTATTTACAATCAAACAATCGTTTCTTGAATCATAGTTTAAAGAATAAAATTCTACTATTTCAATATCAACTTCTTTGGGATAAAAAATCAAATGATTAAAAGGTTTGCTACTTATATTATGTGTAAATTCATGAATATAGTGAAAATTTGTATGTAAAGATTCAAACTCGAATGGTTTAATTTCCTTGATTTCAATATTATTGATATAAACCTTATTTTGGAACGTTATCTTTATAATCACAGCAATAAATGTTGCAATTTGTAAAATTCGTAATAGCCAATCAATATACATTGACCAATCTATGTTAAAAACACAATCAATATTCATTCTTTTTTCAGTTTTCTTTCAAAAAGCCTTCCAAATCTCGTTCATGCTGATATTTGATAGCCGCCTTTTTGTCTTTTTCAAAAATGGTCTTGGTTAGATCTATGTCGTTGATGGCCGCAATTGCGACAGTGTAGTGAATGATATCAGCCAATTCTTTTGCTAGTTCCTCGTTCGAATCTTGAACTCCCTCTTTTCGACCAGAGCGTCCATTTAAAACCTCAGCAACTTCTCCAACTTCTTCTACTAGCTTAATAAAAAGCCCTTCTTCTGTTCTAGATTGTCGGTAATGGTCAAGTAAATATTCCTCTAGTTGTCTAACTGTTAAATCTCTCATTCTTTCTCCTTGCAAAAAAAGCGAGACATTCGTCCCGCCCTTCTTATTTTTCGTCAATAACGATTCTTACTTTTTTGTCTTCAGTTGGGACAGAGTAGACAATCGTTCTTATCGCAGAAATAGTGCGACCCTTACGACCGATTACACGACCCACATCGCTTTGATCAAGATCCAAATGATATTCCAAAAACTCTGGTGTATCTTCAATCTTGATAGTTAAGGCATCTGGTTGTGAAATCAAGGGTTTCACAATCGCAATAATGAGATTTTCAATCGTATCCATCTGTCAACCTACTTTAAATTTATTTTGAGAATTTAGAATCGTGGAATTTCTTCAATACACCTTCTTTTGAAAGGATGTTGCGAACTGTATCTGAAGGTTGAGCTCCATCAGCCAACCATGCAAGAACGCGGTCTTCTTTCAAAGTTACTTGGTTTTCAGCAACAAGTGGGTTGTAAGTTCCAACTGTTTCGATGAAACGTCCGTCACGTGGTGAACGTGAATCTGCTACGTTGATACGGTAGAAAGGTTTTTTCTTAGAACCCATACGAGTCAAACGGATTTTAACTGCCATTTTTAAAGTCTCTTTTCTTATTTTTTATTTCGGTGAAATAGCTGAGCTATTTAGCACATGTTCTATTATATCAGATTTCTGACAGGTGTCAAGAAAAAAACTTGACAGACTATAAAATTTTTACACCATTTATAAATTGGTTAGACTAATAAAGATAAATTAGAAAGAGAAACTTTATGAATACTACAATAGAGAACATTTACAAAGACCATCAAGTCAAAACCTTTATCTCTCCTGAACGTGATGTGGATGCTTGGCTCCTAAATCCCAAGCCCGTTCCTAAACGAAATATGGTACTACTTAAAGACAATCTCCTGGCAGGAGATATCATTCTACTATGGAGAATCCACTTTGGAACTTTTACCACCGAAACATGATTTTAAAAATTTCCATTCGAATATGATTCAAAATTCTCTTAAAATCAACGTTTTCTCGTTTTTTTAGAAAACAAATTTTCATCTAATTTGAATAACTTTCAATTAAATGGTGTGAATTTCACCCTAAAAACACACGAATTGAGCTAAATTTTACTAAAAAGTTCATACAATTATATATTCATGAAATTGCGACATATTCATCATTTATCAATCCCCAATAAATAAGTTTTCCCACTGAGTGATAGATGCTGGTAGGATCAACTTATACTTCTCATAGAAATCTAACAAATCGTTGTCCCCTATCCTAACTACATTTTCAATCTTATCTAAATTTATCACTCTCGGAGCATATAAATATACTATATAGCCTTCATCTAAGTATTGTTTAAATTCTAAGGCGTCAAGTTCCTTTGCTTTCTTTCCTTTCACTTGAACTACTGCTTTTCTCGGGTTATCAATTTCTCTTGAAATCATTTCACATTCAATTTTTATAGTAGTTGATTTCTTTGCAATTGAATTAGAAAGGACATAGTAGTTTTCCTTAATTTGAAGATATGAGATGACAAGTTCTTCTAAATCAAATTCAGGTAGATTATCGAGGAGACCTCCACTATAGGTTGTTACCTCAAAATAATTCTTTTTCGAAAATTTATTAAATATCAATTTTGAATATTCAATTATGCTTTTATCCCGTATCCTCTCAACTGTACCACCAAGAGGTCTATTAAACGATGACTTTATCTGTCCAGGGACTTGCATTCCCACGTTAAATGCATCAACTTGGATAACTGATCCAATATCCAAATGAGTATCACAAACTACTTTGGCTTGAGATTTCGCTTTACATATCCAATAATTTCCACTTAAATCTCGTGTCCAGAATAAATCATCTATCTGAGCATCCTTAAAAACATTTATTGCTGGATTCGCTCTGCCTCTTTCTTTTTTTATTCGTCCATAGTATTCATTAAAGTCTTCTTCCCGAATATCGCTACTTAAGCGACTCCAACCAAGTGCAAGATACTGTTCAGAATTATTTAAACAGAAGCCAATTAACTCTTTCCTAATGTTATCGTCTCTTTTTAAATGTATTCTAGTCACATAATCCATTCAAATTAGCCTCTCTTACTTTTTTCTTTCAAGATTATTTCGACTCCCGCTTGATGTAAAATATCATATCTAACACGACTTACTTCTGATTCATCGATTAAATTAAGAAGATGATCAATTTCTTTTCTTCCTTCTTCACTTAACTTTGGCTTTATATCAACTAAGTTTTTTTGTAGTCTTAAAAACAATTGAATAGCTACTTCGTAATCTTTTTTCTCTTGTAATTCTTGCTGCTTGGCTAAAAATTCTTTTTCTTTCTCTTCGTTTTTCTTCCTATTTTGTTCAGCCATTTCACAAAGTATTTCATAATCCACTGTTTGAGTCTCAAAATCTTTTTTTACCAACTCCAACATTTGAGGCGTAATACGAATACGATTATAAGCTTCTTTTACTAAGGAAGTGATTTTATCCCAATAAGGTATTTCTGAGTCTTCTCGGAACATTAATATTTCCCGATCCGTTATCACAATTTTCTTTTCTTCATCAATGAAATAGCCTTTTTCTTTGTAATTATTTAACTCAAAAATATACTTCTCTAATCTCCATTGTTTGACAATTTTTTTGGCATTGTCAGATAAATCAGCGTTGACCACATATCCATATAACCAATCAGGAAGATTAATATCACCTATAGTCCATCTTTGTTTCTCATCTGAGTATATTTTATTTCTTAATTCTCTGTCGGGAAATTTAACTTTATTAAAAACGTACTTAATAATCTCGTCACCCTCTTGAATGTATTCGTTCCAATACTTGCTATACTTAGCGTAGGGGCTAAATGGACGAGTTCTATATATAACTCTACTCATTTCATCTTCTCCTTTAGTTGGTGAAATTCACAGTATTCTTTTATAACAGATAAAACTTTCTCCCAGTCTTTCTCAAACATCTAGTCAATGTAATTTTCTTCCATTTTCTTAATAAGAATCTTCATGTCATCAATTAACGACTGTGGAGACAATACCCTTAAGGATTCCGCTTGACCCAATAGCCACCTCTTCAGCCCTGGTGTATCCTGACTCACAAATTCAATAATATTACCATTTGATGTTTTTTCAATAATTTTTGCTGTTGGGAATTGATCAACAACAATTGCTGAATCATTGACAAATAGGACTCTGATCTTTAACTCTTTTCCTATGAATGGATCTACACGTTTATTACGAATGTCTCCATCACGAAATTTTCTTCCATATGAGAGAGAAGGTTTTTTCTTTTCTTTAGATTCTACCCAACTAAGAATTCTATCTAGTTTCAAGGTCATATAAGAATCAAAAACTAAATTATAAGCTACTATGTAAAAGTAATGAGTATCATAATAAAGCGATACCGGGAAAATGGTATGATGCTTTTTAGTATTATAGGGAGATTGATATTCAATATCTAGTAGCAATTCCTTACGAATCATTTCAGACCATTCCCAAACCTTATCAATACGATTTTGTGTATCTGACAATGGTGCATAATTTAGCAACTCACTTGCAATAATACTGGAAACTTCATTTTGCTCATCTTTTGAAATAAGTGCTAATAAACTATCAAGTAATGACTTGTTTTCTTCCTTATTCAAAGATCGATTTTCTAGTAAAATCTTTGAAATTACAAGAATATCCTTTTTATTAAACAAAGATTTTCCTTTTAAGTATCTTGTATGGTGCTTTGCATCATAAGCAAGCTCTGCTGCAACCATTGGTTGTGTATCTAAGAAACCAGACAAGAGAGAAAAATCTCGTTGTATAGTTTTTTCACTAACACCAAATTCATCAGCAAGCTGAGCCTTAGATAAATGCGCGCCAGACTGTAAGCGTAAAAATATAGTTAATAAGCGTTCTTGGTCGTTCATATAATTCTAATCCTTTACTAATATTATAGCATTCCCAATGGTTCAGATTCAATCAATTTCTTAGTTCAAATCTTTTACTGATAGTACTCTTTTTCAAGCACCGATTTCTTCTTTTAGAGCCTACTATAGATTTCTCTACCTTCCGAATCCTATCAACGATATTGATTTTGAAGATTTTGCTTCAATAGCTACAATAGCCTTATTGATATCTGTCAATGTAATTTGATTTAAAAAGTTTTCATCTTCTAATTGAATCTTATCACCTTCAACCACGCGTTGTGCTTGACAGAAGACAATCTCATCTACTAATTTACGAACGTATCGAGCATTTCCAAAATTGCTACAATTTACAACTTCTGAAAAATGCTGACGTAGTACCATCTTACAATCGTCGGTTAATTGATAATGTCTTTTATTTATCATCAATTCTAAAATAGCAATTAGTTGATCAATTGTATAATCGAAAAATTTTATTTCTCTGGAAATTCTAGAGGATAATCCTGGATTAGTTTCAATGAATTGAGCCATCAATTCTTCATAACCAGCAAAAATAACCAAAACCTCATCCCGACGATTTTCCATTTCCTGTATAATCGCTGAAATAGCTTCATGTCCGAAATCTCTATCACTACTTGGAATAAGACTATAGGCCTCATCTATAAAGAGTACTCCCCCTCTTGCATCATCAAAAACTCTTTTTACTTTTGGAGCAGTTTGACCAACATATTCACCAACTAATTCCGTTCTACCTACCTCCACTAACTTATTCTCTTTAATTATCTTATTGTTGTATAAAATTTCTGAAAAGAGCCTAGCAACTACAGTTTTCCCAGTCCCAGGATTTCCGGAAAAAACAAGATGACGATTTAATACTTCGTTACTAAATCCATGTGCCTGACGCATTACAGAAACTCGACTATATGCTAACTGCTGCTTTAGGACCATTTTCACTTCTTCTAAACCAATTAATTCACTCAGCTTTTTCTCCGCATTTTCTTCATCTTCAACTGAAGATTTATTTTGGAGAATGAATCCATCGAGATTTAATTCATTTTTTTCTGAAGGATCATAATTATTTTGCACTGCAAATTCAATAAGCTCTTGAACAAAAAGGCGAACTTCTTTGGCATCCTTTAGCACGTGATTTTCAGCTACTAATCGTTCAAAATCTTCGTTACTCAAATGAACACCTTTTTGATTTAGCATTTGAATACCAATTCCTTTAAGCTCTGATTCATCATACCGGGGGAAATTAATAATTGATACCTTATTAAAAACATCGAGTAACTCTTTTCTAATAGCTTCTGCTTCTTGAATGCTTCTAGAAATAATAATATTAAAGGAATTCCCCTTCTTTTGTCGAAAATTATCAAAAATATCTGATTTTGTTTTTGATCTTGCCGAAAGATAATCAACTAATACAGCGAAATATTTTTCACTCATTTTAGGAACAAAATAATGATTGCAATTAACAAATATCGCATTCATACCAAAGATAGACTCTAGAAACTTGATTGCAAACTTTCTACCCGTTCCTTTCTCACCAGTAAAAATATAAAAATGTTGTTGATTTTCATTATTGCTTATTTTTTCTTGGAAGGATATATAATCAATGAATTCTCGAATAGCTCCTTTAAATTCAATTAGGGCAATAATATCATTCAACTCGTCCAACTTTTCTAAATTGGGTTTTAATTGTTCAGAAAATCTTTCTTTTTCTGCACTAAGTAAGAATTTGACTAAATCTCCTATATCACTTCTGCCAAGTTTCTTGATAAAATCACTTTCTATTAAAGGCTCTACCTTAGCTAGTAAGAACTCATAATCAAAAAAATCATTTATTTTTTTCATAATTTCTTGGTCATTGTAATTTTCTTGAGAAATAAGATAGTATGATTCTCCTTCTTTCAAAAAAATTAAATGATTAGACGTAATAAAATCATTCGTCTGAGTTTTAAAAAAATCATCAGGATTCTTAAATTCAACTTGATAGTAATTCATTCACTCTCACCTCTTTTTATAATAAATTAATTTTACAAAAAAGGATGGACATTTATTGTCTAGTTAATTATTTTTTAAGAAAATAAAAAAGAACACCCAAAAAAGTAATCTTTTTAAGTATAGTAATTCTTTCGAATTAACGTTTACTAAATTGTGATGCTTTACGAGCTTTCTTAAGATCTGGTTTCCTAAATACTTCGAGTACACTTATGGTATTGATACCCCTAAACAAGCGACTTTCTGGTTGGCTTCCTCTTAAACTGTCTTGTCACTAACATTTGAAATCCACTTCCTTTTAGGGTACAATAGTAGAAATGATTTTTGAAAGGATTCCCATGAAAAAAATAGTAACACTTCTATTAATCTCAACTTTTGCCCTTGCTGGATGTAGCAGTATCCAACGTAGTTTGCGTGGTGATGACTATGTAGATTCTAGCTTGGCCACTGAGGAAAGCTCCAAAGCAGCAGCCCAATCTGCCAAGGAGTTAAACGATGCTTTAACAAACGAAAACGCCAATTTCCCACAACTATCTAAAGAAGTTGCTGAAGACGAGGCTGAAGTGATTCTCCACACAAGTCAAGGAGATATCCGTATCAAACTCTTCCCTAAACTCGCTCCTCTAGCGGTTGAAAACTTCCTCACTCATGCCAAAGAAGGCTACTATAACGGTATTACCTTCCACCGTGTCATCGATGGCTTTATGGTCCAAACTGGAGATCCAAAGGGAGACGGTACAGGTGGTCAGTCTATCTGGCATGACAAGGATAAAACTAAAGACAAGGGAACTGGTTTCAAGAACGAGATTACTCCTTATCTCTATAACATCCGTGGAGCTCTTTCTATGGCTAATACTGGTCAACCAAACACCAATGGCAGCCAGTTCTTCATCAACCAAAACTCTACAGATACCTCTGCTAAACTCCCTACAAGCAAGTATCCAAAGAAAATCATCGAAGCCTATAAAGAAGGGGGAAACCCTAGTCTAGATGGCAAACACCCAGTCTTTGGTCAAGTGATTGACGGTATGGATGTTGTAGATAAAATTGCTAAAGCCGAAAAAGATGAAAAAGACAAGCCAACTACTGCTATCACAATCGACAGCATCGAAGTGGTGAAAGATTACAATTTTAAATCTTAAAAACCAAAAAAATACAGTATCCACATTCGGTACTGTATTTCTTTTATCCTCATTCTTAAGTTAGCTTGTTAAAATCCCAGATTTGATCCATCCAGCCTTCATAGAAGTCTGGTTCGTGGCAGACCATAAGGATAGACCCTTTGTATTCTTTAAGAGCACGTTTGAGTTCATCCTTGGCATCCACATCCAAATGGTTGGTCGGCTCGTCCAGCACTAAGACATTGTTTTCACGATTCATCAAGAGACAGAAACGAACCTTGGCTTGTTCCCCACCTGACAAGACCTGAATTTGGCTTTCAATATGCTTGGTTGTCAGACCACAACGGGCAAGGGCTGCACGGACTTCTGCTTGGTTGAGAGCTGGAAAGGCATTCCAGACAGCCTCTAGTGGTGTTTGACGATTGCCACCTTCTACTTCCTGCTCAAAATAACCAAGTTCTAGGTAGTCACCGCGTTCAACTTCCCCAGCGATTGGCGGGATAATTCCCAAGAGACTCTTCAAGAGAGTTGTTTTCCCGATACCATTTGCCCCGATAATAGCAACCTTTTGATTACGTTCAAAGGTAAGATTTAAAGGCTTGGTCAGAGGACGATCATAACCAATTTGCAAATCCTTGGCTTGGAAAATAAAGCGCCCTGGTGTACGAGCCGGTTTGAAATCAAAGGATGGTTTTGGTTTCTCACTTTGCAGTTCGATAATATCCATCTTATCCAATTTCTTCTGGCGGGACATGGCCATGTTTCGTGTTGCAACGCGCGCTTTGTTCCGAGCAACAAAGTCCTTGAGGTCGGCAATCTCTTTCTGCTGACGTTCGTAGGCTGCCTCTAGCTGAGATTTCTTCATCGCATAGACTTCTTGGAACTGGTAGTAGTCACCAGAGTAACGCGTCAACTGTTGATTTTCCACATGATAGACAATATTAATCACATCGTTCAGGAATGGAATATCGTGTGAAATAAGAACAAAGGCATTCTCATAGTTCTGGAGATAGCGCTTGAGCCAGTCAATATGCTCAGCATCCAAGTAGTTGGTCGGCTCGTCCAAAAGCAAGATATCGGGCTTTTCAAGGAGGAGTTTAGCCAAAAGTACCTTGGTTCTTTGCCCACCTGACAAAGAGGTTACATCCGTATCCATGCCAAAGTCCATGACACCAAGGGCACGCGCCACTTCATCAATTTTAGCATCCAAGGTATAGAAATCACGACTCTCCAAACGGTCTTGAAGTTCGCCAACTTCTTCCATGAGAGCATCAACGTCCGCTCCATCTTCAGCCATTTCCATATAAAGGTCATTGATACGAGCTTCAGCTTTGAATAGCTCATCAAAGGCCGTACGGAGAACATCACGCACCGACTGCCCTTCAGCAAGGACAGAGTGCTGATCCAAGTAACCAGCGGTCACATATTTGGACCATTCAACCTTTCCTTCATCTGGCAACATCTTACCAGTCACAATGCTCATAAAGGTCGATTTCCCTTCACCATTAGCACCGACCAGACCGATATGTTCTCCCTTGAGGAGACGGAAGGACACATCTTCAAAAATTGCACGGTCACCAAAACCGTGACTCAGATTTTTAACTTCTAAAATACTCATTTTAATTCCTTATCTTGTTTTTATACTCTTCGAAAATCAAATTCAAACCACGTCAGCTTCACCTTGCCGTACTCAAGTACAGCCTGCGGCTAGCTTCCTAGTTTGCTCTTTGATTTTCATTGAGTATTATGTAATCGGTTATAGAGGAGCCAAGCCAGATAGCCACCCAAGGTATTGGTCCACAAATCATCAATTTCAAAGACGCGATTGAAATCAAAGAAAAAATCCAAGACCAACTGCGTACACTCGATTCCAAGACTCACTAAAAAACTGAAAAAAATCACTTTTCTTGTCTTACGCAAGTTTGGAAGGAGATAAAGGAGTTGGAAAACAAGAGGAAAAAGCAAGAAGACATTGAGGATATTTTGTAAAAAAATCCAAAATAATTGTCCTACATCACTCACTTCGCCCAGTTTCCAGAGAGAATTGAAAGGAGTCAAAAGAAAAACCAGGCGTCCAAGATGCTGAATACCTGGAGTTTCCACCCCCACGGGAGATTGTTCTTGAGGAGTAAAGCAAAAGTAAACGATACAAATACTATAGAAAATGGCTCCCCAGACCAAAACATGATTATAACTCTTCTTCATCATTAAGGATTGACTGCTGCAACTGCTTTCTGGCGGTCACGTTTCATTGTATTGGAACGCAATTGTCCACAAGCTGCATCAATATCTGTTCCGTGCTCTTGACGAACCACACAGTTAACCCCTTTTTTCTTAAGCGTATCATAAAAGGCCAGGACGCGCTCTTTGGGACTACGGCTATATTGATCATGCTCGCTAACTGGATTATAAGGAATCAAGTTTACATAAGACAATTTCTTGATATTCTTGAGCAATTCAGCCAATTCCAAGGCTTGTTCTACACCATCGTTGACTTCATTAAGCATAATATACTCAAAGGTTACACGACGGTTGGTTGTTTTGATGTAGTACTCAATAGCTGCAAAAAGTTTTTCAATCGGAAAGGCACGGTTAATCTTCATGATGCTTGAACGCAACTCATTGTTAGGTGCGTGAAGGGAAACGGCAAGATTGACCTGAACTCCTTCATTAGCAAAATCACGAATTTTATGGGCCAAACCTGAGGTTGAAACCGTAATGTGACGAGCACCGATAGCCATTCCCTTGTCATCATTGATGGTACGGACGAAATTCAAGACATTGTTGTAGTTATCAAAGGGCTCACCGATACCCATGACAACGATATGGCTGACGCGTTCGTCCTGACCACGCTCATCAAAGTATTTCTGAACCAGCATGATTTGTGCTACGATTTCACCGTTATTGAGGTCACGTTGTTTCTTAATCAAACCAGAAGCACAGAAGGTACAACCGATATTACAGCCGACCTGAGTGGTCACACAGACTGACAAACCATAGTGTTGACGCATGAGTACTGTCTCAATCAACATACCATCAGGCAATTCAAAAAGATATTTAACGGTACCATCAGCAGACTCTTGAACGATACGTTGTTTCAAGGGATTGACCACAAACTGGTCATTGAGCTTAGCAATCAAATCCTTGGAAAGGTTGGTCATCTCTTCAAATGACTGGACACGTTTACGGTAGAGCCATTCCCAGATTTGATCTGCACGGAATTTCTTTTCTCCCTGCTCCAAAACCCATTCCTGCATGGTTTGACGTGTTAAACTATAAATTGACGGTTTCATTTCTTCTCCTTATTCTCTACTCACTTCTGACGAATGACAAAATGACGTTGCCCCTTGTCCTCTTTCTGAGAATGCTGGTCCTTCTGACGACGTCTATTTTTCTTATCTGCATTCGGTTTTCGTTTTGTTTGAGTCGGTTTCTTTCCTTTTCTAGAAGGTGTTTCTTCTTCCTTCTTACGCATTTTCTTGTCAAATGAAGCTCGCTTAGGGGCTTCATTTTCTAAGACAAAATAGGCACAACCATAACTACAATACTCTAAAAGGTAGTCTTGTAAACGACTGATTTTTTCAAGTTTTTCTTCTGTTCGATCATCCTTGTAAAAACCTCGTAGGCGAAGCTGTTCGTTGCTCCAGTCTCCCACGATATAATCAAACTTGGTTAAGACTTCTGAAAAACGCTGATTAAAAGCCGTCACATCAAAGGCATCCTTGATATTTTCCACCAAGGAAAAAGCTATCCCTTCCGTTTCAACCTTGTCCCCGTGTAAATGAAACTCAGGACCAGGAAACTTGTTATAGTTGTATAATTCAGGTGCAATTTCTTTTCGCATAGATATCCTTTTTTCACGATTACTTAATACTTTATTCTACCATAATTTCTAGCAGTTAGCACGTTTCTCATAAAAATGAAAAAAGTCTGACGATTTTGTCAAACCAGAATAATATAACCTTAAAAAGAGAAGAACAATTCTTCCCTCCAACTATCATTATTTAGCAGCTGCGTACAATTCATCTACTTTATTCCAGTTGATCACTGAGAAGAAAGCTTTGATGTAGTCAGGACGCACGTTGCGGTATTTCACGTAATAAGCATGTTCCCAAACGTCCAAGCCCAAGATTGGTTTTTTACCTTCTGAGATTGGTGTGTCTTGGTTTGCTGTTGAAGTCACTTCAAGCTTCCCTTCTTTGTTGACAACCAACCATGCCCATCCTGAACCAAAACGAGTTGTTGCTGCTGCAGTGAAGGCTGCTTGGAATTCTTCAAATGAACCAAATGTTGCATCGATTGCTGCTGCAAGTTCTGCTGAAGGAGCTGTTTTCTCAGGAGTCATCAATTCCCAGAAAAGAGCGTGGTTCAAATGTCCACCACCATTGTTGATAAGCGCTTGACGGATATCAGCTGGGATAGATTCTACATCAGCAAGCAAGGCTTCAAGATCTTCACCGATTTCAGGGTGTTTTTCTAGAGCTGCATTGGCATTGTTGACATAAGTTTGATGGTGTTTGTCATGGTGCAAGTGCATTGTTTCCGCATCGATGTATGGTTCCAAAGCGTCGTATGCATATGGAAGATCTGGTAAGATAATAGCCATCTGTAATACCTCTTTTTCTTTCTATATGAAAATGATAACGCAAACATTCACTTTTTTCAAGTTTTTTGCTTATAGATGAAAAAATCACTGAAATACTTTCTAATAATACTCTTCGAAAATCTCTTCAAACCGCGTCAACGTCGCCTTGCCGTAGGTGTAGTTACTGACTTCGTCAGTTCTATCCACAACCTCAAAACACTATTTTGAGCAACCTGCGGCTAGCTTCCTAGTTTGCTCTTTGATTTTCATTGAGTATAAAATAAGTAAATCACTAAGAAACCCACGACAAGATAATCCTGACGCGGGTTGTAGTTTCAAAAAAATATCAATTTACCTGACTAGCAATCTGTAAGAGTGCCTTTTCAAAAAGGAAACCTTTTTCATAAAGACCTGTTTTAATCTGATAGTCTGTCTCAATCAAATAGGAAATAGCTTGCTTCAAAAAGCTCAAGGAAAGTCCTCGCGAATCCCTCAACGCAAACTTGATTTGATAGGGATTTGGATTGCGTCCGAGAAAACTTCCTAGACTACTTGCAATCTGCGATTCTGCTTGCCCAGACTCCGACAAAATCTTCACCTGAGTAAAAGTCCGAAATTGTCCTAACATGACAGCTATGAGCTTAATTTCGTCTTCCCCTTGCAAGGTCAAATCTCTAACCAAGTCACGCGCCTGGTCCATCTTTTTAGTCAGAATAAACTGAGTTAAATCAAAAATATTGTCCTGCAAGGTCTTGGGAATAGCATTGACAATATCCTCTTCCTCGATAATAGAATCTGCCTTATAAGATTGTAAAAAGAGGAGATTTTTCTGGATTTCGCTAAATTGAAAACCAGACTTGATTAGGAGATTTTCAAAAGAATTCTTGGTAAACTGCAGACCTTGTTTCTGGCTCCACTTTTGGAAATACTGTCGCAATTCTTGTTCTTTTGCTTCTACTGCATCGAAGACCTTAGCATCACGCTTAAGTAATTTAACCAACCTTCTTTTGCTATCCAGCTTTCCTTCCGCAAAGATCAACAACTTGGTTGTTGGAGAAGGATTGTCAAGGTATTCCTCAAACGACTTGAGCTCATCATCTGTTAAAAAGCGTTTCTTGGCTGTTGTAATATCGACAAAATGATCCAATATCACGATTTTCTCATCCGCAAAGAAAGGAAGGCTGACCAACTCCAGTTCCACATCCTTGTAAACTACTTCTTTCATATCAAAGTAGGCAAAGTTGAGGTCAGCAGAATCATAGCCAATCTGTTTCAATACTTGGCTCTTCATAACTTCAAACTGACCCTGATCTGTCCCTGTAAATAGGCTCAGGCTCGATAAATTTGATAAAGTCAACTTCTGGCTTTCTTCAATGGCTAGCATCTTCTCTCCTTTCTTCTAACTTTTTAGTTCATTTAATCGATATAGCGCAATTTCCCACGGAAATCCTCTAGGCTCTCGTACCCTTTTTCCTCCATGATTGCTTTCAGTTCATTGGTAATACGATCAAAAGCACCAACTCCCTCTTTGTGAAGGGTGGTTCCCACCTGCACCATACTCGCTCCACAGAGGATATGTTCAAAGGCATCACGACCAGTCAAAACGCCACCGGTTCCGATGATTTGGATTTGAGGATTTAAGCGTTGATAAAAGGCATGAACATTAGCTAGAGCAGTTGGTTTGATATACTCACCACCAATGCCACCGAAACCATTTTTAGGACGAATAACGACAGACTCATCTTCTATATAAAGGCCGTTTCCGATAGAGTTGACGCAGTTGACAAACTTAAGAGGATACTTATTGAAAATAGCTGCCGCTTGGTCAAAGTGAACAATGTCAAAATATGGTGGCAATTTAATTCCAAGAGGTTTGGTGAAGTAGGCAAACACCTCTGCCAAAATCCGGTCTGTTGTCTCAAAATCATAGGCAATCTGAGGTTTTCCTGGAACATTTGGACAGGAGAGGTTTAGCTCAGTCAGACCACGAAAATCACTCTCTTGGACTTTTTTCAAAATAGTATGGGTTTCCTCTGGAGACATGCCAACTAGAGATAAAAAGAAAGTTCGGTTTGGCTCTTTTTCCTGCAAGTCCAAAAGATAGTCCAAATAATAGTCTAAACCATTATTTGGCAAGCCCATAGAGTTGATAGAACCAAGTGGAACATCTTGGTAGCGTGGCTCAGGATTTCCCTGACGAAAGTCCAAGGTTGCTGTCTTAGTGACAAAGGTTCCTACCGCTGAGTTTTTAACCCCTTCTAACTCCTCTATCGTCATACAAGCCACACCTGCTGCATTCATCAAACAATTGTCAAACTCAAAGCCAGCTATTTGTGTTTTCGTTGATACCATGATTCTAATCCTCCAGATTCCTTTTATTGCTAATATTATATCACATTTTCAGATTTTCTCTTTGAGAAAGATATTTACAAGAAAAAGGTTCGTTTTTATCTATTTTCAAAAAGTCTCAAAACTAAATTGATAGAATTTTTAGAAAATTTTTGTTTTTCTCTTTACAGTTAAAAAATTTTCTGCTATAATGACTCATGTAATAAAATATAACAACAAAAGGAGAACGATATGACATCTGCTAAAGAATATATCCAAAGCGTGTTTGAAACTGTAAAAGCTCGTAACGGGCACGAGGCTGAATTCCTCCAAGCTGTCGAAGAATTTTTCAACACTTTGGAACCTGTATTTGAAAAACACCCTGAGTATATAGAAGAAAATATCTTGGCACGTATTACTGAACCAGAGCGCGTGATTTCTTTCCGTGTTCCTTGGGTTGACCGTGATGGAAAAGTTCAAGTAAACCGTGGCTACCGTGTTCAATTCAACTCAGCTGTTGGACCATACAAAGGCGGACTTCGTTTCCACCCAACTGTAAACCAAGGGATTTTGAAATTCCTCGGATTTGAACAAATCTTTAAAAACGTCTTGACTGGACTCCCTATCGGTGGAGGTAAAGGTGGATCAGACTTCGATCCTAAAGGTAAAACAGATGCTGAAGTGATGCGCTTCTGCCAAAGCTTCATGACTGAATTGCAAAAATACATCGGCCCATCACTTGACGTACCTGCTGGTGATATCGGTGTTGGTGGACGTGAAATTGGTTACCTTTACGGTCAATACAAACGCCTTAACCAATTTGATGCTGGTGTCTTGACTGGTAAACCTCTTGGATTTGGTGGTAGCTTGATTCGTCCAGAAGCAACTGGTTACGGTTTGGTTTACTATACTGAAGAAATGCTTAAAGCTAACGGTAACAGCTTTGCTGGTAAGAAAGTTGTTATTTCAGGTTCTGGTAACGTTGCTCAATACGCTCTTCAAAAAGCGACTGAACTTGGTGCAACTGTTATCTCTGTATCTGACTCAAATGGTTATGTCATCGATGAAAATGGTATCGACTTCGATCTTTTGGTTGACGTTAAAGAAAAACGTCGCGCTCGTTTGACTGAGTATGCAGCTGAGAAAGCAACTGCTACTTATCATGAAGGTTCTGTATGGACTTACGCTGGAAACTATGACATCGCTCTTCCATGTGCGACTCAAAACGAAATCAACGGTGAAGCAGCTAAACGTTTGGTTGCTCAAGGCGTTATCTGTGTATCTGAAGGTGCCAACATGCCAAGCGACCTTGATGCCATCAAAGTCTACAAAGAAAATGGTATCTTCTACGGACCTGCCAAAGCTGCCAACGCTGGTGGTGTAGCCGTTTCAGCTCTTGAAATGAGCCAAAATAGCCTTCGCCTCTCATGGACTCGTGAAGAAGTTGATGGACGTCTCAAAGACATCATGACAAACATCTTCAATACAGCTAAAACAACTTCAGAAACATACGGTCTTGATAAAGACTACCTTGCAGGAGCTAACATTGCTGCCTTTGAAAATGTAGCAAACGCTATGATTGCACAAGGTATTGTTTAAGATTCATTTGCTTAATCCTCAATCGCTACGATTGGGGATTTTTATGTTGAATCCAAAAAAACTCACCATTAACAGTGAGTTTTAACATCAGAATTTATTTTACTTTCATTAGGGCAGATGACAAACATTCAACAATCTCATCAACTGCTTCATCTATGTTTATAGTTTCTTCATCATTCAACATCATGGGAATAAGATAAGAAAAACTCAATGCTAAAATGTATCGAACAATTCTTTCATTTGACCAATTTAGAATAAGTCCTTTTTCTTTAAATTGATTTAAAACAGGGCTAATTGGTTCTATTATAGATTGAACAATAATATTTCCTAACTGGATAGAAAGATTTTTATCAATAAAAGAACGCCCCAAGAGAATTTTAACATGCATTTGATTCTCCTGAATGAAAAAGAGCCTATCTCGAACAATACTTTTTAAAAAGAAGGGAAAATTTTCTTGATCTACTGTGAATTTTTTTTCTGAGAAATCCGCAATTACTTCTGGAATAACCTGTTCTAGAAAAGTAGATAAAATGACTTCTAAAATACCTTCCTTTGTTTTAAAGTAACTAAAAACAGTTCCTTCTGACACTCCAGCGCGTTCGGCAATAAGGCTGGACGTTGTATTCTCAAATCCAATTTCTGAGAATAATTTTAAGCTTGATAATAATACTCGACGTTGTTTCAAGCTCAAGTTGCTAACTTCTAACGTCTGAGCATACTTTTGTTCTAAACTTTCCATCGCTAGCACCTCTCTTCTACTCTCTTACTTTTACGACTTTTTTGCCTCGACTGTGTCCCATTTTCAGACTACGATAGGCTTCTCTAACTGACTTTAGAGAAAAGTCATACACTTGATCAATTTTCAGCTGAATCTTCCCGTCTGAGACCATTTCAGCTAAAGTGCTAAAATCATCATATGTGGAATGTCTCGGACCAGTAAACTGAGCACCTTTTATCATAACATAGGGTGAAGGTACTAATGTCCCAATAGCTGTCCCCTTCAAGCCTAAACTAAAAGCCAATCTAACATAATCAGATCCATAACAATCCAAAAATTTTGTAATAGGCGTTGGACTAGCTGATAGAAGAGCCTTCTTGATATTCTCTTCGTAACTTACTGGTATAGCACCTAAAGACTTCAGATACTCTGCATTTTTCTTACTTGCTATTCCAATCACTGTCGCCCCCTTAGCAACTGCATACTGTACTGCAATACTTCCAATACCTCCTGCTGCAGCTGAAATAACAACAGTATCTCTTGAATTTAAACCGATTCTTCTAAAAGCCCCACCCACAGTTAGAGCAGCTACTCCCATAGTAGCTGCGTGAGTCATGTCGATCATCTCTGGTTTCAATACAATTTCTGATTCATTGACACAAATTTCTGTTGCTAAAGCTCCCCTATTAGTTCCCAAACCAGGATCGCTAATCATTGTTCCAAACACCTTATCTCCTACTGAAAACCTAGTTACTTCATTTCCAACTTCTGTAATATCTCCAGAAAAATCTCTCCCCACACCTCTTGGAAATAAAGATGATTTAGATTCAAACCAACGACTTGGTTTCCTTAATTTCGTTATAAAAGATAGAAATCGAAGGGGTTTCGCTCCCTCAAAAGTTTTATAATCAATAGGATTTAAACCAACAGCATGAACTTCTACTCTCACCTGATTTACCTCCAAGGCTGTAGAGTCTATCTTCAGCAAATCCAAGACCTCTTCGTTACCGAAACGACTGTACTCTATTGCTTCAACAACCATTTTCTTTACTCCTTAATTTCACAAAAATTGAGTGAACACTCATTTTTATAAATTATACTCTTAATTTGTAAGAAAATCAATATTATCGTTTGATAACGATTTATGACATGATACAAATATCTATCATTTCGATTTACCAATATGATTCTTTCAATCTAACTCTCCTCACTTTTAAAGATTCCTTTCCCTTTTTTGCCCCATGTAATAAAAAAATAAAAACCGCTACTCCTAAGAATAGCGGTTTAATCATGTTTTTAAGCTACTAATGTAGTTACTCTATTATTTAAGAGTAACAATTTGCTAATCTTATTTCCGCCCAGTATTAGTGGGTTAATTCCTCCATTTTCAACTTTGGCAGGAATTTGGTAGGTAAATTGATAATCCAAGATTATCTAAACTGTTTGTAATCTCTTCTGAAATTGTTGAATCACCTGAATAATACCAGTGACTATATGTATTCAACGTGGTTGACTTATCAGCGTGTCCTAATCGATATGAAACATATAAAGTATCCTTATGTAACACATTTATAAGATAAGATGCATGACTATGTCTTAATCCTTTCCCCGTAATTTCTGGTACACCAGTAATCTTAGCATGCCTTTTTATTATCCTAGAAATTGTAGACTTACACAAGGGGGCACCAAAACGTGATATTACATAATCTTTATCATCATTCTTGATTTGAACTTCTCGCCATTTTTTAAGTGTTGTAATCGTAAAATCATCTAAATCAATTTTACGATTCCCTGCTACTGTCTTTGTTTGTTGTTTAGCATACCATACACCGTTTTTATCTTTCTCAATCGTCGAATGAACATGAATCCATTTACGTTCAAAATCAATATCTTCCCATTTAAGAGCAATACCCTCACTAACTCTTAAACCAGTCATAAAATATAACCAGATCGTCGTGTAATTATGGAGTCCCTCATACTCACTAATATCAAAAGAGTTTATTACCTTCTTAAATTCATCAAATGTCCAAAATTTTGTATCAGGGTGCTTTCCTCTAGGATTATCTAATCCTTTAAAAGGAACTCTATCAATATAACCCAATCTTTCTGCATAGCCCAGACATGCTTTAAATCTAGACCACATATTTTTAGCATAGTTACTAGAATACTTGTCTATAATAGCTAAGCGAAATCTTTCACAGTCAATAGTACTAATATCTGATAATTTTTTACTACCAAATTGCTTAATAAATAACTGATGATGTGGTAAAGCGGTCTGATAAGTTACAAATTGAACTTTTTGTTGATAATATTTTAAATAAATCTCTTCCATAAACTCTCTAAAAGTTAGAAAACTATTATTAATAGTAGAGTTCACAAATTCATGTTTTAAACGAAGTATCTCTTCATATGCTTCCTTAAAAGAATTAAACGGTAGTCCCTGTTGATTTTTCCTTCCTTTCTTTTGAATTCTTTTCCCAGTTATTGGATCAACTCCTAATTCAATTTGAAAATAAATTTTTCCTTTTGAATCTTTGTATACACCTTTATATTTCTTTGTCTTTGATATAACCATTTTTCTCACCTTCTATATCTGAAAAAGAAATACCAATTAAATTTTCTACAATATTTTTAGGAGCAATGCCTAACCTTTTATTATCGAAAGGTGAACATCCTAATTGTACCGCATTCTTATCATTTTTTCTAGCTTCTTCAAACTTTTTTACAGCAATCTTTTTTGCTTGTCTAATAATATTTCTTGATGTGTGCTCTGGAAAACCAATCGCAACTAAATCTTTATAGTTTACTGTTTCCATGATTTTACTACTTCCTTTCTTAGATTTTTTCACCTCCATGGCATGACTGATGAAGTCATCATAAGAATTTCACTTGCTGCTCTTTTACGGTGGCAGCCTGAACGGTCAGAAGTATCATTGTATATCATTTGTATCATGGCATATAAAGTATCGCTCTATTTTATTGATGGTTTTAAAATCGCTCTTATCATGGCGAGCCATTCAAATCTGCTCCACAAATGAGGAAAGTACCATTTTGGACTATTCAATTGTCAAAGAACAAATAAAAAATCTCCTCATTTTCACACTCTATGCAATTGAGGAGATTATTTTCTAAAGCGAATTTTATCAGGAAAATCTATCAATCCCAATAGATAGTCTGTACTGACATCGTAAAAGTTTGAGAGAGTTACCAATACATCTGCCGTCAAGGCATGCTCACCCCGTTCAATTTTAGCATAAGCTGAGTTTGTAAACGAAAGTATTTTAGCTATTTGTTTTTGGGTCAAATCGTGATCTTCCCTCAAATCTCTCAAACGTCTGTACATCTAGCTTTCTCCTGAGAAAAGTATAATATATAAAACTAAGAAATCTTTCAAAGTGTCCAAACTGGACATTTTGAACTAAAATTAATTTATTAAACACTTCTCATAAGCATATCTATTAACCGTCTGAGAGCAAATATTTTATCAACTATTTAAAATTACTGACTTTCAAAAATTAGTCTTATTGTAAAATAAAGTGAAACACAAAAGACATGTTTATCTAATATATTATAGTCTCAAAAATATTACAAAATTATAGGAAAATGTTCACAAATTAATCATACAAGAACTTCTCTGGAAACAGGGACTTTTAACCCATTCACATAGATAAAATACACTATTTTATTCCTCCTTATATAAATTTGATAAGGTAGGAAATGGCGGTGAACGATTTTTCATAAAACTCTCTCAATTTTTAGACTTCACTATTAAGAGTGAAAAATTATGTATTTTTACTGCTGTTTTTAGAAAAATAAAAAAAGCGATATAGCAAATTGCTATATCGCTTTTTTTATTTTTCTAAGTACGTCTAGACGTTTTAAAACTCATCTTGTGATTGAATTACGTTCAATACTTCTTGCATACTTCCAGCCTTACAATTTGCCTTAGTATTAAATAAAGGCAATCGGTTATCGTAATATCCAATAGTAGCAATACCAGCACTAGTTGAACCCTGTATCCCTGAGTACGAATCTTCAATAGCAATTGTCATCCGAAACAATATAATCAAAATAATTCTTCAAATCCAGTTTTTCAAGACTTATTTCTATACTGAAACAACATCTTTCCAGAACTTCAATAATTTCTTTTTGTGTTAAATCATTATTTAACTAAATCTTTGGAGGTAATACGTTTTCAAAGCTACTTTTTACCATAGATTTTGAGTCTTCAACACATATTACTAAGCCGAAAATGCTCTAAATTTTTGAAATTCTAACAAAGCCCACTCAACTTCATAATCATCTTTGACTTTCACAATATCTTCCTCAAAATAACATGGAATAAATATAGTGTTCTTTTGAAATGGGTTCAAAATAACCATATCTAATAATTTATTACTAGCAATGATATGCAGACAAATGACATCATCAATATGATTTTCAACCAGTACATGTGTTTTTAACTCCAAACGATTAGACAAATTTGGCTGTTTTATAACATCGTATGTAAATTTTTTCATGTTTGAACTCTCCACCTTCGATATTCCATAATCAAAAGTAACCGTATCAAGTGCTAATAATGGTTGAGTTAATTTACAAGAACCGACTCCAGTGAAATGATCCTATCACATTGCCGTGCTTGCTCCATGTTATGCGTAACAACCAAAATTGTTTTACCAAATTGATCTCTCAAAGTTCGAATCAAATCGAATGCTTTTTGAGACATTTCAGGATCTAATGATCCGGTTGGTTCATCTGCTAGGACAATATCTCCGGGCTTTAAAATAGCTCTCACAATCGCAATTCTCTGCTGTTCACCTCCCGATAATTCATTGATTTTACTATTTAACCGATTTTGTAGACCAACAAATTCTAGCGTTTCCTTGATTCTCTGCTCTTTCTCCTGTCTAGAGAAATTCGAAAAAGTCATGGCAAGCATCAGGTTATCTTTCACACTAGATGTAGAAATGAGTGCATTGGATTGAAAAAGATAGTTGATGACATTCCTTCGATAATGAACTGCTGATTGCGAATTTACCTTAGGCAAAACTTTTCCGTTGATTAGGATTTTACCACTGTCAACAGCATCCAATAGTCCAATCATATTGAGGATAGTCGATTTTCCAGAACCAGAAGGTCCTACTAAAGCTACAAATTCATTTTCCTCAATATCAAAGCTTAAGTCTTTGAAAATTTCTCTTGAACCAAATTGTTTTGATACATTTTGTACTGAAATTCTAGACATGAGATTACTCCTTAAATGATTGTATGATACTCTCTCCTTCTTTACGGAACAAACTGAAATAAAGAAGCATTATCTGAAAAGCAAATGTAGCTAGTGTCATGACTATTCCCAACTTAGAACCCACCAAGATAGAAACGATTAGTTCCATCACAGAAAAACTAATAATGAGAGAAAGCACACCAATATATCTTTTCCATGGTGAGAATCC
The DNA here is from genome assembly GCF_946188615.1 of Streptococcus mitis. Lineage (GTDB taxonomy): Bacteria > Bacillota > Bacilli > Lactobacillales > Streptococcaceae > Streptococcus > Streptococcus mitis_BZ. The sequence continues at coordinate 145,338 of NZ_CAMHVK010000002.1, forward strand.
TATAAAGTATTGGACATACAATTTTTCTTCAAATAACAAGCGGTACATTAAGACAAAACTCCAGAAAATAGCCATCATCGTAATGATGATAATCGCTATGATTGTGCCGAAAAGATAAAATGTATAACTCAGATCTTTTTGAAGACCATTGATAAAGTTCTTGACAGTTGTAAAACTCAACCGATTATCCGTTAAATCTGGAAATTCTGTTTCTAAAACGGACACTACCTGTTCCATCGTTTCCCTATCACGAATCTTCAAAAGACCATTATAGCCACTGACAACTAAGTTTGCCGACTCCATGAAATATAAATTCTCTGGTGTTGAGATAAAAATAACTGGATTCTCACTAGTTGTACCATAAGAAATGGAATCTGACCAAGTAAATATTGGTCGAGACGGTTGGTAAACCTTGAACATAAATTTCTGATTTTCTGTGAAATTAGTTTGTAAATCCCCCGGTTTTACAGTGACACTTTCCTGTAAATACGCCTTCATCACCTCAAGTTCTTCTGTATTGAGCGTGTTAGGTAGAAGATAAAGTCGAGTACCATTCCTCATCTCTAGCAACTCTTCATCACTTAGGGGAATACCTAGGTCTTGCAGGTAATTATAGGAGAATTTCAAATACCAAAATGGTTTTTTAGGGACATGCTGGTATGTCCCATAGACTGCATCAAGGTACTCCTGATTAAGAAATTTTCCTTGGGCAATATAGACACCTGGAAGCTCAGATATACGCTGGTAAAAGTTATACATACTGCGCTCAAGGGAATTTGTAGTTCCTGCATATGTACCTACATCATCTCCCTCAACAAAGCTGGATATAACGTACATATCTTCAACATTCTTCCACTCTCTAGATACTTTCATATTATCAATAAACTGATTCATTGGAGCATCTAAAGAGTAACTGACTGCGATTAACAAACCAGCTACCAAGGTATAGAATAACAAGCATGTTACCATTAAAGGCTTCATTGGTAATCGTTTATGAATTGCGGCTAATGGAGAAACCGAATAAACAATAATCGTTGGAATAATGAATATCAATAGTAGCAACAAGACTGAGAGGCTGACTCCAGCAAAAACTAGAATAAACGATGATAAACCAAAACTAGACCAGCCTGACAACAACCAACTACATAAAGAGATAATTGGAATAATGTAGATTGAAAATAGTAGAGAATTTTTGAAAAAAGCAGACCATAATTCTTTTCTATCCCATCCTAAAAGAATCAATGTTCCGAAATGTTTAAAGGATTGAAGAACACAGATTAAGAATAGAATCAGTAAAATGAAGGCATTTACTAAGATGCTGATAGCAAGTATTATTCCCCAAATTCCCTGATCAGTACTACTTCCAAAACTTTCTTTTGTCAAATCCTCAACAGAAATACCTGACCTCTTTGAAAGATGCAACAGAAAGTTATCTCTTGAGACAGCATCGTGGAGACCATTGATATGGTATATCCCATTAATCATATTAGTGTTTTGGAAAGTATAATCTAATCGTTCAATGACTACAGGCGTGCTAAATAATAAATCTGGAAGCTCGTAAAGCATATTATTTGAGCCTTTGTCAAGTCCAATAGTCATACTATTATCACTATGAGATAATAAATTTGCAAATTGTTGTTGTGATACAACTATTTTACCCGTACTTTCAAAATCTGAAAAACCAGCAGAGCTACCAAGGATGTCTATATAAATCCTATTTAGACCTTCTCCTGTATCACTACTTTCAGAACGTTTTGTCCATATGGACAAGTCACTCTGTTCTAAAAAATAATTAAATACATCTTGTGATTGCTCTTCTGTTAACTTCTGAAGATAAACTGTTACGGTCCCGGAATGATGATTATAACTCTGCCATGACTGCTGATACTGTAAACCTGCTAAAAAAATTGCTACCAGAGCAAGTAAGACACTCTGGATGGCAATCAAAAACAGGATTAAGTATCTCATTTTACCTAATAATATGTTTTTGTATGTCATAAGTACTTACCTACAATTCCAGTAACATTCAGCTGTACAGTTCCAATGAATTTAGAAACATGTGCTTCTACTCCAGGTGATTGCCAGCCTGAGAATGCCCCGTTAGCAGTTGCTGAGTGTTCGTAAACACTAGACTGAAGATTTGAATAGCTCCAAGCCGTCTTTTTTGACGCCGTAATTCATCTTGATGAAAAGACCTTCCTTAACCACCTTATCAATATGATACTCGGCTAGGACAACTTCAAACTCCTGAATCTGGTCATGTTTCTCTTTGACCTCCTTGTAGGCTGTTAGGAGTTCCTCACTTGAGAGTTTAATCAAGTAATCAATCGAAATCTGGCGTTGACCAGATTCGATTTTAGAATATGCCGACTGACTACATGATAAATATTTAGCAAGATACTCTTGCGTATAATCATAATCTTCTCTAAGATCCCTGACACGCCTATACATTCGTTTACTTCTAAGAAAATTATAGTTAAGTTTTGAACGAATCTTAGATTTTATACCAAATTGGCATAAGAAGATTATTAATTAGAATATAAATATAGATCTACATCTACATCTACATTTTACACAGAATAACCTATATAGCTTTAATTCAATTTTTCTGACTGATGATACTCAATTTTAAATAGTGCACTATATATCAATATTGTTTATCTTTTTTCCAAAGCCCCTACAGTAAATTTATAAAAAACAAAACTATAAAATATATTCACTGCTAGAAAGATAATCATATCGTTTAATGACATATCCGCTAGTGACCGACTACGAAGCGCAATCATCGGTTGAGAATATGGAAAAAATTTTGTTAAGTCTTCATTAATAAAGATGAGGACAAAATTAAACATGCTCCCAATAGTTGCTAATCCCACACTTTTACTGAAATTTCTAGTTTTTACAGTTACATAGGATTGAAGAGTAATTATTGGAAAAGATGCTAGAACTGCTAAGAACAACCATTTGAAATAAGTTTGCAAACTCAGATCTAACGTAATTCCATCAACCTTAGTTGCTATAATAAAAATAAGGAACAGAATTAATTGAACTGGCAAAATTATGATGAAACTACATAGCAATTTCCCAAAATACAATTTCCCCATTGATACTTGATTCACCTTCAACATATCAAGAGTTTTCCTTTCAAACTCAGGCATAATCAACAGTCCTGTAATGATAGCTAGCATAGGGGGATAGAGCAAGGTGCTGTTATAAAAAGTCAACTGCCCCCATAAAACAAGGGATTGCGTCCCATCAACTAATACCTCTCGACTAGCAAAATAGATTCCCAGTCCAATAAAACTAGAAAAAATCAGAAAGGCAATTCCGATCAATAAAAGTTGAGTCTTTCGCGTTTTTTTCCATTCTGCTAAAAAATAACTTCCCATCTTAGTTTCCTCTCTTTTTCAAAATGATATTAGCCAAACCATATAATAATGCACAATAGAATACATAAACTACTAGTTTCCATAGTAGTTGTTCGTCAAAAATATATGTAAATACTCCATTTCCAAGGAACTGGTACTTATAAGGTGCTAAACTACCGAAACCTGTTATAGGATTGAGTAAACTACCAAAACCATTGCTTCTTGGGTTTAAAACAATTCCCAAAAAACCACCTAACAGACCTAACGCTAATAATATACCTTGCCTTTCCAAGAGCATTGCTAGGGTTAAATAGATACAAATCAGAGAAAATATTGCAAGTAGTTGTCCAACAAACTGAAGTCCAATAATTGAGAAGGGAATTGAGATACCTACCTGTTTTCCAAAAAAATAAATAGCAGTAACTTCTACTACCGACATGATGCTAAAGAAAATCATCATAAATAGGAGTTTGTGATTAAAAATAGTTAGAAAATGTTGACCGTTTGCAGCTTGTAACCTAAATGTTTGCCCCTCACGCTCATTTCCAACAATGCGAGCTGCAAATACACAGACTGCAATGGGAAACATAAGAAGATTGACATTTTGATTGCTAAAAAGTGTTCCTACAGTTTTTAACTCTGGATGTGAAAATGCAGATGAGAATGTAGCGATATTCCAAAGCGTAGCAACGACTATTAAGATAGCAACTATGGAAAAAGATTTTGTTCGCCTGCTTTTTAACCATTCAATGTAAATACCTGACATTTTATACCTCCTTTGTTAAATCTAAGAAAATGTCCTCTAGTGTCTCACTTTCTCTAACTACCCGAAAAATTCGATATCCATTTTCCGTTAAATAACTGATCATATCAGCTAGTTTATCATTATTAATATTGCTTAATTTGATATGACTTGCGGATGCGTCCAATACTTCTACCGAACCGAACTCAATCAAACTTTGAACAATGTTGTTCTGTGAAAAATCTCCACCAATCTCAATCCATGTGTTAGATTTAATTGCTTCAATTTCTCCTTCATAAACAAGGCGCCCGTGATTAATAATCCCTACTCTGTCTGCAATATGCTCAATCTCCGGAAGGATATGACTAGAAATAAATACTGTTAGCCCTTCTTCTTTCGCCAACTTCACAATCAATTCACGAATTTCATGAATACCAGCTGGATCAAGACCATTGGTTGGTTCGTCAAGCAATAGAATTCGCGGTTTCTTCACCAATGCGAAAGCAAGTGCCAGTCTTTGCTTCATACCGAGAGAATAATCTTTAACAAGTTTTTTTCTATTCTTTTCTTCGGCCAAACCTACCAACTCCAAAGTCGGATAAATATTACTTTCCTTAAATCCTACCATTTTTTGAAAAACAAGTAGATTTTCATAACCTGTCAAATTAGGATAGTAGGAGGGCTCTTCAATCATTGAACCGATTTGGTTTAAATAAGTCTTATCTTTTTTGATGTTCTGACCATGAACTAAAATCTCTCCAGAAGTAGGCGTTACTAAAGACAGTACCATTTTCATAGTTGTTGTCTTTCCTGCACCGTTTGGTCCAAGAAAACCGTAGATTTCTCCCTCTCGGACTGTGATTTTTTCTAAGTCTACCGTAGTAACATCTTTGTAAACTTTTGACAATTTACGTAATTCAATAATATTTTTCATTCCTATATTACCTCTCGTAAGTCTTGGTCTTAAAGACTTTCCCTTCTCTTGTTTATACTATAAATTATATCTCTGCCAGTTAAAGGTAACATTAAGAAAGAGGAAATTTTCCCTTAAACTTTCGAACGAATAAAGTTCTCGTAGTTTGAATTCCTTTTCATAAGGTTCTCATGGCTATCTTTGATTACTTCCCCCGTTTCACTATCAATGAAAATGATGTAATCAACAAAATTAACAATGTCTAAATGATGACTAACCATCAACATTGTTTTATCTGAATATCTAGTACTTCGTAGTACATTCTCATAGATTCTATTTTTACTATGTTCATCCAAATTACTAAAAGCTTCATCCCAAAAAATAATTCCATCTTTTTTTATCAAAGATTTAGCAATAAGTAATTTTTGAATCTGCCCACCTGATAGATTCTTCCCCTGCTTCAATAGCTTAGAATGTATTTTATTTGGCAACTGAGAAATAACCTCATCAGCTGTCGTATCATTCAATATCTGATAAAGTGGAGATAAGTCATCAGATATCCATTCCAAATTTTCTAAAATACTTCCTTTTCTTAACGTCATGTTTTGCAATACTACACTCAGGTAATTCTCAAACTCCTTAATTCCGTATTTTAGAGAACCACTATAGCGTAGCATTCCCGCTAATAATAACAATAGTGTAGATTTTCCACTACCCGACTTCCCGACAATAGCGATTTTTTCTCCTTTTTTAATTGTCAGATTCACATCATCATAGATTGGTTTGCTGCCATACGAAAAATTCAATTTATTAGTTTGAATTAGATAATCCTTTGAGTCTTCACTCGGTACAGTAATTGGTAACGTATCTTTTAACAAATCACTTTGTTTTTCAGCATAAACCCCTAATCGAAGTATTTCAAAAACAGCTCCTTTTACCTGTTCAATTGCAGAAATCAATATTGAAATACTAGTCTGATATACAAGTAAATCCGGGAGCGAGACCTTAATGTAATCATTATAATAAACTGCTATAACTATTATTGATGATAAACTAATGTAGTTAAATATAGTTCCAAGCAGTTGAGACAAATTTTCAATTTTCAATATTTGCGAATATTTAGTTGTAACTTGATTGTTAACTGTCATCCAAGAATTGAAGACATTATCTTCTTTCCTCATTATCTTAATATAGTCTATATCCTCCAAATCAGTCTGTAGTTCAGAATTGAAATCAATTAGATATTGTAGATAGGTCTGATTATATTCATTTTGCTTATAATATAGCACTATAGAAAACACACTATATATAGCAATCATTACGACTAAAATCAAGGTTAATTTTACTGAAATAGTTATTAAATAGATAAAAATTACAATAACAGAAATAAGACTTATAAATGACGGAATAATTTTTAATGTAACATTATCTCTTAATGTCGATTTAAAATTAATTTTTTCAGAAATTCCCCCACTTAGATGATTTCGAAAATATAACAATGGCTTTTGTAACAGCCTTCCAAATAATTCCCTACTATAATAATCATCAAAATCTTTATTATATCTATCTAAAGCACCATTTTTGATGAAATATCCTAACAATTGAAAAATAAGAACGATACCTAATAAAAGTAAACTAACACTAAACTTGAAATCATCTGCTAGCATTTGTCGCAAAATTATTGAAAACAATAATACACTTGTTTGGATAAATAGCAAAGATAGCATAAATAACGCAATTGGTTTCATTTGAAGAGTTTTCTTGAAATACTTCCAAAAGATTGAGTTGTATTTTTGTGATTTAAAATCACTACCTTTGTTTACCATAATCATTGTTTCGGAATAATGCTCCATAAACTCACTTTTACGGTATCTTACTTGTCCAATAGCTGGATCTACAATTAAAACTTGCTCAGATGTAATTTTTTCAAGAACCACAAAATGATCATTATTCCAATGGATAATCATTCTTTGCTTAGTTTTTTGATAGACTTTTAGTAACTCGTCAATTGAGGCATGATAGGCATTTATGGTTACTCCAAATCTATCATTTAGAGTCAACAGATAAGATACACTTAGCCCATCTGCTGGCAATGAATCTCTATCATAAACTTCATATAGTGGAACTCTGTGCCCTAAGTCGTTCAACAACATAGTATAACAGGCCAAAAGACAATCTTCTTCATTGTTTTGTAAAATAATCTTCATCGTACTTCTTCCTCTCTATCCCTTATAAATTAGGAATAAGAATGTCAAGCGAACTGTCTTCTTTTAAATATTTTGCTGTAGAAAATAGAACACCTGGAATTCCTGTCATTAGACCATAGACATTATACTTTGTATTAAAACTACACATCCAACCTTTTTCTAAACCAAATGCATGCAATTTTTTATATTCTCTATCTAAAATGCTTTTGAATTTTTTGGACTCGTCATTTCCCAAATAATTCATATAATAACTAAGAGCCAGTAAATTTCCACTAGTTCCGTGACAAAGGGAAAAATTAGTCATATCAAAACCAATTTCAACAATTTGTTCTGCCGCATGTTCCACATCCTTCTTCAATTCTTCACGCTCAGAATCGGATAAAATCTTATATCTATCATCTAATTGTAGCTGTGCTAACCTTGCAACTAATACTCCCGTCGAACCGTGGCACCAATTTGCACTTGTCTCGTTATTCCTTTTATCAACCCACCCCTTATCAATCTTCTGGCGATTATCAAAATTTCTAGCCTTGTTAAATAAATCTAAGGCATCAGTGCTTCTCAATTGACCAGCCAACAAAAGCAATGCTATCTCAACACCCAAATTCCCATGTGCAAGACTAACATTATTCACTTCTAATCGGTTCCAACAAATGTAATTTTCATCATAAATACCTAGCTCTTTAAGTTTATTAAGCGATTGAGATAGATTTTCTATCGTAGTATCTGTATTTCTAAACGCAGTAATTTCATTTGGGAAACTTGATAAAAAGTCTGCTTGAGATACATCTATGTTTAAACAATAACTATCTATAATATCTGACATATAGCTTGGGAGTTTCTGGTCTGTAATTAAACCAATTCTAAAAATAGCCGAGATAATGCCTAATTTCCCAACGAAATAGGATGTGTTTTGTATTTTAGAATAAGAATTTAATAAAGTAGAAAAAATTCGTTTCAAGCAAGCAATAATTTTTTTTTGTCTCAAAGAATCAACTAAGTCATAAGCTTCAGATAAAGCAATACCTATGCCAGCCAACCCTTCGTACACTGAATCATCCATTGGAACTAATTCAAAGGCATCATATTATCTAATAGCTTTATTTATGGTATAATTAAGTAAACTTTTGGAGGTGAAAACATGAGTTTTGAAGCACAATTATTAAATAAACACATATTGATTGTGGATGATGATACAGCGTTAAGTGAATCAATTAAAGAGGTACTTGTGAGTCGTGGTTTTAAAAATATTAGTCGCGCTTATAGTATTAGTGAAGGAATTGATGTTTTTTCGGTATCCCATATTGATCTAATTATTTTAGATGTCATGCTCCCAGACGGAGAAGGCTATTTACTCTCTCAATATGTGAGAAAAATCTCAGATATTCCAATTCTATTTTTGACTGCTAAAAATAATCCTGACGATGAAATTAGAGGACTTGATTCGGGAGGAGACGACTACGTTACAAAGCCCTTCTTACCTAAATCTTTAACGTATCGTATTATTGCACTGTTAAGAAGAGCTTATAAAGATGAATCTGAACTCATTGAACTAACTGACTGTATCATTGACTTGAATAATGCCAGTGTTAAGAAAAGTGGTCAAAATCTATCGCTAACACCTACAGAAATTCAAGTTCTTCGAAAATTATATGCTAATAAAAATTACATCGTCTCTACTGAAACAATTTGTGATACAATTTGGGGACTTGAGAGCTTTGGATATGAGAAATCTCTAATGGTACATATTCGAAATATCCGAGAAAAGATAGAACTTACCCCCTCTAAGCCTAATCACCTAATTACTGTCAAAGGACTTGGATATAAACTTGTTATTTAGATAATTTAAGGTATAACCCATGAATGTTTTCAAAAAAAATATACTAAAGTTTATTCTATCGTTTATCTTTATCATCATAGTTGATGTAATACTTTTAGTTACTGCAGCAAATTATATTCGTAGCCAACAATCTGCATCAAACATCATCGAAACAGTGTCGTCTGAAATTGTTTTAACTAATGGAAATTATGTTGTCAGTCCGATAGCCAAACAATTAATTGATGAAAATAATTTATGGATGATGATTATTGATAAGAACAGTGGCAAAGAAAAATTCAATATTGATAAACCCAAAGATATAGCTAATCAATTTAATTTTGCAGATGTTGTTCGTTTCTCTAGGTTCTACTTAAAAGACTATCCTGTATTTACTCAAATAAAAGACAATGATAACGATATCTATATTATTGCATTTCCAAAAAATAGTATTATTCGCTATGGTAATAATTATTTTGATTTGAATCGAATTCAAATTTTTCCAATCATTATTGTATCAATTATTTTTGCTAACATATTGTTCTGTTTATTTTTATATATCTACAGTGTTACCTTCCTAAATCGAAATATTAAACCGATTATTAACGCAATTGTAAAACTACCAAATGGAGGAAACACACAAGTTAAATCTGTACAGGAACTAGATAAATTAACACTTGCTATTAACTCAGCCAATCAAAAACTTCGTGAAAATGAAGAATTTAAGGAAAATTGGATTTCTGGAATTGCACATGATATCAAAACACCACTTTCAGTAATTGTATCAAACACATCCCTAGCGATTGAAAAAACTGATAATGATCTATTACTTAAGTATCTAAAGCCTACCCTAGTTGAAAGTCATTATATCCAAAACCTTCTTAATGATTTAAATATATTTGCCCGATTAACAAATGGTAATCTGATATTAAATCGAGAAATTGTATACATCGTTCCATTTTTTAAGGAGATTATTATCCAAATTATTAATCAAGAGATTTGGCATGACTTCAATTTTGAATTCACTTCTGACGACGATTTGTTTAATCAAAAAACGTACGTCGAAAAATCTTTGATATCGAGAATTATTCATAATCTGATTTATAATTCTGTGCTTCATAATCCTTCTGGATGCGATATTCAAATCATTCTTAAGCATCTATCAAATAATACATTTTCAATTACCGTACGCGATAACGGAATAGGGGCCTCTCCCAACAGACTTAACAACATTAATAAAATTGAAGAATTTAGCTTTGATATCTCTGGTGTTCGTAGAAGTGGTATAGGATTGAAAATTACTAAGCAAATCGTTGATTTGCATCATGGTGATATGGTTATCACCAGTCAACTGGGTGAATACTTCCAAACAACTATAACTTTAGACACTGTTAATTAACTTGAAAAGGCAACTGTTTTCTATACAGATTTTATAAGTTCTATTTTTATTTTAAAATCGCCACAGAATAATAATGCTGCGATGAGGTTTTGCATATTCTTACCGTTTTTGACATCTCTAAACAATAGATTATTGGCAACCTCAAAGATAATGACCTCATGGGCAGAACAAGTTAAGTCCTGCATGGACAACTCACTCGCTGTCCTTTCTCTCTAGCAGCCTGAATTAATTCAGCATTATCATTATAAATTGACGAGAATAAGTATATTATTTGTCCTTAAATATCTATAAAATAAATTTAAAATGTCGAGATAGTTACATTGCCAGCATTTCTATTACTGTAATGAAATCTCCATATCAAATTTTTGATTAAAGCCTTTACCAGTATTCAACATTTTTACAAATGTTTCTAATCTTTTTATGAGTCTCTCATACTCACCAATATGGTGACCTAGTTCCTCTTGCAATGCTCTTATTTCTTCAGTCACTTGTTCTAATGAAGTTGATTCTGTCAAGTTCAGTTTTGAAAAGTCATATCTTGCAAGCTTTCGACTGCTCACATCCTTACTCTTCAAATTGATAAGCACTTCCGCCATCTTATTTAAGTTGGCGATTTTTTCATTAATTTGATTTAGTTTTATATCTATCTCTGCTATTTCTTTTACTAACTCGTCTTTAATGTCTTGGTATTTCTTATCTGCTTCAGTTAATTCAATGAAGAGGTTAATCTCAGTAATCTTTTCCTGTAGACTCTTAACTGTAGGTCTTTTGTATGGTATTACTCGACTATCGTTGGTTAGCTGTCTTATCAATGTTCGTCCTTTGACATACTGATTCTTATCCGAATGTTCTTTGTTATATACAAAGTATGAGGTTGTCTCACGTATAAAGATTTTATATTTTGTTTGATTCTCTTCTTCAAAAATATCTAATTGATAATTGGGAATGAAAATGAGACCACTCTGCTTAATACCAAAAGACACTTTGATATAAATGCCCTCATCAACTACCTTCTCTATTTGGTTCTCTGCAAGTTCCACTTCAAATTCACGAACGGTATCTCGTTTTTCCTTAAATATCTCAAAGGCTTCCTCAATCTCTTCAGTGGATACTTTATCCTTATCTCGTTCTTCTTGGAAAGCATGGTACTGTTCCTGTAAATTCTCTAATCCTTCTGAAGCAATGACTTCCTTATTTTTAAAATAATCTTGAAAAAATTTGACATCATATAATTTCTTATCACTTATTTTTTGATGACCCAAACTTATCTTTTGATTATCTTCTTCCAGGATAAAAGTTACATTTTTTTGTTTTAAATCAATGGTTAGATTCAATTCTTTTGCTTTTGTTATTAAATCTTCTAAAGAATTGACACTGTTCAACAAAAATTCTAAACGACTTTCAATCTCTTGCTTAGCAAAATGCGTTCTAAAAAATTCTTCATCATATAGATCTCGTTTGCTGAGTTGGCGTCCTCGAATTGGTTTTGTCATTGCTCGATCCGTCATCATGAATAGACTATGCTTCTGAATAAAATCAATATGAACATGTAATTGTTCTGCTTTTTCCAAAAAATCCTCAAGGGACTTTGACTGCTGCATCAAAAAATAAAGACGTTGCTTTAATTCAAATTTATGACTAGACTGCCTATATTTTTGATAGTCACGGTAAGAAAAACTCTTCTCAATAATTTTCGCCCCAGCCACTTTAGAAATACGGTCTGAAATCATACGGAGGTTTCGTTCCAAGGCATAGTTCCATATCAACTTTTTATCTGAATTGCGGTCAATAGAGTTGATTAGGATGTGATTATGAACATGATCTTTGTCTGTGTGAGTTGCTACGATAAACTTAAAACGACCTCCTGTCAATTCCATCATGGTCTCATAACCAATGCGGTTAATTTCTTCAGGTGTCAGATTATCTTCAGGAGAAAATGATTGGATGAGATGATGGGCATGAATAGTTTGTTGATGTTTTTCTTGTCGGTCATTTCTGGATTCGTACAACTTGTCGTTATTAGTAAAGTTAACATTGTACATTTCTACCATTTCTGCATGGCTAGGAAAGTCTAAGTAATTACTCATTCCAAAATCAGATACTAATTTTAGATTATCCGTTTTTTCTGGATTGAGGATATATTTAATCAAACGTCTACGGTATTTTTTACCATGTGTCGCAAAGTGTTTAGTGACTACCATAAAATTCCCTCAGTCTATTAACTTCAACTTGAAAATCTTTCTCTACTCCAGTAATTAACTCACTAATTCCCTTACTCAATTCTTGTAATTGTTCCTGAGAAATCAGATGGCTCTGATTGATAGCGCGCGCAATTTGATTAATATTATTTCCAATCCGTCTCAATTCAAAAACTAACTGGTCATAGGTATCCGTGTTAATTGTGACAAAAGCCATATTGGGATTAAGCAAAACTTTTCTGGCATAGACTGAGAAATTTTGACAATTGCTCTTAGCAATCCGTTCATTCAATTGGTGTAATTCTGGATCAGTTAGAAATACTTTTTTGAGATTGGTACGATAGCGATAAACCATTGCATCCTCCTAACCCATATATTTTTCACGGAACTCACGACTGAGTGGCTGCACTTGATTCACTTCTGCAATCAATTCTTGAACACAAGTCAATAAGATTGAGACGTGCTCTTGAGTCACTTGATGATTTTCTCTTGCGACAACCAGAACTTCATGCACATCTCGACTAATCTGTTCAAACTTTTGAGACTGCCAAAGGGAGAACCAACTTTCAAAAATTCTATCCTGATAATTCTTTTTCAATAAATTTTGACGAAGAAATTCTGAGAAACTATCCACTTTTTGTTCCCTCATCATTTCTTTTATCTGTTTTTCTTCTTGTCTCGTAATTCTAAATTGCTTTCGGATTGACTTAATTTCTTGTCCCATTCTGATATCCCTTCAACATTCTACTTGTCTGACAGTGTAAGTCTACCTCACATTGTCAGTACGCTTCCTAAAGACCTCACTTGCTTCTTGTTCGGTCTTTGCGAGCTCAGATATTGTGTCCACAATATCCCAAAAATCATATCGCCAGCTGACTAAAACCTTTCAGTTGTGACAGCTAACGATAAGATAACTTGGTGGCTCCGCCCCAAACCCCTAGTTAAAATTTTTTAGGAATGATATAAGGATAACAGGGAAGATTTGGAAAAGATATCACCGCGTTGAATAGAAAGTAAAAAAAGAGAGCTGAATGCTCTCAATAAAACGGCTCTATACAAATTTGATTTTTTCTGGAGAACCAAGAGATGTAAATAGTATACTCTCTGTAAAGACATAGTTATGTTTAAAAATATAATCAATTAACATTCTAGTTGATTCTGGATAGTTTTTAAAATATTCTTTATAAGCTTCATCTCTATATATGACACTTTTCTCCATGACAGAACTATATGAGTTGTTATCATTATAGCTTGATTCTATACAATATTTTATAGCATATTGTGTCAAAATTTTTGGGTCTACTATATTTTTATCTCCCTTTTTATCTAAATATTCAATAATGGTATTAGTAGGTTCAGTAATATAATGCACTCTTCTAGCTTGCAAAATTATATCAGACCAATTTTTTACATATTCGGGTGGTACCTTACCTTCAAAATAATTTTTAAGATATCTAAAAATTGATTCTATTAAACTAAATGTATAGAACCCATCAACTGGGAAATATGTTGCTAATACTGACTGACTTCCTAACCCAAGAAACATATTTCCAATGTTTATATAGTGAGAGTCTAATACCTGAGTCTGACAGGCTCCCAATATAGTGATATCAGGTACCACCTTTATATTACTTACTAACTCAATCATATCAATTTCATCATCGCCAATATGAAGTTTACCAATCTGATCTGGTTGATTTCTACTCGCTTCAGGCATACTACCATGTCCATAATAAATAAAAAATGTTGAAGGGTTTTCATTCATTGTACGAATAAAATCCGTTTTATTTCTAACTTCATAGTAATTAACATAATGGTTAGGAAAATAATCTTTCAATAACTCCCCTAATTTTTTCCCATTATTATATAGTTCGTCAGATACATTAAGACTATTAATTACTAAAAATGATACATTAGCTTTTGGAATTTTTGTTTTTAAATTATTTTTTGCTGAGTTTACTAGCGTATTACCAGGAATAATTGGCAATCTACTGATGGATTTTATTAATCCCAAAGGAGTATCTTTATATTTAACCCATTCAATTGGTGCATCTGTAATGAATTTTATATGCTTTCCATGTTTAACAATAATATCAATAAAGCCATCATCTAATGATAACTTTAACTTCTCAGATATTTTATGGAAATTATTATTGAATTTTTCAATTTCTAATAAATTGGAATTCTTTATATTTTTAAACATATGCGAATAGCATAAAGCAATATCTTTAGAGGGTAAGTTAGGCAAACGCACATACGGAGATTTTGTATCTAGAGTAAAATTAAGGGATAAGGAATCTAAAATTGAGTTTTCTGATGCTCTGTCAGAAATTATTGGTAGCATCTTTTCAAAATCTTTACCAATTCCTATTCCATAATATCCTGAAAAATCATATATCTGCCGAAGAACTGATTTAGACAGTCGTAACTGAAACTCTCTATTTACCAAATCAACACTTGTTTTATTTACCATCGGCAAAACAAAAACCATATCTGTTCGATAAGATATTTCATCAAATCTCTTAAAAAAATAATCCGATAGATTCAAAAAATATTTTTCAAGAATATCCAAGTCTAAATCTGCAGTATCTATTGAATCATCCCATTTCCTTATAATTTCAATCAAAGAATCAATTCCTTTTTCATGTTTTGCAAGATATATGATATACTTTTCTGCAATTAGGAGCTTTAAATAATATTTCAAATCACTTATCGCTTGTTCCTCTGCCACTAGTTTTCCTTCTGTTGTTGGGTTATCAAATGGTTTTGGTTCCTGCCTATTTTCAAATATAGATAGGTACAAACCTCTATTACGATTAATTGCAATCTCTAAAGGTCGCAAAAAGTACTTATGAGGTATGCTAATCGGCTCAATTTTTGTTTTATCAGAGATTGTAACTTTATTATCTAATATCTGACTAGCATTAATGCTATTTTTTTCAACAATCAATTGTAGTTTGCTGAAAGGAATATCTACTCCATCTGTTAAAAAAATCACAGGTAGTGTTGTTTCTTGTATTTGTTCAATAATAGGATGATCTTTTAATTCTTCAGGAATGAAAACGCAGCCTAAAGGAGTTTGTTTAATTAAATCTATAATACCCTCTGTATTCTTAATTAACAGCTCTATGTTTATGTATTCCGTAATATAATTTGGTTCTTCAACAAATGAGGATAGAGGCCAAGGAAGAACTAACTCTTCAAAACTTTTAGGTATATGAGCAACTAAATACCTTGATTGAGTATGAGTCACAATGTTCCTATTAAAACGATAGGAGAATGTGTCTCTCTCAATAAAATTTGGATTATCATGATTATTTGTAGTTAAAAAATAACTTACAAATGGTATGTTTAAAAACTGTTCTGTCATAATATTTCCTTTACTTTATCTTCTTATAATCTATGATATCTTTTTGATTTACAAAATATAGGTTTCCCCTCGTACGTGTACACGCAACATAAAATTTACTTTTGGTTTGTGAAGAAAGTTCATTCAAGCGATCAGCTGCGAATAATTTGTATGATGTTGGATTTAATACTACACAAACATTGTCATATTCAGAGCCTTTACTATCCCCCCAATTCTGACTTTTACAATCATATTCATAAGATTTTTGATAAAAAAGTTTCATAACATTATCATTTGTCATTATTGATTCTATTTTATCCTTTGAATCTATGAGAATAATTTCGGCAGAAAGCTTTTCTTCTCGATGTGATAAAATTTCAATAGCTAACTTATCAACAATAAAGTCACAAACTATTTTTGGACAACGATAACTTTTTGACAAACTCGATAAATCAATTTCATATCCTGAATCAGAAAGAACTTTTAACCAATTCTCAAAACTCGAATGGATCCCTTTTCCTTTATTAGCTCGCCTTGAAGTACTAAAGGTTTTTTGATAAAAATCTCCAAATAAAAATACTTCTGCATTAAGATTACTTAAACTTAAAAGCCAATCAAAATCATCTGATTCAAAATCCTGACACTCATCTACATAAATACAATCAAAAAATTTATCAATTCTATCCAAATATGAATTATCAAATCCAATCTCTTTCCTCTTATAAATTAATGAACCCCTTAATAGAGATTTAGAAAGTTGATTCTGAACAATTCTTCCAGTATTATCTATAGTAGTGTTATCAAATTTCCATTGAGGCTCATAATCAAAATTTATTCCTTTTGGTCGTTTCCCTAAATATGGCACTAAGCAAAAACTATATAGAAACTCAAAAACACCAAAAATAAAAGTAGACTCAGGGATGAATCCAAACTTGTCAATCAACTTTTCTCTGATTGTATTCTGGTTCGTCTCTGTATACGTAAGTATAAGATTTCTTTTTTGAGGATTAATACTTTCAATTATTTTAGTTGTTTTGCCACTTCCAGCAACGGCATGAATTAATCTTTTATTATCCATTCAATCGCCTCTTTAATGTAATCAGGTATAATAAATTCGTCACTTCTATGATCAGTTTCCATTTTTTCTAGTAATCGCAATGCAAATTCAGCCTTCTCCCTAAGCATATATCCTAATAAATCTTTAGATTTAGTTAAACCAAAAGAATCTAACAAATCCTTGTTATTATTATAAATACATAATTCAAATGTTCGATTAGCATTATCTAAATCAGAGGAAACTTTTATATTCTGGAATTGTTGATAAGAACTATATTTTGACTGTACTTTACTTTCATAATCACCATCGTTATCCGTTATAACTGCTACTTTTTTATCAGTAAAGTTGGTTGCAATTTCTAAATACCTCTCAAAACTTAATCCATCTACAGAAATAATTGATACATTAAATTCTTCAGGCTTTTTGGAGTGGAGTATTTCGAAAAACTTCTCTACTAAAATATACTCAGCATTCCCCTCAACAAGAATTATCTTCTTACCTAGAGAGAAGTTCAATAAATTTTGATTAGTAGATTTTTTGAAAAATCTTACAGTATCTTTTTTCAAACCTTTAAGTTTAGATATCTGACCATTATCTAAAAAAAGAAGATTGTCTACACCCAATCTTGAAGCAATCATATTTGAATGAGTCCCAATAAAAACTTGAACACCTGTTTTTGAACTTAGCATTCTAACTAATTTTTGGAGGTTTTGGAAGCTCAAATGATTCTCAGGTTCCTCAATAAGTAGTATTTTAACCGTTTCCTTGAGATGACTGTATGCATTTTCAACACCTAATAATACTTTTTCTCCTTGCCCTAAATTTTTTATATCTACACCATTTTTTACAGCTGATACTGAATTTCTAAATGAATTTTCTGATTCGTCAAAATGAAGTTGGAATTCTGAAGCATTCTCCTTCAACAGTTCATCCTTCCTTAAAGTCTTTAAAAAATTAAATGAATTTATCCTGTATTGATGATTAACTTTTGCTCTATTTTCAGCTGATATATTTTCTAAATACACCTCATGGATGCGTTTTTGAATTTCTTGTTGTGTATCAATAAGACTGGTATTTATTATCGAATGTAGAAACTTATACGGTTTATTGTACGAGGAGTAGGGTTTCCCTGAAAATGTCAAAAATTCAACTCTATAGAACTCAAATGGAAAGACTGTCCAGTTACTATCATTTAAGACAGAAGTAATTTCAGATATATAATCTTGATCGGGAATTATTTTTAATGAAAGTCCAAAAGCTTTGATTTTTTGAGAGTTATGCTTTCCTTCAATATTGAAGTTAGAGGAAATTTCAGTACATAATTCATCAAAATAAATTTCGACAAAGGCCTCAGGAAGCTGATTGATATCCTTTGTTCCCATAAAATCTAAAATCGCTTCTTGATTAATGATACTAGCCAAACTACTTCTCTCAATCTGACTATGACTTCCACTCAGCACTAATCCAACAGCATACAATAACGTCGACTTTCCTGCACCATTCTCTCCAACGAAAATGTTAACTTCTGAGTTACAAATAAAATCAACTCTTTTATAACGCTTAAAATTTTGTAAAATTATCCTAGAAATCATACATATCTCCTAACATCGATTAGCATAACATGCTCAATAAAATTATATCACACTAGTGATAAATTGTACTTAATCACTACCTTTAATAACCAATAACTCCTTAAATATATCTCTTCCTTACATCTTGAAAAATTTTTGACATAATTGTTGCATAATAAAGTAACTGGAGTTTTATCTTATGTTTTCTAGTATTCATCTTAAAGAACGTAGAATACCCAAACTGAACTCTCCAACCTATTAAAAATCAATAGAGCTTCATACAACAAGTGGGAAATGGGGAAATCCAATCCAAATCAAAAAAATCTTTCTACTCTGGCAAGAACACCTGATGTTCCAACAATCTATTTTAAATCAGAATACAAGATTATGCCCCAATCTTCAGTTCTCTTCAAAAAATTAAGATAAGGTTGATGAGTACGCAGGGGAATTACTTCAAACACAACAATCTCATGATAAGGTTGTGACACGTTTTCCTGTAGAAGTGTTCTATGATGTTTCTCTTTCTACTGGTCTTGGAGAATCTCTCTTTGATGAATAGTGGATGCTGTGCTCGAAAACTATCAACATCAATAATGATTATATTGCCCTGAAACTCTTTGAGCTTGATACAATGGATAGTTTTCTTTCTAGTTCGCCACGAAAGAAAGCTACTGGATTTTGTCTCATTTTCTTTCCTCTCGTCAGTGTGTGAATATTGCAAGCTAAGGTACGGGCAAACTCCTCCTAACTATATCATAAAAACTCATTAAGCTACTATCCGATTTTCTGGTGTTTTCTAGTATGCTCTAAATACCATCCAAGTAGTCTCTGTAACGCTCCAGTTCTTCTAAAGTAGTCAACAGATAAATGTTAGTATTCACCATAGCAGACAAGTCAACACTCATCATTTCTCTCATCATCAAAGGGACTGTCTTTATAACGATAGAGACAAGCTAGGAGACTTTGTTCCACGTTTCTTGACAATCTCCATTTTTAGAGTTACTTCATAATCTTCAACTGGATTCAACATTTTTTCTTTCCCCAGAATATCGACATAGGATACGTTGACCTTCTAGCAAATAGCATCTATCAGTCCCGTTGAAAGTGGACTGGTAACGTTCTAGTAACGACTAAGGCTATTACGTGAAATACCCCCAATTCGTGTAAATTCTGGTTGTGTCATGTGTCTTTCGTAAAGATTTGATACGGTCTCCAATCAGGGAAATTTCTTTTTACTTGATAATGCTATCATATCATTTAGAAATTTAAAAAAGACTGATTCAAAATCATTAGAGGATATAGTTCTGAAATTGAAATTTTTCGTTCTAATCCTATGAAATCTCGATTTTCTAATAAATTTGTACTTATTTTCTTCAGACTATATAAATATTTCGTCGTTGTAAGTTTGTAATTGACTCAAAGGTATTAGATATAATTTCAAAACAGTGTTTTAAGCTATAGTTGACCAATATCATAGTTTGCTATTTAATGTTAAGTAAAAATTCATTATACAATTCAAGCTACTGAAGATGAATTTATGGTATACTAGTGATAATAAATAGTTATCGGTAGGAAAATAAAAATATGGAATTTATAAATCGTAGAGATGAACTAGATAAAATACAAAATGAATATAAACAACATTTAAAAACAGGTAAAAGTCAAGTTTATATTATTAGAGCGAATTCAGGTATAGGGAAGTCGGAGTTTATAAAAGAAACTATAAAACATTTTTCACAAACTCCTATTGAGATTCTTCATTTAGATGACACTGAAAACTCTTCTACATTTAGACGTTTTGTAATTGAGTTAGATAAAGTAAGCCAGTTCTATGGGTATCTTGATTTTAAAGCATTCTATACTAAAAAAATTAATAGTTCAAAGGCCCTGCAACTACTATTAAAAATGTCTTCTTTTTTTGGTCAAGCTTTTATTGGAATGGTATCTAAAGAAAATGGCTTAGAATCTATAATCTCTGAAGTAAATTTGCCTTCTTTAATACCTGATCCTAGAGAATACGAAACTTTTATTTTAAAAGCTCAAACTGAGAATCTATTTGAATACGCAAAATATGTACTAGATCATGAAAATTTATATTTCAATTTTCCAAACGCCTCAGTAATTGATCAAGAATCACTCGATTTATTGAATAAATTGATTGAAAAATCTGAAGGAAGTCTATTCATTTTTGAGTGTGCAGATAAAAAAGTTGAAAATAGTTTTAAAAATAGTCGCAACATAATATTGAGGACATATCAATTAGAAAAACTCTCCGATGAGCACATTAAACTATACATAAATATTTTGTCAAATCAGTTAGCATTACAAGCTGAACAAATTAATTTTACAACTTTACAGGATTCTATAAGAAAAGGAGATTTATCGGAAATCTCCTTAATACTAAAAGATTTTTCTGAGCGTTTGAAGGAAAATAAGGCTTCCAAATTACAGAGCATTTACCAGATTATTGAAAATATTTCTCAAACTCAATTAGTATTCTTACTTTTTGTATTCTACACAAAGAGAAAATTATCACTTACGGATTTAAGAGAAATCATGTTAGAGACTGATAAAACTTTTTCCCAAGAAGATATCGATTTTCTTCTTGAAAAAGGGCTATTAGACCAAGTTGAAAACTTCGTTTTTCTATCAAACTCTGTATCAGAAGTAATTAGACAAGAAACCTATTTCAAAAAAGAGAAAACATTTGTTGGCTCAATTCTCATCAGATTTCTTAACTTAAAGCTATCTCAAACAAATGAATTTGTTTATTTAGATACTCTTGTTGATTACTATATTTGTTCAAAATTTTTCTTACAAATTAAATTAATATTACCTAAGATACAGGAACGTTTATTAAACTTTGATTCACAACAAGGTCGTAAAGAGTATTTCGAAATTTTTTATTTAAATAGGCAGAGATTTATTGAGAAAGATAGTTCCTTCGCACTGTCGCTAGCTAAAATAGCCTATGATGCAAATTTATACTATGAGGCACTAGAGTTTATCAATCTTTCAACAGAAGTTACGGCAGACATAGTATTTGCCAAGTCCTTAATTTTAAATCGTTGTGAATTGTTTCCTGAATCCATTAAATACATTCAGGAAAATATTATGAATCTTAGTGAACAAAGCTCACAATTTTTCAAACTATCATTGATTAAACTAATGAACTTAATACAATTAGAACGTAGAGATGAGGCTAAAACAATCTTTGAAAATATTAAATTACAAGTAGATAATCCGTACTACCCGTATTTAATTAGAATTTCAAATGTATTTGAGCTTAGCTTTTCTGAACGACTAAGGAAAGTTGAGGAAATTTCAGGTAGAATTTATAGTCTAGAAAATGCAGAATTCTCTGGTCTAAATGCTATTTACTTGTCTTACTTGTATGCGGTCAATGATAAAATTAATGATGCAGAGGAGCAATTAAATAAAGCCAGAGATTTTTTTGGAGACAGCCTTATTTACAATCATATGATTCTTCATAACGAAGCCACCATTAAATTCCATAATAATGATATTGATAACTCTATCCCAGAACTGCTCAATAATGCTAAGCTAACTGCATATGATCAATATGATTTACTCGCAATTTATAATAATTTACTAGTTTACTATATTCTAAGCGACCAAATAGCAGATATTAATTGTCAAATGCTTGTGTATGAATTAGAAGATTTGTTAAACGAGACAGGTTTTAAAAGATTTATTGATAAAATTTATTATAACCTCTGCCATTATTATTATAGAATGTACAATTCTGAAAAGGTCGAAATGTACTGTAATAAACTAGCTGATAATCAAATCAAAAACTTCTCAGATTATAAAATGAAGTTAATGTATGAAACTTCGTGGAAACTCCCCCTTAATTTAAATGATGAGTAAAGAGTGTTTGTATCATTTCATCGTACGTATAGCCATTTATGTTGAATGTTTTAGGCACAACAGATTTTGGATATAACCCAGGATTGGCATTGATCTCTATTAGATAAAATTCTGCATTTTTTATTCGACCATCTACTCGTATCAATTTATTTGGAGACAAGTTCTTATAAAGTTGCTTTAAGTTGATAATATCTTTGTCGCTTAAATAGCAACTTTTTTCGATTTCTACACCGATTTTTTGTTTAATTTCTGAGGTATAAGCCTGATACTTGAATTCACTATATTCTGGAAAAATAAGTTCAACTTCTTCAAAAAATAACTTTCCTTTATTTTCCAAAATAGTAATAGCTACTTCTCTTCCTTCAATGTATTCCTCTACTAGAATACCATCAAAGTCCTTCATTAATTTCTTGAGGGCCATATCTGCCTGTTCCATATTTTCAACAATAGAGTTTTGTGTAATTCCTATTGATTCTGATTCATAGTTCGGTTTAATAATAATTGGATATTCAAAGTTCGCTAAAATTTCTTTAGTGTATGAATGAGCAAATACTAACAAACTTTTTGGGACTTTTATACCAAAATTTTCTGCAAATTTCTCTGTCATAAATTTATCTTGACATAAAACTTGTACATATGGGTCTGGGTTGAAATATTTAATTTTATAATTTTCACAAAATGCTGGGACACTCATGTTTCTAATTCGACTTTTATAGCCAAAATCAAAATTTAACACAAAATCGTCTAGGTGATTAAAAACACTTTTTTTGAATCTCTCAAAATTATCGTAAAATATGATTTCATCAATAAATTTAGAAAAACTTTTATAGAGAATATCTCTCAATTCATTGCGAGTGTATTCTCTGTTTTCGATAATTTTTGTTTGAATGGATGAATCTGGATTGACATTTAAAATGACTACTAATCTCATAATTTCTCCTACCGATAACTATTTATTATCACTATACAAAGCACTCAAATAGGTTTATAATAGCATGATTATTGATAAAGGAGATTTTTATGGATTATAAACTTATTTCTACTTACTTAGATTATTGCAAAACTCATAAGCGTTTGAGTTCACACACGATTCGCGCTTATAAGAATGATCTTATGCAATTTTATAACTCAGACTATGATAATGTCGAATCCTATATAGAACACTTGACACAATCTAACATAAAAACGAATACATTAAGAAGAAAAATTGCTTGTATGAAGGTGTTTTATAACTATCTAAAATACCAGAACATAATTGAAGAGAACCCCTTCAATCAATTGCGTTTTCAATTTAGAACTGAAAAAATATTGCCTAAAACGATTCCGTATGACATTCTGAAAAGTATTTTTTTATATTTAGAGCAGAGAGTAGTTCTATCTAAAACTGATTATCAAAAACAACACGCTGAAAGAAATCTACTAATTATTTCACTTTTACTTTCAACAGGCATCAGAATTTCTGAACTTTGCCACATTCATCTCAAAGACATTAATCTTTCCAATAAGACACTCCATATTATAGGAAAGGGTAAGAAAGAACGTATCCTATTTTTAGGAGATCAAAAAACATTCAATTTATTAGAAACATATATAAATAAAACAAGAAATGAATCCAATGATTTCTTGTTCCCAGGGAAACATTCACTTAAACCATTGTCAGAGCAAAGTGTACGTTTAGTAATAAAGAGAATCGTTGAACAAAATAACTTTTCTAGAACTATTACACCGCATATGTTTAGACATAGCTTTGCGACAATGCTTCTAGATAGTGATGTAGATATTCGATATATTCAACAAATTCTTGGACATAGTTCTATATCGATCACACAAATCTATACTCACGTATCTCATTCAAAGCAAAAAGAAATACTTAGTTCTTTTAATCCCGTATCAGTAATTCATTCTGAAATCGAGTAAGAGAACTTTCCAAAGCCTACAGTTTAGTTCATCTAAAATTAATTTTTGTAGTTCGACTTTAGTTAATAGATTTTATGCTCAACAAAAGCAAAAAACATACAACACTCCACTTTGAATCAGTATTTATACTAGATTCCGTATTAAGAACTCCATAACTGTTTTTCTAAAATATAACTTTCAAATATCCTTAAATATAGATGAGGAAAAACTCAATCTCAGAAGAAAATGGAGTAAATCTTCCTACAAGAAAACGCATAGTATCAAGTTTCAACACCTAATACTATGCGTTTTTCTGATTTTAAAGACTTTTTTATCCTAAATAGACTATATTTTAAAATTCGTGATCTAACCACCATTTCGATTAGTTAAATCTTTCAATCTTTCTTCTCCAGATTTAAGCATCTCCTTCTCTATTTGACTCCACTCTCCAAACAGTAAGTCTTGAAGAATATCTGCTGCTGAAGTCTTATCTTGTTCTGAATCATATACACAACTTCTATCTCGTTGATAAATTTGAATTCTTTCAAAGATAGCTAGTTCTTCCAATTGCCGTGTATTATCAACTAGATGATTTACAATGAAATCATGATGTTCTTTTGGAGTTGCGCGTGCTTGGTTTGGATTAATAGCGTACAGTTCTTCATAACGGATAAGAGTACTCAGATAGGACAGCTTTGGCTTTGTCGCAATCAAGGCTAATTGTACCTCATACCCCTTATTTTTTAATAGTTGTGCTGTTTTCTTTGGAACATCAATCGTTCGTAAAGTTCCCTCTATCAAAAGATTGTATCCCAAATAACTCAATTCTGTTACTAAAGACTCTACCATTTTGCCTGCAAAATCTTTGGTGTATTCTACACTATCTTTGCCATATTCTTGCTGCAGTTCTAAATAGTGTGGATGCTGAGAACGAAAACTATCACCATCTATGATAACAATATTTCCTTGAAATTCTTTCTGTTTAATACGATGAATTGTAGTCTTACCGGCACCACTTTGCCCTCCAAGCAAAATCGCTATAGGTTGCTTACTGGACTTTTTTCCTCTTGTCAGTGAGCGAATGTTCCGCTCTAAAGCATGTTTGAATTCACTATCGGTATAATCTTGGATTTCCATTAGGCTACCATCCGTTTTTCAGATATCTCTAACATACGTTCAATTCCATCCAAATAACCGCTATATCTCTCTATTTCATCAAAAGTTTCTACTAAATAGATACTCGTATGAATCAAGTCAGATAGATCATCACTCATTAAAATCCAAGGATTAGATTCATCATCAATGCTAATTCCCTGACTATCTTGATAACGATAGAGTCGAGATAATAGATTAGAACCTCTTTCTTTCACAATTTCAATTTTTAAAGTCAATTCATAATCTTCAACAGGATTAAGCATTTTATCTTCTCCTACAATATCGACATAAGATACATTAAACTTCTGACAAATGATGTCAATTAATTCCGTAGAGACTGAACTCGTTCCATTTTCATAACGACTCAGACTATTTCGTGAAATACCTACAATCCGTGCAAAGTCGTCTTGTGTTAAGTCATGTGTTTTACGTAAGTATTTTATGTTCTTTCCAATCATGGCAAACTCCTTTATTTTTATAATTCAATTATAGCATAAAAATCATAACGCACCAAAATTGGTGCGTTATTTCTTGTTTTTCTAGCCTAAACTTTACTTCTAAAAAAGCAACCTTAAAGAGTAATTCCTTTTTCGGTGGCTTTTCAAAATACTATACATTAAAATACTCTTGTTTAATTTTTGTAAGCAAATTGTTAGCAACAGAAGTTACACCAACATGCATCAGTTCAGGATCATAATAATCTAGATTACGAGCATAGTCTTCTGCAACAGTCTGAGCAATACGCTCATCCAATTTATAATTAGAGGCTTTTAATAGTGCTTGAAATAATTCTGAACTATATAGTTTAATATTATTTTCCAATGATACTACTGCCATTTTTGTAACTCCTCTCCTGTCTTTGATTGATAAACCTTCTTTATTTTAAGATTGGTTGTGAATGGATAATTGTTTAAAAGAATAGAGGTTTCTAAACTCAGCAAGCATTTCTTCTTTTGTAATTTCATTCTGACGAAAACGAGCTAAAGCTTGGGTTGGATTGGATTGGCATCAGTCTGAACACTATAGATAAAATCAAAATGGTGTTGTAATTCATCTGAATTTTCCCGATTTTGAAAGACAAATTCCGCAAAATCTAAATCTGACTCTGATTTTTTATGTTTTGCAAAATAGTGACAACGATAGTCAGGGTTCTTAAAAAGTTCTACAAAACGAGTCCTGTTCTCCAAAATATTTTTATTAAAAAGAAAAACCCTGCCAAATTAATTTTTGGTAGGGTTTTTGGCAGGAAACTAAATTAATTTATCAGTTTCTAAAATGTGTTCACGATTCTAAAAGGCTGATACTATAGTATTCCGAATTCTAATTGGTATATGCCTCTTATTTAAGAGTAACTGAATTCTACTATATAAATAGGAAGAGATAAGATAAAAGACTTACCAAATAAGACTTTATGCGTTACAACTTACATATATTTTTTACCGTAAAAATACAAAAGTTTACACCTTATGCCCCTTTTTTGCCCCCTGTTTTTATTATTGACAAAACACCGTTTTTGTCAATAATCAAAGAATTAAAGGGAACTATTATTAACAAAATGGCATTTTTGACAATAATGCGACACGATTCCTTCTTCCTATTGTTCAAGAAAACGCTTTTTTGAACAATAGGATTTAGATTTTGGTTTCTAATCGTTCAAAATGCGTGTTTTTGCAAAATAGAACTTGCCTCTAATTTTGTTGACGTCAACAAAACTGGCAACTAATCGCTTTATAAAGCTATTTGTCGATGTCAACAAGTCAATTTCAGACAAACAAAAAAACCGCAAGCTCAGGCTTGCGGTAGAAAGAACAATTTAGAAAGTTTCCTTTCTATTTATTTAGTTGTAATCAAGCCTTCTGGCTCTACTGTGAACTCTGGCTTGTCTGCCAGCGTTCCGTCTGCTTTAATGTAGTACCAGCCTTTTTTATCGGCTGACTGGATAAAGGCATTTGATACCATGGCACCTTCTTTACCGTCTAGGTAGTACCAGGTCTGCTTATGCTTAATCCAACCAGTGACCATCTTACCTTCTTCATCGAAGTAATACCAAGCATTATTGATACGAGCCCAACCAATGGCCATAGAGCCTGAATCCGTGAACCAGTACCAAGCTTCGTTGTAGTTCAACCAGGTACTACGCTTCATGAAGCCTTTTTCATCAAAATAGTACCAAACATCATTGATTTTCTCCCACTTGTCAGTTGGGTATGAGCCGTCTTCACGAATCCACCACCAACCATATTGGTTCTGTTGCCATCCTGTTTCAACCTCTTCAGGCGGCACGATATACCCAACGATTTCATCTACAGAACGCTCGTTATAACGACAAGGGCCACCCACTTCTAGGTAGTCCCAGTTGCCATCAATATTCTGCTCAATCGTCTTGATAGTATTTCCATCTGAGTCCTCATAGACAAGCCCTGTATGCCCGTAGTTGACACCGTCGCCAGCTACATAGGATTTCACGAAGAACCAACCAGCCTTTGGATAGTCAGCGTCATACACGACTTTTAGGCCTTGAGAACGTGCTGACTCAAGAAGATCATAAGCGTTGCCCCAGAGGGTCACGCCGTACCAATGACGTAGCCCATAACAAGGCACGTCGGCACACTGGAACCCATAAGCTCCATCATTGTCCACTCCATCGCCAGCGTTGGCCTTGTCGATGAAGAATTGAATCATTTCCTGTTTTTTAGACATACCTACTCCTCACTTGGTTTCTTGTATTCTAGCGCTCGTGTGCTATCTGTGATTCCGCTTGTGGTTGGGTCATTGACCAAACCGATAGCAGTCAAGAATACGAACACCGCATTAACAAGCAAAATCAGCTTGTTGCCGATATCACCTAAATCCAGATGATATCCAAAGACTGCTGCACTTGCTTGCAAGACAAGCAAGAAGGCCGGAATTGCAGTCAGCCAAAAGAATTTATTTTGTAATCGTAGTTTCCAGTTAATCATGTGTTTTCCTTTCTATTATTCATACACGTCATAGATAGTGTTTGGGTCCTTGTTCGAAATCGCCTCGTATTGTGCTATTGTTCCAGCCCAATATTTCAATTCTTGGCCATTATTTTGGTTCAAGATGTTCTTGCCAGGTTCACCTTTCAAGCTGTTTCGCTGAGTTGGTGTCAGGGTATCGAACGACGGGCGTTTCTCTAGAGCAGAGACTCTTTGTTGTAAATCACTATCGTTGTAGGGTTTCGGAAAGGTTCTAGCGCCTATCCATGTCACAGTGATGTTTGTATTAGTGACACTAGTCACCTTCCAATACCCTTCATCTGTCCCAAATTTACTGCTGAAAAAATCTTGAATAATGTCTCCAACTTTGACTCCGTCTGGATTCATTAAGTTATCTGTCGTGATTGTGGCAGTAGTACCAATACCGCTTCCAGGTATATCGATTTTAGAAATACGATAGACTGGCGTATCTGGTGCAGGCAATTCGACAGTACCACCATTCGTCAGACTTAGACGGTTTCCGCTCAAACTCAACGTCTGATTATCGTTATCTCGTTTGTTCTCTAATAGACCCAAACGACGCTTGATATCCGTATCATTGTACAGTTCGGACTTTCTTGCATATCCAGACAAGTCCTGATGGCTTGTAAGGTAGTTCTTACTAGCTAGTTCACTTTTAGTAACGAACCCCGAGACGTCGATATTAGGCTTGTTCTCAAGCGCTGAAATCCTCTGCTTAACCCGAGTGTCGTCATAGACCGTATCCTTATCTTGCTTTCTTTCAAGCAGTGAAATACGATTTCTGAGTTCGCTATCGTTGTAGACGGTGTCCTTGTCCTGCTTAGCTTCAAGCGAGCTAAGCCGTTTCTTAACCTCGCTATCGTTGTACAATTCCGATTTCTTAGCGTACCCTTCAAGCGATTGATGTTCCGTTAGATAATTTCGACCTGCTAACTCGTTGCGTGTGACAGCGTCACGTTTTAGCACGTCAAAATCTGCTTTATCTAATTTCCTACCAACTTCTTCTTTGGTCGCTAAATGAGAAATGTTCTGATGTTCAGTCAGATAATGCTTTCCCTCAAGTTCTTCATGCGTGACAATCTGAGAATAGTCAATCTCAGTCGCTTCCTGCATTTCCTGCTTCGTCGCAAAACGTGATCTGATATCCTTGATATCCTTACCAATTTCTGTTGCTAGACTTTCAAGGTTATTCATGGCTTCACGCTTTCGCTTGATTGTAAGTCTCAACTAAATCAAGATTGGCAATCTGGTCTACACGTCCGCTGACTTCAGTTACTTTTCCCAAAAGTGCACCGTTTTCATCTTGTCCCATGTTCGTAATTTTTTCCGCAATCTCTTTCAATGTATCAAGATTCTCAGGTACTGACTCACCCAAGATTTCAGCTTTAACTTCTGTTTTAGCTTGAGTGACTGCCTGTGAGATTGCTTGCGTCATTGCTGAAGATTCTACTTTTGTGCTGACGCTTTGTTTTACTTCCTTGATATCTGCTCCGACTGCTTGTGCGAATGCTGTTAATTTTGTTGTGTCCATTGTTTTAAACCTTTCCTAAGTTGTAATAAAAAAGCAAGTCAGGGATTTCCTGACATGCTCCACCTTCACTTGCAGGTCTTTCTGCAAGCTGTTTTTTTACTTCTTTTTCGATGTCTAGCTCTTTCAAAGTATAGACATCTTCCGTAACCAATTCTTTATCTGAGTCTTCAATTTCAATATAAGTATCTCTGTCGCTTGGAAAGATATACCCTCCAATCGAGATTTCCACTCGGTATTTTCCACTTGGTAGAATACTATCTAAATTAAAATTGACAGAATGGCTAGTGACGGGAGCAGTTGTCTTCCACCTACGTTGTCCCTTTGTTAGAGTAACAACCGCATCTTGACCCTCAAACAAGGTCATAACACGGTAATTCTCGTCTAACAATTCAAACCCAAAAGTAGAAGACAAATCCCCTTGTTTAATAAGGTCGCCACCGTCAATTCGAGCCAAATTGGTTGTATTAACTCTGTGGTTGTTACAACCCATCATTGCCCTCCTTATCCTTAGCAAATAAACCATCGTCCTTGAATGGCAACTTGCCAAAATTGTCATAGAGCCTATCGATGAACCCATTTCCGCCCAAAGCCTTGTAGCTTGAATACATGCTATCGACTATTGAACATTCGTCCTTGTTCGTGAAACCTCTACGAATGGCCCTGCGAATATCTCTATCAAGACGCATACGCATGATGACTTGATGTGCGTCATCATGCAGCTTCTGCTTGTCTTGAATTTGACTAATTTTCTTGTTGCTCTCACTAGCGGTAGTCTGGACATCTTCGATTTGTTTCTTGACATCTGAAACTTCAGAGATAATCTGCTCTGTCTGCTCTTTTGATTTTTTCGGTAGCTTGTACCCCAACCACGCTATGATGATTGGGGATAATACCGAAACAACATTCGTGAATAAATGCTCAACGTGTTGTAAGACGTCCATAAACACCTCTTTAGTTCGCCAAATCGCTCAAGCCAAGGCGTTCCAATTCTTTGCGTACACGGTCTTTAAAACGTTTATTGACAAATGAAAAGTCAATCGCTCCACGTTTTAGCAAGTTAATGTACATGTCGATTTTAGCTTGGTCTAATGTAATCTTACTCATTGTTGCTACCTCCATTGTTTTCACTAGTGCTCGCTTCGCTTGTCGGTGTAGGAATTTCATGTTCTGTCTCGCTTTCTGTTGGTTGTTCTACTGCTGGTGCTGGTTGGATACGTGGTTCTGCTGCTGGTTGTTCAGTAGTTGGTTGCGCTGGTGCTGGTGCTGGTTCAGATACGACCACGTTTGGAACTCCATTTGTGGCCACTTCTGTAACGGGTTGGGGTTCTGGTTGAACGGGTTGAGTTACTGGAGCCGGTTCAGCAGGGTGTGTTTCTGTTTCCGCAACATGAGGTGTTTCTTCGTGCCCTTCTGCTTCGTCCTCGTGCTCGTGATCGATACCGTTGTGTTTCTCAAGTACTTCCAAGCGTGCAAAGATTTCTTCGATATCGTCAGTATTATGCAAGCTGACCTTCTGCATACCTTCCATAAGCTGATTGGCTTGTTCAAGTGCTGCAGTTGTTTTAGCCAATTGTTCTTGGTTTTTGACAATGGCACTAGTAGGGTCTAACTCAGTTCGTAGCACATCTTTAACCGCTTCGATGAGGGTTTCATCTGCATCACCCATGTGGTCTCCGTCAAGTTCACGAGTGAAGAAAGTGAACGGCTTGTCACATTGAATAGAGACTTCCGTCTTGCCGACTCTGAAAAATTTATTTACTAATACAAATTCCATGTTTAATGTTCTCCTGATTATCTAAAATAAAAGAATAGTGAATCGCCATCTGCAAAATTTCTTTTAAATACTTGTTTTTGATTATCGTCTTTAAATGAGATATAGAGCGATTTTCCTGTAAGGAAATTATCTTGTCCTGTGTTCCTATTGTACCACTGCGCATACTTCGCATGAACAGTTGTAATTGTATTATTACGGTGCTGAATCCGTACTTTAACATCCTTTACTCTGCTCTCTACACGATATTTATCGTTGAAGTCTCCATTTGCACTCGATACATTAAAAATCAAGTACTGGCTTGAATCGAACGGAGTTCTTAGATTCTGGAAATACCCAACATAGACCCACTTACTCCAGACAAGTCTCGTTCCAACATAACGCTCGATGATATCTTTACCACCAACATAGATACCTTCTCTTGTAGCCATAGCATCACCTACTCATACACATCATAGATTGTGTTCGGGTCTTTGTACGAAATTGACTCATACTGCGATTTAGAGCCGAACCAATACTTCATTTGCTGGTTTCCGTTTTGGTTAATCAGCTTGTGTGCAACTACTTCGGACGGTGTACTTGGAATCCCAAGCGCTGACCTATTTACTCGCAAAACACCCGAATTATCGACTGTAATCGTTGAGTTGTCAGGTCGCACTACACCAGTCTGTCCACTAGTTGCAGTCTTAGCTTTCAACACACCATTTGAAACCTCAGTCGTCTGATTATCAGGTCTGACAATCCCATTTGAGTTTGACGTAGCTACTGACACATTGCTACTCATTCCATTTTTTAATGTCTGCACAGATACTTTCTTCAACCCACGACCATCATGAATCATGATGTTGTCTGAGTTGTTAACCTGACTGGCCTGTGGCAAATCAGTTACTTTTCGTGTCTGTGTACTAATTACTGCCATGTTATACCTCCATAATATATTTCCAATCTGCGACAATCACATGACCGTTTTCATCAGCAAGCAAGGTATGTTCTGTACCGTCGTCTGTACGAATCGGAGCAGTGAAGTCGTTCTGCAAGAACATGTACTCAATAGCATTTAGTCTATCTTCGTGTTCCTGAACCTCACGCTTCAAAGCTTCTACAGACTCATAGCTTGCTTGTCTGATGTTGTCTACGTTACCTAGACCTACCTGCGCCTTCGTAACGCTATGTGGATTGTTGCGACTGTTTAAGTGATTTTGAAAATCAACTTTACTTGCTTGTTCGACGTTTGCGACATTCCCTAACCCCACTTGTTGCTTCGTTACATTGTGTGGGTTGTTTCGGTTGTTGATGTGACCAGTTAGGTCAACCTTCTCAGCCTTACTTCTAGTGACCTCATCAATCTTTTCAGGCAGACCGTCGATGTCTGCCACCTTATGCCTGTGACTTGCGTCAGCTTTCCCATTCCAGCGTGTGCGTTCTTGATCAGAAACGTGACGGGCAGCATCTCTGATGTGATTATCGATATTGGTTTGTAGCTTTCTTTCTGTTGCCTTCAATTCAGGGACAGTTGCATAAACCAAATCAGTCGCATTGTATTGAATGGTAATCTGACTATTCTTACTAATAGTCGTGTTGAAATCATAATCTCGATACACATAGGCAGATGTTTTAGGAGGAATCACATCCCCCTGTTCTGCCCAAGTATACATATACATGAATTCTTCATGATTACCACGTTTTGCAAATACACCGATTTCATTCACAATCATTTCACGCTCAATCCGTGAATTATCAAACCGTGCTGTGATACGGATTGTATCAGCGACATCAGTAGACATAGACTGCGTCACTTGCAGCGAATGAACAACTTGTACGATATTGTTTTTCTTGCCAATGTCCGTCCGATGCCGTCCGCTACCCAAAGCTATGCGAGTAAAGACCAGTGGTTCTCTATTTTGAATCGCTAAGGCCGTTTCACTGATTGCTTTATCAGTCACAATAGGCTGGATAAAATATCCCATTTATTTCCTCCTATTCAAATCGAACCGAACGAATGTCTCTGAATGTGTGAGCCCCAATATAAATCGCGTTCATCATTGGCGCTTCAACCGAGAATTGGATTCCTAAGTGAGCAGGAATCAACTCGCGCACATACTTTAAAAAACGGTTCAAATATCCGGTCGGCAGTTCTCCTAAAAATCGGATATGTACCGCTGAACCTTTTACCGTTACTAAGTTGTTGACATTCGTAAAGCTCTTTGTAATTTTTTGTAAACTCACTGAGTTAATTTTGATTTTGGAAGAAATTAATGTGATTAGATACCGCCTTCGTTCTTCCAAATCAATTGTTTTCGGTTTTACTTGTAAGGCTTTTTCCCAACGTGTAATCCAGTCTTCCGTCGCTTCTGGCAATAACATCAATCGTCTGGTATCAAAGATTAAGTCTGTAATCAATTCCAGTTCTGGAATTTCAGTTTCAAACAAATCATTAATGGTTGGATCTAAGACCTCTGGCAAAGCCGATAACATACGATATCTAACTTGTGACATTGATGGTTACCTCCGCTAGTTTAGGAAGCATGTTGGTAGAAAGTTCAATACTTTGCTCCTTATCATTCAACAAAATACGGTCCACATCTCGAACCCCGTTAATTCTGTCAATGATTGTGGCAACTTTATAGTTTCGAACCTCTTTCTCTTCAAATGCTTCTTCACGTAAGTATTTAATGAGTTGAACTTTCGCCTCATTCTTGATTGTTTCAATATCTACATCTTCATCAATCTTGATAGTTGCAGCAATACGAACATTGTAGCCACTTACAGACTGAACAGTCACATAAGCACCAATCGGAGCAACGCCTAAACCGTGGCCACTCGGTTCAGGATCCAAGTAATTCTTGAATTTCTTTACCAGCTCTGCACTTGCTTCGTTGCCGTCAGCATCTGTAATCGATACACGTACTGTATTTTCACCTTTCCATAGTGGCTCTACCAAAGCAGAACCAACACCAACAAACTCACTTGCCCACTTTTTATATTGAGCAATATTCCCGTTTAAGGTCGGTGTTTTCAAGTACTCAATGGTACGCTTACGGAGTTGTTTATCCGTCTCTTCATCTTCGCCTACGACGATGACAGATCCGATTTCTGCCCCTTTAAATCCATTCAATACATCGATGTTGATGAGTTGCCCTCTTACATAGTTGGGAGCATTTCCGACTTGTTCAGCTACTACACTATACTCAAATCCAGAGCGACGTTCTAAAACACGGAAATTGTACTCACTGTTAACCACACTGAAACGGGTTCCGATTGGGATTTCCTGTTTGAATTGAACCAGTCGGACTGATGCCGTAGCTGGTAAGCGTTCAACTCCAAACTGCCTACATAAACGAGTTAGGAAGATTCCTGTACTCGTGTCTAAAAAGTTGACTTCCTCATACGATTTTAAGACCGTATACTGAATGGCAACTTCTCGAGCTGCAGGCGCTACTAAATTGTACAAGACAGACCCTTGTCTTTTGTCATACTTATCATCAAACAAGGCCAGCATATCCTCTAAAATTTCTGGATATGTTTTTACCTTTATCATCGTTTCACCTCCAAATCCATTTCAAATGTTCCAAAATCACTATCAACCATGAACTGCACGTAAAATTCATCTTTCTTTACCTTAGTAGAAAAAGAATGTGCCTCATGAATCCTGTCATCCTCATACAAGGCCTCTTTTATGCGCCGTGCGATATCCATCTGGGCATAATCCATATCCCCACCAAACAGAGCATCTAACTCGACACCGTACCGATGATCATAAATCGTGTAGATAAACCGTTCAGTCGTCAGCATGCGTCTGATTGATTGCTTCAAAGCATGAATGCCATCTGTTTCTAGCAAGATATTAGTTTCATCTAGTGTTAAGCTAGGCTGTTTCTTAGCTTCGACAACATTTTTAGCGATGTTTAAAAAGTTTGTTTTAGGAGTACTCATTCATCAGAACCCCCTTTCACTTTGCGCTTGTAGTGGAAAATTTTCTTGTACAAGACATAATAAAACCCTCCACCATCTTGTCTGATGAGATGAAGGGTTTGACCTACGTACTCAGGATCCAATGTTTCATCAGTCCATGTGACAGCGAGCATGGAATCATCCAATATCAATTCATTGGTCAATTGGATTTTGAGTGGAGAAACCGATAAAACTACACCAGTCGTTATCTTTGCGAACTGGCGATTTTCAATGAAATTACTAATCAATTTCTTTAGATTTTCTATTACTTCCATCTACTCACTTCCTGCCATGAATAATTTAATTTCCATCGTGTGCTTTTCTGCACTGAAGGAATGAGTTGCCTCTTCAATGACATACCATCCCTTCTTCTCAATATCCTTAACATCCACATAGACTGCATGGCCTGCTAAAAAGTCAATACTTCCAATATCAGCTTTTAGACTGAAAGTTTCTTTGGGACGGTTTTTCATCTTCAAGAGCATTTCGCCCCATTGCTTTATTTGCCCCTCAGTCGCTTTCTCATCCACTTTTTTCATGTACTGGAGTTTTCCCCAAGCGCCGATATTGTAGCTGTCCTGATAGATGTAGACCTCTCTCTTCTTGGTTTCTTTGTTCTCTTGGATCAAGCGGACAATATTGGCGCTATCTTCAATTGAACCTTCGAACTCAAAACTAGACATAAAAGATTCATTACCGATAATGTATTGGATTGGTAAGTTTTTGGGAGTTGTTAGTGTCAACTCTCCGAACTTGTCATACAAAACCAGCAATTCTCCACTTTGTACCAAGGTCTCATCCATGGCTTCTTGGATAATATCCAAGGCCTTCTTATCCTCCTTTAGTTGAGGGGATAAGGTCACAGCTGGGGCTTTTAGTTCCCCAATCTTCAAATCAAAATCTCCTGCGATTGCCGATACGATTTGATTGACATTTTTATCCCTGGCAACAAAGTTGATATTGCGTAGTAAGTACTTTATCTGATCATGGAAGGTCAAGGTTGTTTTAGTATCTTTTTCGTACTTGATTTTCGTCAAATAACCAAAGAATACCTCTTTATCATCTAGCTTGAAAGCAAGTGGAGAACCATATTCAAAAGCTACTTTTGTAGAATTGTACAAGGTAATCTCCACACTCCAAGCCGACCCTTTCCTAGTTGTCTTGAACTCAACTTTTTCAGACACAGTTGCTAAATCCCATGTATCTCCAGTTTTATTGTTCTGATAGAATAATTGCATCATGGTATCACAAACTCCTGTCCAGGATAAATCCAATGAGGGTCTTTGATTTTATCTTTGTTAGCTTCGTAAATTTCAGTATATCGGCTGCCGTCTCCGTAAAAAGTCTGAGCAATCCCCCACAGGGTATCACCACTCACAACCGTATGGCTTTTTTGAGCAGGTTTCTCTGTTGTGGCGCTACGTTCTTCAGTAGCTTTCGCCTGAGGTTTCTTTTTAGTAGCCTCAAGCGCTTTTTTGTCCTTGATAGTAACCTTCCGTGGTTTATGAGACCGATATTGTAAGAACTTAATCTTATATATCAGGTCATTTTCATATCCTGTCTTGGTAGAGACATCGAACTGTTCCACTAAAAATTTCCCGTTAATAGCAGAACCAAAAGCACCCCCAATCATGAGTTGAATAGGAGTGCCTTCCGTCTTAAATTTACGAATAGATGATACAAAGGATTCTGGAGAAACACGGCTATTCCGTTGGTAGTTCCCATCGTATCTTCCACTAGGAATAAAGGATTCAAACTCAATCGATTGAAGCTCTGGATTTCCGACAAGCGGAACGTTACCAGTATCGATGATAGCGACTGTCTCAATTCCTTGCTTGTCCTCCAGTTTGATTTCTTCTGGATTCACTGGCAATTTAATGCCTTCAATAAATATAAACATCTGCTACCTCCTCCCTAGTAAGCCATGAGACCGTCAGCGCCATTATTTAAAGCGTCTACAATCGTTGCATTCAAATCATCCAATACGTTAGCATACTGGCCAGCGTTGTTGATGGAGTCAATGTTGGTAACAATCTCTGGCTTCAAGGTAATAAAGTTCTGTTGCCACTTCATGGTTGCAACGTCCTTAATTAACTTGATGTATTCATCGTCCAGTTTGATTTCATCTTCAATCTTGCCGACCTTATCTAATTTACCACCAGTTGGATTGTGGCCACCTCCACCACCTTGTCCTCCGTCGCCTTGTCCAGGTGCTGAACTAGCTGGGCTGAGTTCGTAAGGTGTCTTTCCTTGGTCGCCTAAGAAATTGTTTCCTGCGCCGTTGGCATCGCCAGCACCTTTGAAGAAACCACCGACAGCCTTATCGATGCCTTTACCAAAATTATAGCCGTTATTAAAGGCTCCAAGAACGCTCCCTCCCTCTAAATAACCAAATTGAGGAGCGTCAAGGTGCGGAGTACTTAAGCCGGCTTTATGTTGTTTCAAACCATCTGCTAAGTGTAGACCTTCAAAGGTTTTCTTGACTGGTTTTTCCATGCTATCAATAGCATTAGCAATATCACCAGCAAAGTTTGTCCGACCTAGAGAAACCGTTCCAACAGCGTTTAGATTTAGGCCGAACCCATTTAAGAAGCCAATCATTTTATTAAAGCCACCAAGCACAGAGTTAATCATGCCCTCGACTGCGCTGATAACACTATTGACCATGCTATCAACAAAGCCTGCAATAGCAACTGCCATAGACTTACCGCCTTGGGCAATGTCATACCAAGCACTTTGAACTTGGAAAGACATCTCGTTCCATAAGTTAACAGCACCAGTAACAAACCAGTCAATAAAGTCTAAAATGCCTATCAAAATAGTTAAGATAGCCTGATAGAGAAACATCCAGAATGCTATTGCGGTATTCACATACCAAAAAACACCCTGCAACATCATATTAATCACCCAGATAGCTGCATTGGCAATACTAAGAAGTATATTCCAAATGGTCATTCCTAGGTAAAATATAGCCCCTATGATGATTCCTGTAGCTGATACAGCTGCACCAGTAAGGTTGTTAAACCATGCGACCAAGGCATAGAAGAGGCCGATAAGAATAATGACTGCCATCACAATCAACATGATTGGGTTCATTGCCATTACTGCATTCAAACCAGCCATTGCAGCTTTCGCAACATTTGTAGCGATACTAAACAAACCTGTTGCTATTCTTGCTGCATTCATGGCAACTACATAAGTCCCTATAGCGAATGCCACAGCAATAATAATCGGTTGAATCACAGACCAGTTATCGATGACAAATTGAGCAATCGGCGCCAACATACTCCAAACAGCCCCAATCATATCCATGGCAAAGATAACCGCTTGAACGACATATTGAAGTACCGTGGCTACAATCTGGGCAAATTGTTGGAAGGCGGACGAGTTCACTATCTGATTTATCTTAATCGATATTGGCTCAAACGCCTTGGTTACAAAGTTCAGGAAGTTCTGCCATGCCCTGCCCCATGTCATTGGCATGTTGCGGAATTGTTGATCAATCGCTTCGCTTGCATCCAGCATGGCAGTTTTGACAATGTCGGCCGTAATCTTCCCGTCTGCTCCAAGTTTCTTAACCTCGCCACGGCTAACACCTAGTTTATTGGCAATAGCTTGGATTAAGGCTGGTGAAGTTTCAGCAAGGGAACGCAACTCGTCACCCTGCAACTTACCACTAGCCATAGCCTGAGTAAGCTGAAGCATGGCGCTTTTTTGTTCTTCAATGCTTGCTCCACCAACAACAAAGGATTTGTTCATAGTTTCCAAAAAGGCAATTGTTTCGCCGTTGTTTTGGAAAACATCGCCAGCCTGCATCCGCATCTTAGCGACACCGTTTGCCATGGTTGTATAGGCCGAGCCTGTACGTTGTGCGGATGTATAGATAGACTTTTGTAGTTCCTCTGTCGTCTGCATACCGTCACGAATCATATCTAAACGAGCGTGCATATTAGCATACTCGTCTGACATACCTATAGCTTGCTTGGTAATCGCACCAACTGCAATACCAGCCAAGGCAGTCTTCAACAATCCTTTCAAAGATACTAGCTTACTTAATTTGTTAGAAGCGTTATTAGAGGCATTCCCTAAATCTATTAGAGCCAGTTCTTCTTTTTTGAGCCCTGCAGCTGCTAAAGTTGCACTATTTACAAATCTACCGTTAATATCAATGACTCGCCCGGCTTTATTTACAAAATATTGGCCAGAATCACCAGCTTTTTTCATAGCGGACTCTTGGGCCTTCATAGCTTTATCTATGCCAGAACCTGCGTTTTTAACACGCTCCATAGTAGCATAGATTTTATTTAAAGTGCCTGTGACTCTATCGGTCAAAGACATGGTTGTTTGTATATTGGCCAATAGAATCACCTCACTTCTTCATTTTTTTACGTTGTTTCGCCTCTTCGTGCATGACTGCAGCGAAAAAGGCTTTTTCTTCTACATCCATATTCACAAATTCACTAGGGCGAATGTAATAGTTTACGAGGGCGAAGTAGGCTAGCTGTGCCTCCGCGTCCTCTTTTATTAGTTTTTTGCCTCGTCAACCTTGTCTTGGAATGTCTGGTTGATACCGCTGAGTTCGGTCACAGCTTCCAAAATCAAGGCGCTTTCGCCCCAATTGAACATGGTACCAAATAACTCAGAAGCTCCCATTGTTCCGTAAGAATCTTGCAATTCTTTATCGTTAAGGTCAGGAACCACGATAGACGCAATACAGATTTCACGGTTATATTTAACACCGTCAAAGACACGCTCTTGGCGTCCATTACGACCAGGTTTATTTACAAAGCAACGGTCATTGATTAAGTCCGCTTCACGAGCGCTCAACACTCGAATTTTAACTGGTTCCTCAAAAGAAGGAAGCAAGACATCCTTAGTCTCTTCGCCTTTTTTGTTTTGCTTCAAAAACGCTTGTAATCCACTCACCACTATTTCCTCCTTGTGTTAGTATGTAATTTCTTGGAATTCTGATAAGATATCAAAATCTTGGAATGTGAAGTCAGTTTCTTCGTCAATGACCTCATCCGCTGATCCATCTAGTTTAAAGATAAGTGATTCTTTGAACAGAACACCTTTCAAAACGATGGTATAGCGACCTGCACGAGATGTGCGGTCTTCGTTGGTACACTTGATGTCGATACGAGGCAACAATCCGTTTTTAACGTATTCCAAAGCCATTTTCTTCAATTCAGGACGATGGTAATACATCTTCACAGTTCCTGTACCTTCCGCACCGACAATCTTACCACCCTTCATACGAGAGTTAAGAGGGGTAACATCAGCTTTTGTGTATTCAATTTTTGCTTCTAGAGAGATAAGCTCTGCTAGTTCGTACTGCTTGTCATTGATTGTAAAGAAGACCGTTCCTTCTTTAGCTGACAAAGCATCTAATTGGTTCATAATAGCCATTAGCTAGTTTCTCCTTTCTTAATCACAGATAACCGTCATGTACAAGATTTCCATAGCGTCTGTCAAGACAACTGGCAAGTTTACCACAACTGATTCTTTAGTGATACCTTGTGAAATTTCAATATCTTTCGCTTTATACTCTAAAGCCTGCTTTTGAGCAAGTGGGTCAAGAACCATTGTGATGATTCGTTGTTTAAACAACTCACGACCATTCACGTTGTTTGGTACTTTACCGATGAAGTAGTTCTCAAAGATATACTTGACATTGGTATTGATATTATCCATGGTGCGGACAAGTTTGTTCTTACCAAAAATACGGCTGTGTTCTGCCGTATAGCTAGTAAATGAGTTCACATCTGACAGGATAATAACTTTTTCATTTCGATAAGCAAAGATAAGCTGACCTTTGTTAATGAGCTTTTCAGCTTCTGCTTCGTTCTTACGTTCACAGTCGATAGCGCCTGGATAAGACTTGAATGTATTGGATTGCAAGCCAGCCCCTGCATACTTACCAGCTACGAAGTATACGCAGTCCTTAGCGCCTAGTTTCATACCGTCGCTTAATGTAACTCCATTACCAACCGATACAACACCTTCATCATCAGCGTCCGTGTAGTCATTCAATACTGCAATGACTGAACGACCAGCGTTGCGCCATTTTTTGATGTGAGCTGTAACAAGAGCTTTCGTTGCTCTTTCATCTGTACCCAGAGCCAAGACACGGAAGTCTTGAGTATCGAGTGCATTTAGGAAATCTTCAACCTCTGAATTGGTTGTAGCTCCATCGGTACCACCTTCAAGCAAGATTGTTTTATCTTCTGTTGTTAAAGTACCCGTTACATTTACATAGTCATTTTTAAACGGCAAGGCTGTGATGATTTGCTTGTCAACTTCTTTTCCAAAGAAAACGGTTGTTACCTCAAATCCAGTAGCGACTTGTTTTTTGAAGATAACATGGATTTTATTACCAGCTAATCCTTTGTGTTTAGCTGTAACGACCATATCATTTTCTGTTTTCGTTGCCTGTACCCCAGTGTTATTCACACCGTTATAGACAAGGACCTTACCAGTTCCTTTCAAGGCTTCACGAATCGGAAGAAGTTCATCAATCGGTTTGCCAAATAGTCGGCGGAAGTTGCTTGTACCGTCAACAAGTGTGAAGGCACCAGGCTCTCCCCAAGATCCAGCAATCATGACTGCTGCAATCGTATTGTCTTCCAAAGGAATAATCACATCATCTCTTGATACGAAATTGATGTAGGCCTTTGGAACTCGTTTATTTTGTACTGTCCATTGTGCCATTAGTTAGCCACACCCTTTCTCCAGTCTTCTAAAATACGTCTTACTTCTGCTAGTGAGTATGACTGGTCATCTTCCAGCAAAATGTTTAACAAAGTTGCATCATCTTCAAAATACTTGAGTAATGCCTCTTTGCCAAATTTATCTTCAGTGGTTGTTACCACTGGTTCGGTTACGTAACCTACTTCTTCATTCATTTCCATGAGAAGTTTCACCTATCCTTTCTAATATTTGCATTGTCGGTTCTTCTTCAACCCATCGAACGTATCGAGTGATTGTAAATGTGCATATCAAGTCATTTGCATTGTATTCTACCTTCAAATCATTGATAGGGTACTTATCCCCTAAATAACGAAAAGCGGGCGAATTAAACACCATTTCAATCTCTTCAAACTTCTGGTATAAGTCTGTTGTTTTTTCGGTGTAGTAATGCAGCAAGACAATAAAAACCTGCTTATCGTTTTGGTTAGCCAACCGTTGCCGAGTCACAGGTTTCACATCTACAATAAAACAAGGCGTTTTCAATCCTTGCTGGATTTGTTCATCATACACCTTGCACCCAAACACATCTTTGAGTTGCTTAATGACGAGTGGTCTAATACTATAATCCACCTAATTCCTCCTTTAGCCTCTCTTCGATTTGTTGCGTGATTTGTGGGATTTTCTGTTTAATCTGTTCTTCTGTCAGCCTCATCATGAAGCGCCCTTCTACCCAAGGATTGACCAAACGCTTACCAATTGCAGGGACATAACGCCCTACTTGTTGACGGTGTCCACTTTCGACGAAAGAAGCATACTCCATAGGGTTAAATGCGATAACCTCGTACACATTCCCATTTTTGCTTACTTCCATCTTCCAGGATTGATTGAGTTTACCTGTTAAGCCTTTTGGTGTTCGTTCCTTAACCTCTTTCAAAAAGGCTAGACCGATATCTTTAGCAGCCTGCATAAACTCAGAATCAATGATTGCCTGAGCTCGTTCAAGTCGCTTCAAGAACTCTTGAACATCACTATCATCATAACCACTCATGTCGTCTCACCACAATTTCTTGATGTGTTACATAAACCATTGGATCTTCACTGGTCAGGTACTGTACACCATCTACTACCAATTTGCTACCAGCTTTGATAGCAAATTTAGGCGAACAGAAAATTTTGTGTTCTGTCTTGAGTTGGTGTGCTTCGTTCTGTTCAGTATTCACTAAATTACGAACAGATACACGGCAGGGAACCTTCTTGTGAATTTCTTTGAATTCTACAAAATCAGCTCCGTTTGGTTTCGTGCCCTCGACAGCAGCAAACACATCCATCTTTTTATCATAGGTCCATTCAATGCTTGGTCTTGCCTGAGATAGGACATCATTGATATTCATCCTACCACCTCAACTTTCTGAACCGCTGTAACTGGCTAGCAAAGTCCAGCAAGACACTTTCGGCACGTCTGGCAAGGTCTGACTTAGCCAATTCGACACGAGTATCTCCAACGGATATATTCTTGCCTTGGACAGCTTGGTCAGGATTATAAACAACATAAACCATCTGAATGGCCACAAATCGCAACTCTAAAGGAAAATCCTCACGATTACAGTAATTAAGAATGTTCTGCATGACTTCATCGACTACTAACTCTTCTGGATAGCATGAATAACGTTGTTCATACAAGTCAATCAATGCTTGTCTAGCATCTTCATTATGCTTTTGGATTTCTTCCGATGTTCTCTTCTCCATCAGCAGAACCTCTCTTTCTACTTATCGTCTTTAGTGGATTTTTTAGATAGTTTTTCAAGTTCAGCTAGAGCTTGGTCACGTTCAGCTAGAGCCTTATCACGTTCAGCAACTACTGCTCTGTACTCTTGAATAGTGTAAGTGCGTCCGCCAGTAGCAGATTCAACCACAGCGTACTCACCGTCACGAACTTCAACCACATCATAACCATCTTCCAAGAAGGTTACTTTTTCTAGTTCGTCGATATTCAATACACGATTGTCTTTCTTTACTGTTAACATTTTCTATCCTCCTTCTTTAAGGTGCGACGACAAATGCTAGGCCTTCGTGCTTAGTTTTGAATAGCAATACATCATCGTAAGATTGTTCATAGTACAAGTAGTTACCGCTTGAAGAAGCACTTGGTGCGTCAAGTCCTACAAATTCATATTTTTGTGGCGCTGCCATACACGGAATGTGAATCAAGAAGAAATGGATTTGTTTAGCAGTTGGGTCAACCTTAGCTCCATTTGTGAAGTTGTACAAGGTCTTCATACGGTCAGATGGAATAGATGGCTCAATCGTCACATCGTCCAAACGACCAATAGAACGGTCAATAACTGTACCTTGTCCGTGGATATTGACTGTACGGCCAAATTGCTTGATGTTCTTGATCATGCGTTTAACTGCTGGTGTACAGAAAATAACACGACCTTCTGCTGGTACTCCAGCTTC
This sequence comes from Streptococcus mitis, assembly GCF_946188615.1. Lineage (GTDB taxonomy): Bacteria > Bacillota > Bacilli > Lactobacillales > Streptococcaceae > Streptococcus > Streptococcus mitis_BZ. The sequence goes on from NZ_CAMHVK010000002.1 coordinate 190,281, forward strand.
GTCCATTTGTTCCATCAGCTCATCGAATGTTGCGAGGAAGTTTTCCTCAGTCAAATTCAATGACTTAATTTGTTTACTTTCTGTATCAAGTTCTTTCTTACGAGAGAACAATTTAGATACCATGAATTTATCCATTTCTGGAACTTTTTCAGTATCGTTGAATGTTTTAGTGATGTTAGCAATGGAAGTAACATAGTTAGTTTCATCAACATCTGATGGGTCTACTAGTGTTGACCAGTAACGCTCATTAGTCAATGTGTATGTTTCCCATTGGTTTTCATAGTTAGCGTCAATGTTCGTAATCGTGCGACGTGTACGGTCTTTACGTCCTTCTTTAATCAAAAGACGTGGTACTTTCACTTCTTTAGCGCCTGTGAACTTCAAAAGTGTGTTGGATGGAGAATTCCAAAGTTTTTGAGTGAATAACAGTCCGTTTTCACTGTAACGATTTTGCAAACCTTGTTGGTAAGCCTGTGCATAGTTCAATGTTGCTGGCATATCTGTTCCTCTTTTCTATTTTTTGATTATAGATCTGACGTGAACGCATTAATCATCTGCGTTGTCAGGTCGTTAGCAACTGTTTCTTCTTGTGTTGCCCCTTGTGGCTTAGCACCAGCGATATGTGGTTCTACAGCCTTTTCTGAAGCAAATAAAAAGCCTTTAGATTCCTTCAAAGTCGTCAACTGTTCATCTAACCCAGTCACCGCTCCGTTGTCACCTAATCCCAATTTAGACTTATCTAGTAGACTAGACACGATTCCAGCGTCATGAACCTTACCGCTTAAGTGCATTTCAATAGCATGATCTAGTTGCATTGTCTTGAGTTGTTGTTCATGTTCCTTCTGTTGTGTCTTGTACTTGCTGTCCAAGTCTGAGTATTTTTGTTGTAAGTCAGCATTGCCTTCAGCGTCTTGTTTGAGCTGTTTCATGTCCTTATCACGCTCTTTCAACTGGTCCTGCAAGCCCTTAGCATTATCTTCTGCAGCAGACACCTTCGCTTGTAGGTCCTGTGTTGATTTCCCATGTTCAGACATAACTGCTTCAACTTGTTCTTCAGTCAATCCTAACTGTTCCAAAAATTTACGATTCATTTCTTTTCCTCCTGTACGTTTGTTTTAACGTGGCAACGACCACGACATTTTGGTAAAGTAAAAAAGCCTTTTAACGCCATGCCCAGGGCGAAAGAAAACCGCCTCGATTTCGACGCGGTTAGTTTTATAATTCGATTCCTTCGATTTCTGATCGAACTTCTAGCCAGTATAAATACTGACCCATGGCACGTTTTTGATTTTTTAAAACTTCAATTGAGCATTTTGGCTCAAATTCAAGCGTACCAGCTTCGTATTTGATAATCATTTTATGTAATTTTGTATATTTATCCTTAAGCGAATTATACTCATCGATAAAGCGTTCTTTCCAATCTTCCATTTTTAGTTCCTTTCTTTTACGTTTCTATAAGGATAACTTCGCAAGCTACCACTGAAATTCTTTTTACAACCAATTCACAATCCAAAAAATCGCTTGGATAACCTCCATCCAAATCCTTGTTATTGTGGCAAACTGAAATGTCTTGTTGTTCATCTATCACTTCACAAAGTTCTTTAACTTTCATTATTCTGATAACTCCAAAATTGATTCTTCCGTATCTGTAAACTGTACAGCCTCAATCACTACTGGTTTTTTACGATATTTCATTTCTCGCTCCTTTCTAAGCATAAGAAAAAGCACTTAGAATTACTAAATGCTTTCTTTTTTTGTCATTTCGATTATTTCTTTTAAACTTGGCTTAGTTTTCCAAATTCTAGTCCATGCTCTCATTTTTAAGAACGTCGGCAAATAAATGCCGTTTATCTTTGGCATTTCTTTAGATAAGTTATATTTTTTTCTAATTTCATCTTTATGATCCATTACGTACTGGTTACGAGGAAGGCAATAAAAGATACCTTCGCCAAAATAACTCAAATCTTCATCAGATATTTCAATAAGTTCTTCAGGTTTTACAAAAATAGACCTATTTACTCTATCTTCTCTCTTAGAAAAAATCTTTTGTACAAAATTTTTATCAAGACCCATTTTCCAACACCTCCAAACCATAAACAAGTAAGCCGTCTTCTGTCTCCTTTTTTGAAACAACATTGTATTTCAAGTTGGGTTTCATCAGATATTCTTTTTCAGGGTTAAAGTCAGATAGTTCAGCAATATAAGCGCCTGTTTTTTGTCCTTTTCTAACAGTGACTTCAAACAGAATATCTGCACCTTCGCCATCTATCGCAAACTCTCTAGCGTAATTCTTATCTAAACTAAAGGAAGTAAATGACTTGTCCAAAGTAAGTTTTTGACCAACTTCTAAATTCATATATCCTAAATCTTCCCCTAAAGCTGAAACAGAACCAGTACCTCTATACGCTTTAAACGATTTCTCGGGAGCAAAATCTGACAAAGCTTTTTCAAGGAAAGGAATTTTAGTTTTTGCTTCTCTAACTCGTTTCAAAGCAAGATCTAAATCGGCTTCACCGTGTTCTTCTAGCCAAAATTCTTCACTAAGTTTAAACGCTTTATCAATTCCAAAGCGTTTAATATTATTAAAATTGTGGTAATCACTTCCAGTGTAAGTGTAAATAGCATTCTTTTCTTCCTCTGTAAGCTCATTATACCACTTTTGATAAGACTTTTGTTTCTTAAAGAAGTCGTCTATTTCATTTGGTTTATCAGCTACAAAAACCTTGTCAGCCACTTCTGGCTTAGATTCCTTAACACCTCTAAGAACCGCTTCCCCTTCACGCTCCCATCCTGCAAAGATTTCGTCCAGAGAACGTTGCTCAGTGGCTAGTTTTACTGAGCCGTCGTTTTGCAAGATATTGAAGTAAGGACTAGGTTTATCAGACTTAACTACAGGCCTGATAGTAGAACGGCAACGGACATGGAATGGAGGTGCGGTTCGACCTGGTTCATATTCCTTAACAGAATGAACCTCGTGATTTTCTAATCTGCAAATCTCACTTGTACGACTGTCTAATACCGCTACGATTTCGTAGTGGTCACCTCCCAACTCCTTGATAGTATCTAGCGTCGCAAGGTTATTATAAAAGGTCGTCTCAGTCCTAACAAGCGTATCTGCTCGATGATAGGCGACCCCTGTACGTTCAGAAAGAGCCCTAGCCATTCTATCAATAGACCAGCCACCTGTTAGGCCTTTATTGATTGTATCACTGATAGATTTATAAACAGCTGCATCATGCCCCCATACATTCGTTGAGAAGGTTTTACCACTCCAGTTACTAGCCATCTTATGCTTAACTGCATCTACACCTAATATTGGTTTCTCTATGATTCCAAAATGTGCCAAGTTCTTAGCTTGATGGATTTTACCCTTGATGTAGACGTCACTCAGAGCCTCTGTGACCTTGTCATGTATGCCCTCTGGCTTTCCGTATAGCTCAGCTGTTAGACGCTCAATTTCGGCAAGCAAAGCCTCCTTGCGACTAATACGATGGCGATAACCCAAGGCGTCCAACAGAGGTGTCGGTGTGTCAGGATTTAAGGCCATCTCACGGAATCTTTCAAGAGTTACATTCTTAAACTCTCTACGCTCTTTATCTGTCAGATATTGCTTGGCCTCTGCATGGGTCATTTTATTATCAACTGCATACTTGGCATAGAACTTCTCAATCTCAGAAACCAGCTGGTGTTTATAATCTGCTAAGGATTGACCAATCTGGGCCATATACCTATCAGCAACTATCTGAGCGTTTTGTTCTTGTTGTAAAGCTCGCTCAGTCCAATACTCATCTATCTTTTTCTTGTTCTCGGTCGTCATGATCTTCATCTACCTTTTTGAAATTAGTTTCAGAGTATGGATCTTGTCCTTGTTCCTGTTGTTCTTTCAATCGTTCCTCAATTTGGGGTTGATACCATGGATGTTGTTCACGAATGCTTAGATCGTCTAAGATACCGATTGAGTTTACACAATCTTGAATAGCTTCAGACTCATTTGAAATGATGTCACGGTTAAATACATAAGTAAATTTAGATGAATCAAACGCTACTCCTTTGTTAGCTGCATACTGTTCTACGAACCAAAGGAATTGCTTGATACCTTTTTGGAACTCATTTTCTAGCTCGTTACAGTCCAAATCAAGATCTGTATAGCGCCATTTAAGAGCCTGACCGCTGGCATTACCTAGATTGTCATCTTGGGTATCAATGGCTCGTGCAGCCTCATACAAGAACTTACGAGAGCGTTCAATATCTGCTTCAACTCCGCTAGTATCATTGTCTGCTTGTAGGGTATCTACACCACCATCACTAGAAACCTTGATAGAGCGGAACTTATTCAGATTATTCATGAACTCGCCCAAGTCTGCGCCCTGATAGTTTTTTAAAACATAAATCAACTTCGGCATATCTGCCAGCATATCAGCATTAGTAGACATTTGAAGTTGAATATTATCAATCAGAGACTTGGTTTGGACTAAAAGACCGTCCTCATACTCGTTGTAGCGGAATGGAATCAGAGGCACTTTCTCCCAAGTATAAGGGATTCGTGTACCGTCTGCGTTGACATAATAAAAATTCCCCTTAGTCTCCTTGGATAGTGGGTTGAGTTCGAGGTGTGAACCTGTCCAGATATAATCTGTAATTCCTTGCTCATCGTAGTATTCTACAAAGGTTTTAGTCTTCTTTACTCCGCTTTCGTAGACCGCTTGATTATAGACACGCACAAAGGCTGATAATTCCAAATGACGCTCGTCTTTCCAAAAAGGGATAATCTGTTCGCTCGGGATTTTAAACAGGCGTAGACGGCCGTTCTCATCGTAATAAGGCAAGCCATAAGCTATCCCTTTCATCACTGCTTCCTTACCGAGTGACTTAATCGTAGATAAAAGGTCCTCGTCAAACACACTATCTAAAAAGTCTTGTGATTTTTCTCCTTCAAGCGAGATTGTCGGCTGCTTAGAAAACAAATACCCGACCTTCTGGTCTACCAACTTCTTAAACAAACCCAATTCAATCCTTGAGTTCGTCCGCCAGTCAACATCTACTTTCTTATTTCGAATATCCGTGCGATTTCGATAGTAGTTGTAAGCTTCTTTCATTGTGCTTACTTTCTCAGAATTCTGGTGTTCTCTTATCTCAATCTCTAGTATTTCGTTTTGGGTTGTATTCTTAATCAACAACCGCCTGATTAACCATTTAAACCAATTACTCAACATTTCTCCTTCTCCTACCAGAATGATATTCCTGGCTGTCTCATATCGTCTTCAAACGCATATCTTGTAGCGTCGATTGTGTGGTCGTTTACTTCTTCTAGCTTGGGTTTGGGATTTCCATCACGGTCAACTGCATAGTCGGCACTTTCGAACTCTCTTGCGATATTCGGTGTGCGCTCTGGATCTATCACAATGGCATCCAAATCATCCAACCAGCGCTCTCCATACTCCCTACTGTCAGGACCTTTCTTAGCACCTTGAACAAGCGGAATATTCAGCTGCAGTTTTAACTCATCAATCGACTTAGGTTCTGCGCTATCACAGGTTATCATCTGAGATTGATAGCCTTTCTCACGGATTCTTTCAGCCAATTCACGGTTGCTAATCTTCACGCCATAAATCTCATCAATAGCATAGATAACACGTTTCTTCTTGTCGTAATGCCATCTTACAAAGGCCAGAGGGTCATTAGCATAACCGAAGTCGTTGCCTTGCCGAATGTTATCGAACCTTGCTATCTCCTCATCTGTAATCTTGCGGAATACCAGATTTTCAAACGGTGCTACACCAGAACCGATAGCCTCACCCAGATACTCCCAACGGTAACGCTTCTCTGAACGTTCTCTCGTGGCCTCTGCTTCTTCTATGAATGCTTGGGATATATATGGGTTATCTAAGTAAGTCGAATGGTGTACGTGGGTGTTAGGAGGCTGTATGACACTCTCATACTTCTTATTCACCCAAGACTGTTTTCTTTTTGGAGGATTGTAAGAGTAAAAGAATTTATAAAAAAGACCATCATCCAATTCTCCACGAAGAAGGGAGTTGGTGATTGTCTTTACTTCATCTTCAGTTTTGAACTCAGCAAGCTCTTCAATCCAACCGATTGCGAATGGAAAACGGCTGTCTTTCAAGGACTTAATACGCTCTGGATCTTGTGCACCACGGAAGATAATATAATTTCCTCTTGGGATATAGGTTATCTTCAAAGGGGACTTATTAATCTTAAATAAATGACTAACCCCTTGCTCACTAATCGCCCATTTCAATTGCTCATAGACCGATTGTTCTAAGGTATTATCCGTCTTACGAATACACACGGCATTGACTGGATAGCGCATAATCAGTTGAATGATAGTGTGTCCGAGGTCGCTTGACTTACCAGAACCACGCCCACCCTTTTCAACTACATGTAAGATTTTAGGGTCGAATGCTGCACGCCACATAGAGTAAAAAGCCTTTGGGATAAACTCACTCATTCTACGCTTCATCGCTAACTCCTATATCATCAACGAATTGAACAGCCGAAGACATCTCGATTTCTTTTCTCTCTAAATACGCACCATTTACTTTGAATATATGATCTAGGGAACGTTGTCTTTCTTCAATTGTCGGAGTAAATTCATAAGTCGTTTCAAATACTTCAACACCTTCAGCAGTCTTTACAGTTTTCTTAGAATATCCTTGTTGAGTTTCCCCTCTAGCGATACTAGCAGAGATTGCCAAGGCTTCTGCGATTGACATTGAACGTTCGTCAAAAAGTTCTTCTGTACGTTTTTTAATGTATTCAGAAATGTCAACTTTTGTCAACAATCTTTGTCCTATAGACCTCGCTGTTTTATCAGAATACCCTGCTTTTATTGCAGATTGTGTTGCATTTCTACTGATGATGTACTCATCAGCGAAATGTTTCTGTTTATCGTTCATTTTCCATCACCACTTTTTTTTTAATCAAAAAAGCCACACGATGTGTGACCTTTTCAAGACCTCTCACTGCGAATTAAAACCGCAATTGGAACGACAGGATTCGAACCTGTGACGTCATCCGTCTACCATATATCCATTAACCAGCATGAGACTACTGCTTTAAACGAGTGACTTTTGATAACTTATGGTTTATTATCTTGTCCACAAATATTCCTACTTGTATCACCCATGCACGATTGGTTAGACCAATCACTCCTTACATCGCAAACTACTAAGCCATTTTTCAATTAACGAAGACTCCGCTAAAAGTCTAAGCTGCTTTACTCTTTGACTTTACTCTCATCCTTGCGAGACTTGAGCAGGCAATCTAATTGCCGAAGTACACTTTCGTTTGTGACGGGCGATGACTTTTGCTTTTTTGAGTTTTTTCTATCTTGAATAGCCTTAAAATATAAAAATCATCTTTCATCTATCACAGACACGCATCGCCATGTGTTTCATTCTCTTTTGAAGAACAAAATGCACAGCGCCTGCTTGTTATCGATTGTTTTGCGGACAATCAACTCACCTTACATACTTTTGGGAGGCGCCCAATTTTTGTAAGATATGGTATTAAGCTCTTGTTGCACCTCGAACCAAATACCTCTTTCCTCTTATAGACTCGTCTCACAGCCAAACTGCCACGTTTGCATTTCCTCAGCACCTTGCCGTTGGAATCTTTCTGTTTTAACTTCGCCCACCTATTCCAAAACTGAAATAGTTAAGATTAAATTGCTTAGATCGACCATTACTGGCAGGATGTTTGATAGATTTAAAAACATCCTTTTCCTGAGTTACCACAGATTATCTAGGCTAAGCCCTAAAAATGCAAGGCGACTACTACCTTGCTTGTTAATTACGTTAGATTATTTATAAACAACAATATACGTCAGTTTATTATTAATCATTACAGGTTCTTTGATACACAACAATTCTTTTACAGTTTTCGCAAATTGTTTCGCATCTTCCAATTTATTAAACATTGCTTGTTTCATTTAAAACACCTCGTTGTGAAATACAGCATTAACGGCGATGTCCGGACTCGAACCGAAAAAAATACATAGGAGATAAATCACTTTACGCCTGTCACCGCCAAAACGAGGCCGAAGCCTCGGAAATAAAATGAAAAATATAAGGAGTTATCAGTGCGCTTACCGCCTTCAGCTGATAATACTATTTTAGCAGATTAGAACTATCATTTACTATCGTTATTATCAAACATTTTAGACATTTTAGCTAACGCTCTACCTCTTGTTCTTTGGATAGTTGCTGGGCTACATCTTAATTTTCGTTCGACTTCATTCCACGTTAGGCCATTGATATAAAGCAACCTCATCACAATGTTTTCAAACGGATCATCAAGAGATTCAATCGCTTGAATCATCTCGTCACGTTCACGATAAATCGACCTAATTTCCTCGTACAACTGTTCTGACTGGTCGATAATCGATACATTCAAATCTTCAGTCTTATTCTTGTTATCTCTAGCTTTAGGCATCGAATCAAACGTCTGCCCTCGTAAGATACTAGAACGCAAACTAATCAATTCTTGATGTTTCGACTTAGCTTTTATATCGATATATGGCAAAGCCTTCAACCTCTGTTTAATATCTACTGTCAATCATACACCTCGATTCCAAAGAATTGACAAATGTCTTCTGCCTCACATTCAGAAATTTCCACGCCTCTCTCCCAGCTGCTTAGGATTGTTTCAGAATACCCCAAATGCTTTGCTAATTCTGTACGAGTAAGTCCTTGTTCCAAACGTTTTTCTTTCAAAAGCGCATTAAGATTTCCAATCTCACACTTCTTGAATAAAACATCTTTGTCCAATCCTAACTCTTTTGACAGACGTTCTTTCTGACGATCACTTGGTATCAGACCTCGTTCCCAATTTGAAAACGTCCTTGCACTAACACCAAATTTCTTTGAAGCTTTTCTTAAAGATAGACCTTTCCCAATTCGCCATAATCTAATCTGTTCTGAAAAAAATTTACTATTCTTCATGTTCCATCTCCTCAATCAGCCAGTCAAGGTTCTTTCTGGCTTTTTTTAGGTCTTCAAGCCCGTTTTTCTTCTGGAATCGCAGTTGATACTTCAAGGCATTTCCAAGATAAAAGCCTTTCAGCTGTTCTGGTGTCATGAAATTCCTTAAAGCATCGATAGATTCCATGCCAAATCTGCCTTGGTAGTGACTTGGTTTATTTATATTGTCAATTATTTCTGGATCCATTTGATAGCCTCCAAAAGTTCTAAGATTATTCGATTCCATTCTTCTGTTGTTGTTTCTCTAAAATCAAACTGAGACATCATTTCAGCTTTTTTGAATAATGCCCTCTTAAAGAATGAAGCTTTTTTGGAAAAATCCATATCATCTGTTTTAAACTCAGTCGTAATTTTCTTTCCATAACCCTCTATCTCTACATGGACTCTTGTTTTTCCATATAGATGTAGAGGCTCAGCCCAAACACTTCCTTTCAAGTCTGATTCAACGACTTTTTTAAGCATTAACGATATCTTCTTAGCTTCACTCTCTTTTTTAGCACCACTGAAAGGGTATCTTTTTGGTCTCATTTCTTATCCTCCAAAAACTCTGGGTTCTCGTAGATGTTACCGATGATTTCACATTTCATGTAAGCTAAATAAAGAGGTTTCCATTCTGTTTTTCGATTTTGTAACTCATCTACAAATCTGTAAATAAAACTTGCATAAGATCCATGCCATCTTACAAGCGCTTTTCTGCCTTTGTAATCAAGGATATCCCCCTCAAAGATTTCCTTGCCGTTCTTGTCTCTTAGTCCTGTTGATTGCATTAGATATTCATCGTCAATCGACCAGCCTTTTAAATTGTTACAGGTAAGCTTTTTACTATCGTTAGCATAAACATTGTTATTCCAAATAAGCAATTCATCATTAGCAAACATCTTTTGACTATGTTTATCCCATGCTCTAAATTTTGGTAGCATGTTAAATTCTCCTTTTCATCTTCTAAAATAATTTTATTTGTTTTTCATAATCATTAAGTCTCTGTTGAGCAAGGTTGAAGATGTCTTTGTCAAGCTCGCAACCAACATACTCAAAACCTAACTCCTGACAAGCAATCAAGCTACTTGCTGAACCGACATGAGTATCAAGAATCTTGTCTCCTTCTTTTGCGTAAGTTTGAAGTAACCAAAGATAAAGATTTATCGGTTTTTGTGTCGGATGGATTCTAACCTCATTTAAGGCCTTATTTCCTTGTTGTATATGACCTTCAGAGACTGATTTACCTTGCATCATACCATTCCACATGTAACGAAATAGCCGAGTACTATCATGATAACTGCAGTACGCTATCTCACAATCCGAAAAACTTGATTGACCATTAACTTTATCCCAAACGATACGGCCAGAACCAAAAGAATAGTCGAAGTAGTTCACACCCCAAATTATTTGATTTTTTGAAACTCTAAATAACTCATCAAAATAATCTCTATTTGGAATTTTCCACTCTGATGTTTTACCATACAGTCTATTGACACCAATCGGACTGATTTTTCGACCGTAGTATTCTCTTTTTTCTGGTCCAGAAAAATACGGTGGGTCTACAATAGCTAAATCAAAATAATTATCAGGATATTTTTTCATGACGTCCATACAATCTTCGTGAAGAAATAATTTCACAACATCACCTCATCCCCTACTTTTATTTTATCCCACTGTTCTCTAGTGACTACGAAAATCCCATAATCTCTGATAGTCACTGTATATAGCTTCCCATGTCGTCCTTTCTCGACGACTTTACCGAATATCTCAGCGCCTGCGTTGTCAGCCTTATAGATAACCATCGGCTTTTTCTTTTCTAGTTCTGCAATCCTGTCCATCTGCCAGATGTTCAATCCAGCAGATAGCAGAATCCAGATAGCTATGAATCGTTTCAATATGTGACCTCCTCTCCATCGTATGGTATGTCTCCATTTGATAAGTACTTAGATTCAATCATCAAGAAATCATTGACGCATTGATGACTACAGAAACAATTTTCAACATCGTTAAATAATGCTAGAATAACATGATTCTCTTGCACTACCAGAAACTCGTCTTCGATTTCTTTACAACAATTCGAACACTCATAACTCATACCTCAACCTCCTCAATCTCAATCCCTGGGCAATCGAATACCCAGCCAAAGCCAGCTTCTTCTAGTTCTTTTTTTGTAAAATAGCCTTTGAATGTTAGAGAAAAAAATATTTTCCCATTTCCATCTTTTACAAGGTAGTGTTTTGTTGCTTTAATCTTGACCAAATACTGCTTTTCTTTCTCAATCTCGTAGCCGAATTGGTGCATGTTGACAAGTGTTTGAATAGGATTTTCTCTGCTGTCATTAATCCAATTATTAAACTCTCTATTTTCTATTTTTTTAGCCTCATCCCTGAAAGCAATCCAATCCAAAACATTAAATTCAAAAGAATCCTTATTCTTTTCATACCAATCCGCCACAAACTGCAGAACTTTGACTTTTTGGGATTTTTTAAAATCAACTTTCGGTAGTTCAATTTTTTGCGGTTCATCAAGTTGATTAATAATTCCTTTGATATAACCAAATACACCCCAACCATGTAGTTCCAAAATCATGTCTCTTTGCTCTTCAATTTGTTTTAATGCGTCCTGCTTATTCATCTTCCAACTCCTCCACTTTCCGTCTCAATTCTTTATTCTTTTTCCTCAACGAATCGCGCTCCAGCGCTCTAATCCGTCTCTTGCGTGCATCGCACGGCTTCGAATACTCGATTATCTTCTCTTCGTTTTGCTCGATTGTGCGTTTTAATCCGTCGATTACTGTCTGTTTGTCGTACTTCAACTAAACACCTCATCAAATTTCATGACATCTTCATTCCACTTGAACGGTTCGTGTGCCAGTCTTGCGAAACCATTCTTATTAACTCCGTTCGGTCTATCCGTGGCATATTTTAAAAATAAGGGTTGCTTACACACATAGCATCGAACCGATTTCCAATCTAATCCAACATATCTAACGAAACAGCTTCCGCAAAACGGACACTGTACGTCTGTTCTTAGTTTATTCATTTTTTCTCCATTTTTTACAAACAAAATTTAATGCAACCGTGCAACCGATAGAAATCAAAAAGTAAAAAGTAAATTTTAAGAATCCTTATTTAATAGGCTTTCTCTTTATATACTATTATTAAATATACTTTTTATAAAATATCGGTTGTATCGGTTGCATTATATAAAAATAGTCTAAAAAAACCAGTAGTATCAAGGGGTTAGGGGTGCAACCGTTCTTTCAATTTATCGGATACATATCGGATACATGCAACCGTTCTTTTTTTAAAGTGTATCCGATGCAACCGATAGAAATCAGAAACGTATCCGATCTAATTTTGTATAATTCTCTTAAAACCTTTTGTATTTTTTCCACCGATTCGAAACTGCCCCTTTTGCCAATCGGGATGATTGTCCATGATCATATTGATTTTAGTCGATAGTTTCTTATCATTTGAATTTCTCATAAATAGGTTATACATGATTTCCCGAGTTGAAACTTTCGATAGTTTTTCAGCGCCAGGTTCAAACTCGCCATTGTTATCAAAATACTTAAAAGTATATTGATGTTGCTGCTGCATGGACCAATTATGCCAATTTCGAGGTACAGGCATATCTAAATATTCAAGTACCTGTAATTCAACTTCATCACGATACATGAACCGCTCTCGATAGATGTTCAGCTCTTCTTCTGTCTTCTTATCAAACATCAAATCAACACCAGTTTTATAGATTGTGACAGCCTCGCCCCAAATCTGCTCAATTGTCTCAGGTTCGATTTCCATCGGATGTTTCTTCTGCTTGCTAGCATCTGCCATCACAGATAAGAACCGTCGTTCCCCTGTCTTATCCTTAAGGTATTCTTTTTGGTTCGTCGTCCTTGCTAAGATGAAGTTCTTAGCGAACTCTTCGGTACGCTTCATGTAAGGCTTACGATAACGTAAGCTTGTTTTTGAGATAAAGGCTTTCGTTTCAGCAAAACTCATGCGATTGCTAGCAACCATTTCATCATCATTGACAATCAACGATTTTAGCATGATGTCATAATTATCTTTGTTCGCAAAATCAGTCACGGCATCGGTATACCAATCACCACCAAGCTTTTGGAGAAGTGAGGTTTTCCCAACGCCTTGACCACCGACTAGGTCTAGAACGTAGTCAAATTTTACGTAAGGATCATAGACTTTAGCAACTGCACCAACTAACCACATTTGAGCGATTTTAGAAATCAAGGGATTATCATCAGCACCGAGATAGACTTGAAGCATTTGGTTAATACGCTCACGACCGTCCCACCTTCCTTCTGCTCGTTCCATGTATTCTAGAACCGGATTGTAGCTTCTTTCTGAGAAGAAAGTCTCCATACCATCCAGCATGGCTTGATTGGTAAAAGCTACGCCCAAAACACTTTCAAAATAAACTTTTATAACTGAGTCAAAATTTGAAGGCAATTCCCCTTTTTTGAAAAGGGTGTTGCCTATTTTGATATCCTTAAGGAGTTCATGTTCTTGTGAAAATTCATTGTGCTTTAAATAAATGCTTAGTTGATCATCCGCCTTAAAGGAAAGTAGCACATTATTGGGGCTGTTCGATTTAATCGCACCTTTATCTGTTAGTATCATCTTGTCTTGTGAATTAATACTTACAACATTACCAATTGCTCTCACCTCCTGTCTTTCTTAATCATACTTTCAATCGTTCGCATCATTTCTTTGTCAGGCAAAGGATTTGGACTATTGACATTCGCTAATCTAGCCAACTGGACAACAACTTCATCATCAACTGCTCTAAACAAGAGACCGCCAACGAATTTGGCTAGTTTGTCATTTCGTCCACCCTCATCACCAAAACCAAGGGCTATGGTTTCGAAGAGTTCGGTTGTTTGTGTCTTCTCTCTGGTTTGGGACCGTCTAGCTAAATCCCTAAGACCGTCTTTTCCATCGTATCTATAGCCGTGAGTTTCACCGTATTGTTTCTTAATCGCTTGGATTAAATCTCTGGAAGGAGTGACGATTGTCCCACCTTCCTTTGATTTTTCTAAATCCCACTCATACTGGCCTTTCTCGGTAGCAGAAGGAGCGACTAAGACATAGTTATTCTCATGAGCCTTGATATCGACACCAGGCAGGAATTTAATCATTTGAGTAATCGGCTCATCGTCCCGCTTAAAGTAGAAAAGATGCTTACCACCACTAGCAGTTTTGGCTTGTAGCGTCGGTTCGATTAAATCCAGATGTTTCCATTTCTTCAACGACTCAAAGCCGTTCTCTTTTCCATGCTTGTCAATATCAACCACAAAGAAATTGGTTGTCCTTAAAGCAATATTGGCATTCGGAAAGCCGTCCCAAAAGGTTTCAATTTCGCTTGCAGTCATAGCAGGTTTATCAGCAAATTCAATCAATGGCATCTTATTTCTAGGATTGATTGGGATAACTGAGAAGCCTAATTTTTGATACTGCAAAGCGCATTCTTTCATTGACGGCATATCTTAACTCCTTACTTAGAATGGCAAACCATCATCCTCGATTTCTTCTACATTTGCAGGCTGCATGGTATCTTCTTCAAGGTCATAGCTACGGAACTCACGACCATCTTTACCTTTAGTTACGGTGATAATCAGATTATAATAAGAACCAACCGCTTTACGTTGAAGCGCCTCTTCCATGCTCTTCCCGTCTACGAAATCATCGGTCATAACCTGGTCACCACTTAATACAATTGTTTTTTGGAAGAATTTAATAGTACGTTGTACTGCCCATTCAAGACTTTTACCTTTCCACTCTGTCAAAGTCCCGAATGTGGCAAATTCAGAACGCCCGATGTGGTCTCCGCCTCGAATTTCGAACTGATAACCCAAATTCTCCCAACCGCTATCTGCCACGTTGAAGGTTGCTTTTTTCAATACTACTGGATAAGTTCCAGCCGGAATAGGATCAGGTCCATTTGCGCTGTCCTTGCGTGGGTCGAAACCTTCTTTTTTGATTGATTTTGCGATATCTAATAAACTCATTTTGTTTCTCCTTTAATTCTTAAAATAATTCTTTAACTGCTGTATCTTCATCTTTCTCTACTTTAGCAGTCGATTCAATTTTTGGTGCTTCTGTTTTCTTAACTCGTGCAGGTTCAACTGCACCACGGATAGTTGTCAAGATTTTTAAAATCTCTTTATCATCGACTTGGTCTGCATAGTAAGTCTTACGTTTGCGGTCAACCTCACGGTTATAATTGCGACCGATTTTTTCAGTATGGATCATCAAGTCCGAATTACCGTTGATAAGGTTGACGTACTTATCTTTCAAACTTGGCTTATCTTTAGTTGCGTTTCCGTTGTCATCATATTCTGAAATCTGACGGCTGATATAAATCACGTTCATCGGTAAGGCTTTCAAATCAATAACCAACTCAGTGACTGCTTGATTAAAGAAATCATACCCTTTGCCGTACGGAACTTCTGACAAGGATTTCAACCTTGGTTTACCAGCTGGTGTCAATTCGTCACAAACTGCAATCTTAATCATTTCAATCACATCATCGATAACATCGACAACGACTGTTTCGTAAGAATGTTTTTGAGTTTGAAGAGCCAAAAGGATTTCTCCCAATTGCTTAATGACTGAGTTCGTGATTTTTCCAGTTTGGTCTTTTTCATTTACTAACTGAATACTTGGTACACTATTTGCTTCAGCATTTCCGTCCGTATTCAAAATGATTGGATTCGGAAACTCATTTGCTAAATAGGACTTGCCACTCATGGTTTCGCCATAAATGAAATAGTTTCGAGGTGTGTCCCGTGGGACTCGAGGTTTGTTTTCTGGTAATTTAAACAAAATTTATACTCCTTTAAAATAAAATTCAATTACATTTACATCATGCTGCTGACGGCTTCCTGTTATCCGCCAAAGCAATTGCCGATAGTCATCATACTCTCCAGAACCTTCTTCGACAGGATCCAGAACAACAATAGTTTGGTATTTGTGTTGCAAGCCGTCTACTCCAACACCCAACACTTGACTGGTAGCAACGACCACTTGATTATCAAGTCTTTCTTGAATATCGCCTGTCCAAATTCCAACATCCGGATGGCGCTCACGAATAACATTCACAATCTGCTTAGACTTGCTGACAATCAGCATATCGTGTGGCGCTCGTTCAATTAGTCCATCTAATTTTAATAGTAGTGGTGTATCAGCGTTGACCGGCTTTAGTTTTGGAAAGTCAACAACAACACCCGTTTGGTTTAAGTAGCGTTCAAAAGTCAACCGTCCAAATGATTGCTTGGCCATTGCCGTATCATTTCCAACTGTTACTAAATTCAACTTTCTAAACTTGGAAAGCTTCTCGGGATTTCCTGGTTCGACTGTCACGGGATAAAACTTTGTTTCAAAGCCGTTATTCTCAACTGCATTTTCGATTTCTTCGATTTCTTCCCAGCGGAAGAAGTTAGGCAAGTTCGAGATATAACTTTCATAATTCCTAAAATCTTCCCACTTCTCTTTTGAATAGCTGAATGGATCATAGACCATTTTCCCATGAATCTTTTGCCAATCAAATTTATTATTGGGGGTCGCCCAACCAAACACTGTCTTTTCAAGTGGGTAGAAATTTTGTCCTTTTTTCCGGATTGGCGTTGCTGAAAGACCTATCGTGTATTTCCGCTTTATTTTGCGATACAAGGCCACTTGTTTATCGGACGACATATTCTGCCACTCATCTATTATCAGTACGTCACAGGCTAATTTATGCCCCTTCTTGAGCTGATTTTGAAGATACCTGTCTGTTTGAATGACAACTTCAACATCTTCATCAAAATTCATAAATTTAACGGCATCAACCCAACCATTTAAGATTGCCAATCTATTGTTTGTGATAATGATTTTTTTAGCTTTCTTATGCTTGGCGATAGCAAGCGCACAGATAGTTTTGCCTCTGCCCCCTAAAGCCTCAAGAAAAATTCCATTTGATAAATGTTCACTTCTCTTTACTGCTTCAGCTTGCCACTTTCTTAACTTTATCGTGATACTCACTCACCACCTTTCCGATGTCTTGGATAACTTCTTCAATATCGTTTCTCATTGCCCAGAACAATCCGAGTCTTGCTGCTGCTCGAATGTCTTGATGATGGCTTTTCTCAAACTTCCAAAGACCCAAGATTTTCAAAAGGTCGTCTGGAATATCTGACTTATAGCCTGCATTGAATTGAAGAATAGCATCTGGATAACAAAGCTGGATATAAGCGATAGTTTCTGCCACGCTATTGTCCTTTGACTTATCGTTGTCTCGTGCTCTAAATTCTTCAACAATCACTACATCGAACTCCAGGCTAGTTCCAATTTCATGGAACCAATCGGCAAAACCTCGCATACCATAAGAAACTGCCCAACTATCGACTAATCTCGCATTGTCTAATAAGACAATCCCTGTTGTTGAAGTTTCAATTTTATTGCTACTTGGGTCAATAGCTAAAATTTTCATCAAACACCAACTTTCTCAGTCAGCACTCCTGGATAAAGGGCAGTGTTAAACCAATTTTGTTTATTTGCTTTTGCAAAAGCAAATAGTGATCTAACTTCTTTTGCTTGCTTCTCGAATTTTCGAATATCTTCTTCCGATTCAAAGATAGGTTTTTCTTTGTATTTAGCGACTGTGACCAGCTTGTACTCTGGAGTGAATACTGGCTTTTCATTTCCTTGATCAAGATTCGTTTCGTCTACTTTCACAAAACGAATCGCAACATCGAATAGAAATCCTTCTGTAACAAGTACTTCAATTGATTTTGGTCCAATCACAACTGCTAGCGAATCTGTTGCTCGTGTTTTGTTTACCAATTCCATTACTTAATCCTCAAACTTCTACTTTCTTGCAAGGTAGCACCCTTGACCTTCTTACCTGCATTCAGCAATTCCTTGATAGCTGTCTTATCCGGAGTTAGTTTCTGCACAAAATATTTCTTAGGTAGCAATTCCTCATCAATAACTACAGATGGTTGATTTTTACCCATGTAAACAGTAAAAAGTAAACCCTTAACTTTTTCATGCCCTGTAATTTCAAATGCTTCTTGCATGCTTTTTTTAAGCCATACAACATCATTATCTAATGATTTATAACGAGCAGTCAGACGATCAATTTCTTCTTTGATTAGCTTTTTGCTAGCTTCTTTATTCTTGATAACCTTAGCAGTATTTTCGACCTTTTCTTCAAACTGCTCAGTCCAATCAATTGATTCTAGTGTGTCAGCTTTTGTTTCTTCGTCTAACCCTTCCGTATCATTTATCCGTTTAAAGGTTCCTGTTAGTTCATAAAGTGTTGCCATTATTTCGTTACCTCTTTCATTAATTTATTAGCTTCTTTGATCAGCAAACGCATAACGTTGCTATCTGTTTCTTTCTCTGCTGCCCTCGTAAGCATATCAACCCACTCACGTCTAGTGTCATTCTTCCAATCAACTAGTTCGATGAGTTCTTCTGTTTTACTAAAGTAAGGTGAGTAGTCTAAAGACTTATCTTCCAAGCGGACGCATCTACCTGCCTTCATATCTTTAGACACATTCGCTCTCACAATACTATTCGTTGTGTTGATAGCCTCAGCCACTTCATCGTATGAGGCATCGGGTTTATTTTTAAAATATTCCCTAATTCGTTCCGCTTGAGTCATTTCTTCTCTCCTTACACGTTCATGTTCACATTTGAACTCGCATCTTCAACCAATGCCTTCAAATCGTTTTGGTATTTATCAATCAGTTGTCTGTTGTTGTTTACGAAATTAGCAACAACCTGTCCAAGAAATTCTTGAGTTGGAATTCCTTTTATATCAGCCAGTAACTTTACAAACTCTTTCTGTTCCTCAGTCACTTCTGCTCTGAGAAATGACTTTCCTTTATGATGTAAATCCATCAGTCATACGCCCTTCCTTTAAATTCATTTTTGATTTCCACGCTCCCACATTTTACGCATTCAAGAGGTAGATAATTATCATACCAATCAAACTCACGTCCACAATCAGCGCACGTACATTTCCATAAGTACATCATTTCCTCCGTAATTTCAGTTGGAAATTCTCTGCTTCTAATCTTTTTCTTAAAGATTGTTCCTGTCGCAATTGTTTCTTGAGATCATCAATTTCATGTTGCATATGCGCCATCATCTCTAGGCCACGCATCTTCTCTCTACGTTTGCAAGTGGATAAATCCCACGCTTGTCTATCCCATACGATTTGCATAGCGTACTCTCCGTGGTTCTGGCAATGCTAGAGGTTCTGGACGCAACCCTTCTGGTCGCTCGTTGTCAAATGTGAAACCTGGAAATGGACGTCTGATGTTCTTGCGGATTTGTTGACATTCAATTTTTCGTCCGATTTCAAGCAATTCATTGCAAGTTCTAATCGCTTGCGTGTCCTGTTCTTCTTGAAGTCGTCTTTCTTCAAGTTCCCGTTGCTCACGTTGGTGTGCTAGGATTCCTGCTCCTAGAAAACCAATGACTAAGGCGCCTGCTCCTAATAGCTGGCTAACTAAAGGTGGTTCAAACATTTTTATACTCCTAACATTTTTTCTTTCTTCATATTCTCAAGCATTTCTGCCAAAGTTTCTTTCTTCGTACGATATCGATTTCTGCTTTTCCATTTAACAAACAATCGAAATCCTTCGTAATCGATAAATACAATCTTATGAGTTGGGTTATCGATGAACTGTTTGAAGTCTGGATGTTCTCGCATTTCACTTGCCCACACTTTTGCAGTTCCAGTAGTTAACCCTTCCCACCTCTGACAAAGATGGCTATAGTCGCCGTGTGTGGCTTTTTCATCCACATCGACTGGCTTATAAGTAATTTCTGCTTTTGGCATGGCATTCCCTTTCTATTTGTGTTATAATTTCATTGAATAATTTTGATTAGCACTTGACTCTCGTTAGGTGCTTTTTTTATGAATTAAGCCACCTCTTTCTTCTCAATCAGCGGCAAAATCCCCTTTTTATTTTTAAGTAGATCATAAAGGAATAAACGACCTTTTTGAGTCCAGTAAGTATGCATCTTGCTATAATCTGCATCAATTGTATGAGTTTTTGACTGAGTGTAACCTTTGCCTGCGTACTTCTGATACAAAAGCCAAGTACTACCTTGCTTGTATTGTACTTTAAGTTCATGCAAGATTTTATTAAGCTTTGTGGCGCTCATCCCGTAATCTTTAGCGATTACTGAAATCGGTACAAGTGATTTATTTTGCAAGACTAAGTCGTAATATGTTGCTTTAGGTTGTAGTTCTTGGATAATTTGATTCTTTTGAGCCACTTCTTCCTGCGCTTTCAAACGCAGTTGTCGTTCTTCTTTTAGCTTCTGAAGTGCTGCGATTGCCATGTCTGGATTCTCAAGCAGATCATCAATAGCGTACAAGCCATGCTTGCGAATAGATTTCAAGATTTCTTTGACTTTTTTCTTGAACTCTTTTGCCAATGGTTTTCGAGATTGCATAAGAACTTCATAGAGTCCGTTCTCTGTTAAGAACCATACCTCTCTATTTTGACCTGCCCTAAGGATTGTTGAGGTCAGCTTTTCATCTTCATCTACTGACTTTAACATTTCCGTAGGATTGCTATGCTCAATCCATTCAGCTACATCCTTTGCGACAAACAATAGTTCATCTGCTGTTCCGTATACTGTGAAGTGTTTACCGAGAACTTCCTGCTCGTTAATAATAGTTAATTCCATGTTATTCCTCCAATAATTGTTCAAGACGAACATTCAAATAATTTGCAATTGAATTTAAAGTAGTCGCTGACGGCGAACTGGTATTCCATTTGCTGATAGTACCGTTACCTAAATCGAGATCTTTTTCAATTCGATAAATCGAAATCCCTTTGTCCAAGGCGATTTGTTTTATTCTGTCATAAATCACATCCAACACCTCCTTCTATTAGAAAATTTTATAAGAAAATAAGCACTAAATGTTGACAAATAATAGAAAATAGTCTATTATTAAGGTATACAAAATACAGCTATATCATAAAAGTTAGATATAACAAAAAATCTTGGCGGATTATTCTATTTGTATTTTACTTTATGTTAGCTGGTCAACTAGCTTACAAAATAAGTATAACTGAAAATTTTCTATTTGTCAACAATTTGATAGAAAATTTTACATTATTTTGTAAAGCCTTATTTTTGGAGGTTTTTACACATGACTATTTTAGATAGAATACGTTCGTTAGCCAATGATAGAAAGGTTACTCTTGCTGAATTGGAAAGGAGTTTAAACTTTAGTAATGGCAGTCTCAGAAAATGGGAAACTTCAACTCCTAGTGGCGATAAAATTGAAAAAATTGCTGATTACTTTAACGTATCAGTTGATTATTTATTGGGCAGAACAAAAAATCCTTACACATCAAATGACGATTTGATGAACACTCAAGAACTTGAAACTCTAATAATGTTTCGAAAAGAAACCGAGGATATGTCCGATGATGAAAAAGAGCGTTTTAACAAAGCACTCTTTAGCATGATGAAAAATGCTCGTGCTCTTGCCAAAGATGATTCTTTCTGGAAGTAGGTGGCTATTTGAAACGATTTACAAGACCCTCAAAAGAAACTTACTTACAATATCACGGAAATGCAAACAGACTACTTATGGATATATCTAACCATTTCAATATCCATATTTCTCAAATCACTTTCGATCTAATCATTGAATTCTTTGAAACTAAGTTTAATATTTTATTTGTCTATTTTGAAGCGGATTTAATGTACAAATGGTTCCCGAATAAAAAACAAGAACTTAAGTATAATTTAACTTCAAATAATTCTCTCTTGTTGGTTGATTTCAGCTTTTGTAATGTTTGTTCTGGAATGACGATTCCTGATTTTCAAAAGAATCGTTTTGTTGTTTATATCAACCAAGATGTGATTAAGGGAAGAGTTATGTTTACAATCCTTCACGAATTAGCCCATATATACTGTCATCTTATGGATTCTGTTTATGATAAAGTCCTGGTTTCTAAGACCTCGTCAAACTATAGCGATTCCTACCCAAGTGAGATTGCCCCATTAGAGGACGAAGCAAATACCATTGCATCAATTTTGTTTCTCAACGATTATAAACTGCTTGAATATATAAATTCTGGGCTGACATTCAAACAACTTATTGATCTCAGTCAAATGTCAAAACCTGCATTACATAATCGTTTGATGAACTTTCTAATGTATAATTGTAGTTGCCAAGAGTATTACGCCCTCAGCATAGTCCAAGGGTACAAAAATGACGAAGACTGGGCTATTTTGACTTTACAACAATTTCAAAGAGAATTACAAGAAATTGCTTAAAATACAAGAGGTAAAAAAACACGACGACATCCGAACTATTAGGGAAGTTGTCAGTGTGTATAGAGAAAAATAAAAAAGAAAGTAGGTAATTACAATGGGAATGTTTAAAGGTCCTAGCACTCTTTCAGTCGCTTCAGAAGCTGAAGATTTACAATATGTTGTCTTACAGGTAACTTTAAAAGAGAAACTTTTTGGTACAGGGTCGCGTAACCTTACAGCCTTAGAAGAGGTTATCAACGAGCAAGCAGCCAAAGGCTATAGACTTCACACAATAAGCACTGCTAGTGGCGGTAGTTCTGGTTTGGTTGGTGGTGACCGTATCCAAGCGACTATGGTATTTGAGAAAATTTAAAAAATCCCCACGCTCTCAAAACTTTGGCGAGTCTGAGCGTGGGGATATCCTGGATAGTAAAAGGCATTAAAAAGCCCTCTTTACTATACCCATTTTATCAAAAAAGTGAGGTAAATACAATGTGGATGGAAGAACTTTCTAACGGAAAATACAAATTTTTTGAACGATATAGAGACCCGTATACCGAGAAGTGGAAACGAGTGTCGGTTACTCTTGATTCTGGCTCAAGCAGGGCAAAGAAAGAAGCTCAGAAACAACTGGACGAGAAAATAGCAGAAAAGCTCCAAAGTCTTACTACTACAGATATGCTTTTTACAGACGTGCTCAACGACTGGTGGGAACTTCATAAAAAGTCAATCAAACCTTCTACCATAAAGACCATGGTCTATTCCGTAGATGAAGTAAAAGAGACTTTTGCGCCTGACGTGAAAATAAAAAATATCACTGCCAAATACACCCAGCAGTACTTTACGGACTCGGAAGAAAATCATATCAAACTCAAAAAGCAAAAGTCAGTACTAAGCATGGTTTTTAAGTATGCGCTTGATATGGAACTAGTAGATAGCAATCCTGTTCAGCGTGTAAGACTTCCTAAAAAGGTTGTTACATACGAAAATATGGAACAGATTGAGGATAAGTTCCTTGAGCAAAGTGAATTAAAAAGGCTTCTTAAAGCGATGAAAAACTACAATCGGGGCTATCACGTTGCTCGTATGGCTGAATTCATGGCGCTGAACGGCTGCCGTGTCGGGGAAGCTGGGGCTCTGAAGTTTGAAAATTATGATAAAGAAAATCGCACTATCACCATCAATGGCACTTTAGATCCAACCAGAAAAGGTTCTGAGGGTATTAAGACCACACCTAAGACCTTATCATCTATCAGAGTAGTTGACCTAACAAAAAAAGAAATTGAAATCATTGAAGAATTCATAGAGTTACATAAACTAAGAAAGAATACAAACCCAAACTATAAAGATATGGGATTTATATTTGTATCAGCCAATGGAATTCCCATTCATAAATCAAGTATCGGCAAGCTCATGAAAAATGCAAACGCCACTTTAAAGAAGCCAATCAACAAACCACTTCACCCACATATACTACGTCATACACTAATCAGTACGCTTGCTGAAAACAATATTCCACTAAAGGCCATCACGCAAAGAGTTGGGCATAAAGATAACGGAAAGACCACAATGGAAATCTATACTCACGTAACCAAGAACATCAAGTCGAAAGTTGTTGATGTACTAGATAAAATTTATAAATAGTTTTGCCCCTTTTTTGCCCCCTGGCACATAAAAATAAAAACCGCTACTCCTAAGAATAGCGGTTTAATCATGTTTTTAAGCTACTAATGTAGTCGCTCTATTATTTAAGAGTAACTGAAGCTCCAGCTTCTTCCAATTTAGCTTTGATTTCTTCAGCTTCTGCAGTTGCAACGCCTTCTTTGATGACACCTGGTGCACCATCAACAAGTTCTTTAGCTTCTTTAAGACCAAGACCAGTGATTTCACGTACAACTTTGATAACGCCGACTTTCTTGTCGCCTGCAGCTGTCAATTCAACGTCAAATGAATCTTTAGCAGCTTCTTCAGCGCCACCAGCAGCAGCTACAGCTACAGGAGCAGCTGCAGTTACACCAAATTCTTCTTCGATAGCTTTTACAAGGTCGTTCAATTCAAGGATTGAAGCTTCTTTAATTTCAGCAATAATGTTTTCAATGTTCAATGCCATTGTTATTTCCTCCAAATAAGTTTTAAAATTAGTTTTTTATTTTTTTCGTAGCTAGGCTACGCTGCGTAGCTTAAGATTAAGCTGCGTCTTCTTTGTTGTCTGCAACCGCTTTGACTGCAAGAGCAACGTTGCGCACTGGCGCTTGAAGTACAGAAAGGAGCATAGAAAGAAGTCCTTCGCGGTTTGGAAGAGTTGCAAGAGCAAGAATCTCTTCTTTAGATGCGACAGCGCCTTCGATTGCACCACCTTTGATTTCAAGTGCTTCAGCGTTTTTAGAAAAGTCGTTCAAGATTTTCGCTGGTGCGATAACATCTTCGTTAGAAAATGCTACTGCAGATGGTCCAACAAATACAGATGCAAGATCTTCAAGACCAGCTTTTTCAGCTGCACGACGCAAGATTGAGTTTTTAATAACTTTATACTCAACTTCGCTTCCACGAAGCTCACGACGAAGAACTGTATCTTGCTCAACTGTCAAACCACGAGCGTCTACAACGACGATAGATGCAGCAGCTTTCATTTTTTCAGCTACTACGTCAACTAGTTCCGCTTTTTTAGCAATAATTGCTTCACTCATTAGTGTGTTCACCTCCGTTATTATTTTGCTTGGGGAATTTTTCCAAAAGAAAAACGCGCCCAAACCTAGACACGAAAGTACAATACGCTTCTTTTTACATGATACGTTTTGTCCTCGGTAGGATACTTATGAGTCGAGCTCCCCTACTGTCTTAGGCAGTTTTTTCAAACCGTATATAAGTATAGCATAGTAAAAAAAAGAATGCAAGATTTTTGCAAACTTTTTTTAAAATTTTTTCGTGATTTTTCTTTTAAAATTCTACTGTTAGGACTTGACCTTGCTTAACAACCTGTTCTCCGTCAATATAGACATCATCTACATCACTGGACTTGACAGCATAGACTAGGTGAGAGAGCATATTTTCTTGGGGTTGGAGATGAATTTTCTCTTGTGGTTGAATAACGAGAAAATCTGCCTGCTTGCCGACTTCCAAACTTCCTATCTGATGTTCCATCCCTAGGACCTTAGCCCCTTCGATTGTTAGTGCCTTGAGGGCTGTTTCGATCGGAAATTGGCTGGCATCCCCACTTTTCATCTTCTGAAGAAGGGCTGCAGTCCGTCCTTCCTCAAACATATCTAGATTGTTATTGGAAGCAACCGAATCTGTCGCAATTCCTACTGCCACTCTTGCTTTTTGGAGTTGGATAATTGGAGCAATTCCTGATGCCAGTTTGAGGTTGCTGATAGGATTGTGCGCAATAGACACTTGAGAGGTTGCCAAGCGTTCAATTTCTCTCTCGTTTAGTTCGACCCCATGAGCAAAGACAGAAGGATGATCTAAGTAACCCAATTCTTCTAGAAAGGCGAGAGGGCGTTTGCCGTAGCGTTTCAGGATAATGCCTGATTCCTCCTTGGTCTCCGCCACATGGATATGGATTGGAATAGCAAGCTCTTTCGCCACTTCTAAGCTCGCTTGCAGCAAGTCTTGATTACAACTGTATGGAGAGTGAGGGGCTACCATAACCTTGAAATTTGGATTTTTATATTCTAAGATTTTCTCTATGATGAATCGAGTTCTGCTTATAGTTTCATCAGTTGTCTCCGCCTCAGAAGAAAAGAGGGTAGGTGAGAAATAACAACGCATCTTGGAATCTTTCACTGCCTGATAAATCTGATCAATATCCACACCATTGGGATTATACATATCGTTGAAGGTTGTTGTTCCCGACTGGAGCATCTCTATCATAGCTTCTTTAACCGCTCTTGTAGTCATGTCGGGAGTAAATCCTGCTTCTGCAGGCCAGATATAATCATTGAGCCATTCATGAAGATTGCTATCATCTCGAATTCCTCTCAATCCTGTCATAGCAGAATGGGTGTGACAATTAACCAAACCAGGCATAATCCAGGCTCCCTGATAGTCTATAATCTGTTCAGCTTGCTCTAAAATCTCTGACTTCTCTTGACCGACATAGACGATTTGAGAATCCTTAACGGCTAAGATTCCATCTAGATAGACATGGAAATCTTGATCACAAGTCACGATATTTACATGCTGATAGACTTTCATTCTAGGCTCCTTTTCTAAAAGACAATTTATACTCAAATTCAAACCACTTCAGATTCACCTTGCCGTAGATATATGGTTACTGACTTCGTCAGTCTTATCTACAACCTCAAAGCAGTGCTTTGAGCAACCTGCGACTAACTTCCTAGTTTGTTCTTTGATTTTCATTGAGTATTACAGTGAATAATTTTTCTAGCTATTGTAACAAAAAAGTCACCCAAAGGCAACTTTTTTCGTCCATAAACTTTCAAAAGAGAATGGCTTATTCCGAGCTGAAAGCTGCAGCTTGCTGCATTTGGTAATACTTGCCCTTTCGAGCCATGAGTTCCTGATGATTGCCATACTCCACGATGTCACCATCCACCAAGACAAGGATTAAATCTGCATCCTGAATGGTTGACAAGCGGTGGGCGATGATAAAACTTGTGCGCCCCTTCATGAGTTTAGCAAAGGCATCCTGAACTAGCACTTCTGCCCGTGTATCGATGGAAGAAGTCGCCTCGTCTAAGATAAGAATCTTTGGAATAGCCAGAAAGACTCGGGCAATGGTCAAGAGCTGGACTTGACCAACAGAAAGAGATTCTCCAGCATTTTCCAACTTGGTATCATAGCCTTGAGGTAACTGTTGGATGAAAAAGTCTGCATTGGCTGCTTTGGCAGCAGCAATCACCTGCTCCCGACTGCCTTCAGGATTTCCAAAGGCAATATTGTCATGAATGGTTCCTTGCTTGAGCCAGGTTTCTTGGAGCACCATACCAAACTGCTGGCGTAAAGAGGCACGACTATAGTCATAAATGGATTTCCCATCCAGCAAGATATCTCCCGAGTTAATGGGATAAAAACGCATGAGGAGATTAATAAGGGTTGATTTTCCAGCACCCGTCGGACCAACAATAGCAACCTTGCTACCAGCTGGAATATCAATAGATAAATCCTTAATCAAAATCTTTTCAGGATTGTAGCCAAAAGAGACATGTTTAAAGGAAATAGCTCCCTTAACTTGGTCACTAGTCAAGACTTCCTTACCTGTTTCAGCTAGCTCAGTGCTATCTAAGACAGCATATACACGCTCTGCGCAAGCGAGAGCACTTTGCAACTCGGCTAAAACAGAAGAAATATCATTAAATGGCTTGGTATACTGCTGAACATAGTTCAAAAAAGTCACTAAACGCCCAATGGTCAAGGTGGATCCCATCATGATACGATAAGCACCCACTCCAGCTAAAAGAGCATAAATGAGTGCATTGACAAAGCGAGTCGAAGGATTGACCGTTGATGAATAAAAGATGGCTGACTGCGAATAGCCTGCATAGTTGTCATGAGCCTCACGCAGTCTTCGGATAAACTCTGCCTGAGCATTAAAGGACTGGATAATAGTCTGCTGGCTAAGAGATTCTTCAATCAACTGAGTCTGAATTCCCCTCGTCTCCGTTTGCTTCTGGAAGAGATGATAGGAGCGTTTGGCAATAAAGCGTGAAATCACCATGGAAAGTGGCGTCAACAGCAAGACTAAGAGTGTCATGAGGAGATGAATTTGGAGCATGGCTAGAATACTAACCAAAATCATCAAGACACCAATGAAAAATTGGTTAAAAATCATTGTCAAGCCAGCTGCCAACTGTTCGATGTCCGTGGTTACACGACTGACCATTTCTCCACTTCCTTGTCGATCCACAAAGGCAATCGGTAACCGATGGAGCTTATGGATGATTTGCTCTCGCAAGTCTCTGGTATAAGAGAAGATTAGACGATTATAGAGGAGAGGATTAACCCACTGCACAAGGGTATTTCCTATGACCACCAAGATCATTTGGAGAAAAATCTGCCAAAAAACTGGTGAAGAACCAGCCACCATGACTTGGTCAATGACCTGACCAATCAAGATAGGAAGATAAATTGATAAGCCAACTTGGGCAATAGTTCCTAGGAAGGCTAGGAAAAGGAGGAAGGGATGGCTTGCTAAATCTTTTGCCAAACGTTTGAGAGTCTGGTTTGCAGTTTGTCGTCTCATGCTAGCCCTCCTTTCCATGTTGGGATGCATTGATTTCACGATAGACTTGACTAGTCTTAATCAAGTCCTCATGCTTGCCAATAGCTAATAGATCACCTTTTTCTAAGAGGAGAATCTGGTCAGCCATCTGGAGTGTCGAAGTCCGTTGAGAAATCAAAATTAAGCTCATATTTGGCAGGTTTTCTCGGATAGCTTTCAATAGCTTGGACTCGGTGATGGTATCCAGTGCCGAGGTCGCATCATCTAGGATGAGAAATGTAGCTTGGCGCAAGACTGCGCGAGTAATAGACAGCCTTTGTTTTTGACCGCCCGAGAAATTTCGCCCTCCTGCCTCAACTAGGGCATCCAAGAGTCCTTCCTTTTCACTGACAAAATCCTTAGCTTGCGCAATTTCCAAGGCCTGCCAGAGTTCTTGGTCAGTTACTTCTTGATCTAAACCTAGAGTCAAGTTGAAACGAATGGTTCCTTTAAAGAGTTCGACCTTTTGGGGCACATAGGCAATCCAAGACCGCCACTGCTCAAGATTACGAGGACTAGATCCATCTCGATAAAGGTCTATGCTCCCCTTGTCTGGTGGATAAAGTCCAAGGATGAGTTGTACTAAGCTTGATTTACCAGAACCTGTTCCCCCAATGATACCAAGGATTTGCCCTTGCTGCATATCAAAGGAAATGTCTCTCAGAGAAGGCTGGGCCGCATCAGGATAGGTAAAGGTCAGTTCTTGAACTTGTAAAACCTGATTACTGGTAGCTTGCTTTTGTTCTAATTCTGAATGGATGTCTTCTGGAGCTTCGGCAAAGACTTCCTCAATTCGCTTAGCTGAGATATAGGACTGGTTGAGAGAATTTATCAGCATGGCTAGCTTGACCAATTCCACCAAAATCTGTAGGAGATAGTTGATAAGGGCAATGAGAGCACCTTGACTGATCAATCCTCCTTGAATTGAAATATATCCCTGCCAGATAATAACGAGGAGAGTTCCATTAACAATCAGATAGGTCAGAGGTGTTAATAAGCTAGACCAGAAACCTGTTTTTTCTTGCAATCTGGCATAAACTTGGTTAAGGGTCTGAAAAATCTGTAACTCTCGTTTTTCTTGTCCAAAAGCCCGAATAACCCGCATCCCTTGTAATTGCTGGCGCGTTTCTTGAACCAGTTGGTCCATTTTCTTTCTAAGACTACTGTAGAGAGGATTAACCAGTCTAGAGAGCCCTACAATAACAATGGTCAAAATGACAACCATGACCAAGAACCAGAAAGTCAGCTCAGCTGAGATTCGATAAGCCATAAAAATGGCACCAAAAACGATAATAGGCGCTCGTAAAAAGAGACGCAGGAATTGATTGATACCAGTCTGAATCTGGTAAGTATCCGAAATCAAGCGAGTGACCAAGCTAGAAGTGGTCAAACGATCTCTGCTGTCCTTGGGCAAGGAAAGAATATGGCGATAGAGGTCACCTGTCAATTCTTTGGCAAATCCAACCGCAGCCTTAGCTGAGTAGAACTGGGCTATTAAGGCTACTACCACACCAATCACTGCAAAGATAAGGAGCAGCCCAATCTGCATCCAGAGATGTCCTTGATTTCTCTGGGGCAAGGATTGGTCAACAATCCCAGCAATCACCATGGGAACCAAGAGCTCAAACACAGCTTCTAGTAACTTGAACAAGGGTGCTAAAATTGATTCCTTGATGTAGGGTTTAAAGTAAGATAATAGGTGTTTCATAAATCCCTTCTATTCGTATTCTGGAAATGAAGAAAGTGGGAAGCACCCACCCTCTCTGTTTTATTTGTTTAAGTATGGCAGTAGATAGCCATATCCTGCTTTTTCCATCTCATCCTTGGCCACAAAGCGCAAGGAAGCAGAATTGATACAGTAACGGAGGCCACCAAACTCACGCGGTCCATCTGTGAAAACATGGCCCAAGTGAGCATTCCCCGACCGAGAACGAACCTCAATTCGCTCCATTCCATGACTGAGATCCTTGTAATAATGAATCAATTCCTTGGAAATCGGACGGC
This sequence comes from Streptococcus mitis, assembly GCF_946188615.1. Classification (GTDB taxonomy): domain Bacteria; phylum Bacillota; class Bacilli; order Lactobacillales; family Streptococcaceae; genus Streptococcus; species Streptococcus mitis_BZ. The sequence continues at coordinate 220,793 of NZ_CAMHVK010000002.1, forward strand.
TAAAACTTGGCCAACCACATCCTGAGGCAAACTTATCCTTGGCAAAAAAGAGTGGCTCACCTGTCGTGATATCTACATAAATTCCTTCTTCAAAGGTTTGGTCATAGGCATTGGTAAATGGAGCCTCTGTAGCAGCTTCTTGGGTAACACGATAGGACTCTTCAGATAAACTGCCCTTTAACACTTCTTGACTAGGCTTTTCATAGTTAGAGGCATCAATCAATGGCTTATCAGCATCGGTCACATCGATATGACAGTAACCTGAAGGATTCTTCTTAAGATAGTCTTGGTGGTAATCTTCAGCTAAAATATAGTGGCGAAGTTTCTCCACCTCTACTGCAATCTTTCGCCCAAGCATGCGCTCCTGCTCCTGCACCACTGTGTAGATAGCTGGCAAGTCTGCTTCATCCTGGTAATAAATCCCCGTTCGATATTGGCGACCACGGTCATTCCCTTGTTGATTGATGGATAAAGGGTCGATGACACGGAAATAATAAAGTAAAATCTCTCTGAGTGACACTGCCTTCTCATCGTAAATCACTTGAACCGTTTCTGCATGGTCTGTTTCCTTGAGCAACTGGTAATTGGTCGTTTCGAATTGACCATTAGCGTAGCCAACACTGGTTGTTAGCACTCCAGAAATTCGTGAAAAATATTCCTCTAGACCCCAAAAACAACCACCTGCTAGATAAATTTCTGCCATCTTTATTTCTCCTTTATCAAGTTTTTAACTCGAATTCTTTTCAAAAAAAGGATAGGAAGCCCTTTGGTCGAGAGTTTCCCCATCCTATCTTCTATTCTTTATTTTGCTTCGACACGGACACCTTGGGTATCAACTTTCAAGTCATGAAGTTTTCCTTTGAAAGGTTGCTTTTCCAATTCTGCCTTAATCGTTGGCATCTTGTCATGAGAAGCCAAGACCATAACTGTCGGCCCAGCACCAGAGAGGTAGGTTGCATAGGCACCATTCTCTTTGGCTACTTGCTTAATCGTTGCAAATTCTCTCACCAAGTCCTGACGATAGCGCTCGTGGAAGAGGTCGCCCTCGATTGCTTGCCCAGCGGTCACCATGTCTCCTGCCAACAAGGCTGCAACCGCCACATTGGCGATAGAACTAGCCGCAACAGCTTCCTTGTAAGACAATTTCTTAGGCAAGACGCCACGGCTGTCTCGAGTACGCAATTCATAGTTTGGAATGTAGGCTAGGAAATCACACTCTGGGAAGTCTGCTACGATAGCAGAAACTTGTCCATCAACAGAGCTTGCAATAACGAGATTACCATAAATGGCTGGAGCCACATTGTCAGGATGGCCTTCAATCTTAGTCGCCAACTGCAATTTTTCATGGTCTGACAAGTTGAGTTGCCCCAATTGGTTGGCTAGTTCAATCCCAGCAACAATAACCGAGCTGGAAGAACCCAAACCACGCGCCAAGGGAACATCACTGGTCATTTTCAAACGTCTTGGTTGTAAATCTGGTACAATTTGCAAAGCGATTTTGAGCAAGAGATTGCGCTCGTCATGTGGAATCCATTTGCCAATCTGGTGTTCAATCAACCACTCATCTCGTTCTTCACAGACCTCTATTTGAAGATACTTGGTTACAGCTACACCGACCGAGTCAAAACCTGGCCCGATATTGGCACTGGTTGCAGGTACAATAATCTTCATCTTATTCTCCTAGCACCTTGAAGGTATTCAAGAGGTCAAATTCTGAAACCTTCTTCAATTCAGCTGAGACATTTTCAAGCTGGGCTTTATTAATCTTGTGTGTGATGATCACAACACGCGCCTTGTCACCATCTTTTCCATCTTGGAGAATTTGCTTGAAGGAAATATCTTGGGCATTAAAGATTTCAGCCAATTTCAAGACCTGACCTTTTGAGTCTGGAGCCAAGATTGAGAAGTAGTAATTAGCTTTGACATCTTCAGGGTTTGCCAATACCAAGTCACGGCTGTATTCGTTGAAATCTTTGCCAATGGTACCATCATTCAAGCGACGAACGATACGGACAATATCCGCCACAACACTTGTTGCAGTTGGTTTTTGACCAGCACCTGGTCCGTAGTACATAGACTCACCAATACCGATAGATTCTACAAAGACAGCGTTCATTACGCCATTCACACTGGCAAGTGGATGCGCTTTAGGAAGGAAGGTTGGAGTCACTTCTGCAGCGATTCCTGAAGGAGTTTCCTCGATAGAACCAACCAATTTCACTACATAGCCAAGGTCTTGAGCCACAGCTACATCTTCTGGTGTGATGTTGCGGATTCCCTTGTGGGCCACATCGTCAAAGGCAACCTTCATGCCAAAGGCAAATTGGCTCAAAATCACCATCTTGTAGGCTGCATCAATCCCATCTACGTCATTTGTAGGGTCACTTTCTGCAAAACCTAGTCTTTGTGCTTCCGCAAGAGCATCATCGTAAGACCAGCCTTCTTCGACCATCTTGGTCATCATGAAGTTGGACGTTCCGTTGACTACTCCAAGCACACGCGTAATTTTATCAGAAGCCAAGGAATTTGCCAAAGTACGAAGAATTGGAATCCCACCAGCTACTGCTGCTTCATAGTAAAGTGCTACCTTGTTAGCTTTAGCGATTTCTAACAATTCTGCACCATGGACAGCCAAAAGGTCCTTGTTAGCAGTCACAACGTGTTTCCCAGCTTCCAAGGCACGAGTGATAAAGGTTTTAGCAGGTTCGATACGCCCCATCAATTCCACTACGATCGTAATGTCTTGATCTGACAAAATGTCATCCACATTGGTTACAAAGTTAAAGTCATTCCCTGCTGCAAGCAAGCGATTCTTTTCATCTTCATCCTTGACCAATACCTTAGCAACTTCAATCTCTGAATGTGCTGATTGATTGATTTTTTCTCCATTTTCCTTTAGGAGGAAAGGCACACCACTTGCAACGGTACCAAATCCTAGTAAAGCAATTTTAACTGTCATGTTTGTCTCCTCGAAATTTTCTAATATAGCCATTATAACAGAATTTTGTGAAAATTCCTATTATAGTAAATCACTATTTCAATCTAGAAAAGAAAAAACGAATCAGACGATTCGCTCTTCTCAAAATCTAGAAATAGCTTTCCAAAAAGGATTATCCAATCTTTTGCAGATTTAGCACTGCATCGTGATTCATCAAGACTTGACCATACTCTTGCAAGACTGAACGACTGATGTCACTATCGTCTGCAAACTCGCGCATACGGGCCAACAGCCAAGCTGGATATGGACTTGGATGATTTTCAATATCCACTAAAATGGTCAAATAATAGCGCTCATTCATCTTGTAGAGTTCAGAAGTTTCCATCTCAAAAGTCACTGTCTTGGCAAAAGCCACCAAGTCAGCCAACTTAGCAAAAGAAAGGATGTAATAGATGTAAGGCTCTTTCTTGCTCTCAGCTTCTTGTTCAGCCTGTTCCTGCTCTTCTTCCTTGGCTTCGACTTGCTCTAGAGATTGAATCGCTTCGATATCATCCTTAGTTTTGTCTGCGATGCTTTTTTCCAAGGTTTTGATAAATTCATCTGGCGACATTTGAGCCAATTCTTCCATGTCTGGCAAATCCGATAAGTCTTCAAAATCTAGATTTTGGTCAATCTTTGATTTGGTTACAAAGACATCGACCTTATCAGGTTTTGGAGTCACACGGAAGCTCAACATACCTGTATCTAGGAAGCTATCAGGCATCTCTAACTCATCCAAGATGGCATAAAAGAACTCTTCTGTTTTTTCTTGAGGAACGAGAAAGTCAGCAATCTCCATTCCTCGATCCATCAAATCTTCTAAAGACATCGTGATTTTTAAAGTTGTATCACTGATTTGTTTCATTTTCATTGCTAGTAACCTCATACTTTCAGTTCTATCTATTATACTAGATTTTTACGATTTTATCAAAAGAAGGCTCCTCTGTCGGGATAGATTTTCCATAGGGTAACTTCTGTAGAAGACTCTAATACTCTTCGAAAATCTCTTCAAACCACGTCAGCTTTATCTACAACCTCAAAGTCGTTATTTGAGCAACCTGCGGCTAGCTTCCTAGTTTACTTTTTGATTTTCATTGAGTATAAGAGAAAATTTCTGCAAACAAATAGAAAAAGCCTCCAAAATCGGCTCTTGTCCGACTTTGAAGACCTAATACATCAGAAAGCTTATAGTTTAAAGGTTGCTACACCAAGGATAGAACGATTTAAGTTTCTAAGAATTTGAAGACTTTGTTCAAATTTCTTATAACGAGTCACTCCGTATTCTTCAACAAGAAGGACTGTATCTCTTTCTAAAAGAGATGGTACATCTTGTAAATCTACAAAATACATTCCTTTCAAAGTCTCTTGATTTTGTTTTAATTTATCTAGAATAGCTTTGTTTGAGCTAACGATAGTCAATTCTTGTCCAGCATTTTTGTATGATAGAATATCTGCTAGATTAGCAATTGTTGTAATCTCTGTTACAAAATCAATTTGATATTGAGAAAAATCACCTGCTCTATTGATTGTTGGATTAAAGAGATAAACTAATACATTTCCCATCACAACCAAAATCACACAAACTACTCCAATAACAGCTAGACGAAGAATCAGATTCTTGACGTTTAATCCAAGCGCTGTCTCACCATTTGCATTCAATTCTTTAGAGTTGATGGTTTCCAATTTTTCAATTTTCACATTTGCATAAGTGTGTTTAAATTTCTCAATCAATCCATCAATTTTTCGCTCTAACAAGTCGTTGGCATTTTTACTTGGTGTCAAAATTTTCACACCAACCCCTGCATCGTCAATCATATAGTAGACAGTCAGTTTTTTCCACCAATAGTCACTTGTAGAATTTTTCAAGGTTGTTTCTGTCGTATCTAATTCACTGGCAATTTTTTTCAACTCACTAGGCTCTACATCATTGAAAAGATAAGCTCCATTCAAATTCCCATCAATCAATTTCCCGTAGAAATCACTATAACCACCAATTTGATGATTCAAAATCGTTTTAGCTGAATCTTCTGGAGGGGTGATTTTATAGCTGATATAAGTTGAATAACTTGTTGTGTCTTTGACAGTATTTTTATTCTTAACTGCTTTAATTGTAAATGGTACAGCAATGAGAGCAAATAAAGCGATAAGAGCTAGAATATTTGCTTTTCGTTTTTTGTATAGATTTGCAAACAAATCAGCTACTGAATAATGTTCAAACATGATTTTTTTCTCCTTTGTTTAGTAGATACTGGTTTTCCTTTGTAAGCATTTTCGCTACAAATATAATCACAAGAACAATTCCCCAGAATTGCATTGTAAATAAATTGAAGAAACTTTCTGAAAAACTACTTCTTGGCATAAAGAATAGATTATTCAAGATAAGTAGGGACAAGGCAAATAGGATTGTTCTTGAACGATAGGCTACTTGCAGCATGGCTATGAATAACATACCTAGCAAGAGACTAAGTAGAAAGACTCCTATCATACCATAGTCGGTATACAACTCCATAATATAGCTACTTCCGATACCATGTCCTTTCAAGTATTCCTTGTTTAAGACAAGATAGGATAGATTGTGGGCATAACTATTACTATCAATAGCTAGTTCCACACTATTGGTTGTATGCTCAAAGGCTTTTCCTCCGAAAATAGCCCCTAAACTTCCCCTTGCAAAATAATCAATAACAGGACCAAAAGTAAAATTGCGTAAATCTCGGTAAGGGAGGCTACTGTTAAATAGAAAGCCTCGAGCCAAAACACCAAAACTGGTTCCTTGTTTATAGATAAAGTCAAGTAAGATATCCCAGAAACCTGTATGGGAAACTTGGACATTATCCCGTACATAATTGAGTATTCCCATCGCTAACATGAGAATAGGAGAACCTACAAAAATCGCTAACTTTTCTTTAAATCCAATCCATTTTCCCTTTTCTGTTTGCTCTCGCATAAAGTAATAAACGAAAGCAAATAGAATACTTAAAATAAAGGGATTGCGTGTCCCGATTGCCAAATGAATAGTATTAGCTGCAATAAAGGAGACAAGCACTGCTGTTGCCTGCAATTTCTTTGGCTTGGTTGCCAAATACATACACATTGCATAGACCGTAAATGTTGATAAGATATAGGTAAAATAAGGTAGTTTACTTTCAAAGTTTGCATAGTAGGCATAGTAGGAAGTCTGCAAGCGATACAGGAGCCGTTCAAATAACCGAATGAAATAGAAAGGATAGGTTAGAAGAAAAACTCCTAGCGATACAAAGCGCAACCGCTTGATGTAAACATCTTTTAGAGAACTTCCTATCTTGGGTACTTTTATTTGCTTTCTAGCTATAAAATAGCGAGCTAGGAGCCCCCCTGTGGTCAATCCCAATATCGAAACCATGACGACTATAAAGGCAAAACGATAGGCTATGGGATGATAGGTATCCAAAGCACCATCCCTAAAATAATCAATGGTCGGCCTTGATACCAGAAATACAAAAATAGTTAAAAAGAAAATAAAATGGATTAAGTAATACTTGATATCATTCCAACAAGCAATTAAGCTACTAACCAGTAAGAACAATAAAGTAGAAAGCAAGCTAACATTGTTATTATTAAACAGATACACAATTCCACTTACTAGCGTCAAGGCATAGCTGACTATGGTCAAACTAAATAATAATCGTTTCCCATCAATCACTTGCTCACCCCCGTTCTAATGTAATTTTTTAGATTTTTCAATATTTTTCAGTAATAAGAATCGGTATAAGGAAATATTTATGAATAGAGCCAAAGCACTAATTCTTCTCCCCTTACGGAAAATTGGATTCCTAACAATAGTAAAGGCATGGCCTTTTAAAAAACGATGAATTTGAGAATAGGCTTTAAACTGTTTATACTGATCATCTAGCAACATCTTATCCAGAATAAAGAAGTGGGCATAAGCCAATCTGAAAAAAGCAACCTCTTTCAAATCCGGATAGTTTTTCACAACTTCATTGTAAAACTTTTGGTAGATATCAATATAGGCTAAATCCTTATCTGCATAGGGTTTAGTCGTAATACTATCCCCTCTATGGAAATAGTAATAATAGGGTTTGGTATTAACAACGTACTTCTTGGCCAACTTGATTAAATCAAAATGATAATAAGCATCTTCATAAATCAATCCCTTTGGAAAGGATAGGGCAGTTGCAATCTCTCTCTTGATTAGCTTATTGCAGATCGTTCCAGGTATTTTTTCACCTATGAGGTATTCCCTCAGAAATGTTTGAGAATCACAGACAAAATAGTCATCCTGATTGGCTGACTGTGGGCTTTCATCATTAGCATAGACATTCATGACACCACAGCTCGAAACATCCGCATCTTCTTGAATTAATTGCTCATATAAGCTCTGAATCATTTCTGGATGGATATAATCATCTGAGTCAATGAAAATCAGATAATCTCCGTGAGCCTGCTTCATTCCATCGTTTCGTGCTTGCGACAAACCTTCGTTCTTTTTATGAAGCACTGACACCCTATCATCTTGTTCAGCGATTGAATCACACAAGCGACCACTTTCATCCGTTGCTCCATCATCAACAAGAATGATTTCCAGATTCTGATAGGTCTGCTTCTGAATGGAAGCTATCGATTTTTCTAGGTACTGCGCCACATTATAGACTGGCACAATCACACTGATTAATGCAGTTTCCATGCTACTCCTCTAATAGTTTTTCTACTTGTTCGATTTGTTTGGCAATTGTGAATTGTTGAATGAATTGGCTAGCCTCATTGACATCGAAATTTGAGGCAGTAGTCATGTAGTTCGTAATTGCCTGAGCTGCCTCTTGATTGCTCTCAATGATTTGTCCAAATCGTCCTTCTTGGGATAATTCCTCAGCCCCTCCAACATCCGTAGAGACAAAAGGAAGTCCCAAACTCAAGGCCTCCACATACACTCCAGGAAAACCTTCTTGTTTAGACATAGACAAGAGAACTTTCGTCTGAGATAAATACTGATAAGGATTTTTTTGATAACCAAGGAAATGTACATAGTCTTCAAGCTCATATTCTTTGACGCGTTTTTTCAGTTCCTCTTCCATATCACCAGCCCCTATGAAGTAGAGATGATAGTTTTTTCCCTCTTGATGTAATAATCGTATCACTTCCACCACACGGTCAGAACCCTTATTTTCCTCAATCCGTCCGATAGTACAGATACTTTGAGGCGCAATCTCGATATCGATCTTCTCTTGAGATTTTTCTAAAATAGTCTTAAAATCATATCCATTGTAGACCGTCTGTAATTTCGAAGCATAGTCTGGATAGACTTCCTTGATAGAATCGCTGGTCTTTTTTGAAATTCCTACAATGGTATCCGCAGCATCCAACTGGCATCTATGTGACTCCCTTTTTGAGCTATCCTTAAGAAATTCTTCGATACTTCCATGAATCCAGGAGATTTTCTTGACTTCTTTTCTTTTAGAGAACAAAAGTGGAGGATTCATAATAGTAAAAGAAACTTCAACATCATAGTCATCTCTTACAAGCAAGCGACGAGTCAATCTTGGAAAATAAATTCTCATTCTCCACAAAAGAGCTCGAATCCATCTGGCTTGGCGATAATCCTGAAGGGATTTTAAAATGCATACATGCTTGGGAACAGATTCGTATCCCTTATCAAAATGTTCCATTTCAAGAATATCAATATCATACTTTTCTGGATCTAGATTTGAAACAATGGTAGATAGAATCTTCTCTGCGCCACCCCCGAGAGAAAAAGACCACATAAAAAATAATATTTTTTTCTTAGCCACCATATTCTCCCTTGTATTCTGTATAAGACTTATCCATATCAGCGATGACAGCATCATGATGTGGTAACTGCTTGTCTGCTGGTGGAGGTGTCATGTAGTCTCCAAAAGCAGTGCTGAGATAAGCATGGTAGCCGACTGGAACGGGCATCTCTGTCTCTTCAAATGGCAAGAAAAGATTATCCTCAAAAGATTCGATTAGGTACTTGTTTCTCATGTAACCAGGACCCGAGCATAATTCTGTGATGCCATCGCTCTCACCCAGACTATACTTGGTCATTTCTTTCTCAGCTTTTTTCCAAATGCGATAACGAAGAGATTTTGGAGTCAACCCCAGTAAAATACGGCTTCCCCATTTCATAAGTGCACCATGCTTTTCTGGAATAGTCTGCGCACAAAAGAGTGAATAAATCAGTGCCCAGCGAACCTGTTTTTTCCGCTCAGCTGGATTTTTCGGATAATAATCCAAAGGTAACACATCTAAGGCCAAACCATGTGGCAAATCCAAATCCTGCTGATAAGGTTTGATACAGGTAGTTTCCTTGTCACGAATAGTAATAAAAAGATTGCGGTCGACAAAATCCTTGTTACTCTTTGACAAGAAATAACGCTCATCTGCATAACGAGGCCATAATTCTGCTAATTTCTCATAATCTTTACGGGGCATAAAAAAATCTAGATCATCATCCCAAGGAATAAAACCCTTGTTTCGAAGGGCACCAATAGCACCTCCTCCACAGAGATAACAAAGCAAATCATGTTCCTTGCAAAAGGCCACAAAATATTCAGCCATCTCCAGACTTCGAGCCTGAATTGCTTTTAAATCAGTCATATTGTTCATTATTCTTTCTATCGTATCGTTCCATTATACCACAAATAAGGGATGAAAATCTATTGCAGACTGTAAAAAATCAAAGCCTGACTGCTAGATAAATAGCCTTCAAACTTTGATTTTTCTATCTTAACTTATCTCATTCCCATTTGAGCAAGCTTGGTTTGATATTTATTTTGGTCTACTAAGAGTGCCTGTCCTCCATAGACATCATAGGCATCGACCCAATCACCTAGTTCTGGAACTGTTAATCTCTCAATGCCATTTTGCGCTCCATCTAGGAAGGATAAACCATTGGTCAATAAGAAACTATAGGGAACATTCGTAGAGGTCATGCCAAAGACCTTACCAAGTGCTTCTGAACCAGTAAAGAGTTTGGTTGGATCCTTGAGTTGCTGCAGAACAGCTGTCAACACTTGCTGTTGTCTCTTGGTACGACCGTAATCACCTTCATCATCATCACGGAAGCGTGCATAATTGAGCAAGGTTGAACCGTTCATCTGCTGTTTCCCAACTTTGATAGTCTGGGTTGGAGACTCCGTTTCCGTAGCATGCAAATCATCTCCCACCGTAGCTTCGGTTAAAAGTTGACCTTCCAAGGTTGAGAATTTGGCATCAATTGTCACCCCATCTGGGAACAGAGTGTCAATAGCGGTTGCGAAGGCCTGGAAGTCTACCAAGGCATAGTACTTAATGTCCAAGTCAAAATTGTCTTTTAGGACTTTTCGAACCATTTCTGCCCCTTTTTGTCCCTCTTGTTCCCCCAACTCATAGGCCACATTCAACTTATTATCGGATTGCTTTCTACCGTTAATGACTTGGCTGTAACCATCTATATAAACCAAATTGTCACGCATAAAGCTGGCCAGCTTGATTTTTTTATCTGAGCCACCAACGTTTAGAACCATAATCGAGTCCGTTCTCGTCTCAGCACTGTTTTGGCCAATCCGTCCATCCGTCCCCATAATCAAAATATTGACCCCATCCTTGGTATCTTGACCATGAAAAACTTCTACTTGAGCTGCCTTAGCATTGGCAGGTTTGGTTGGATCCGCATTTGAATAACCTTTTAGGAACATAAAAATCATACCAAAACCAACACAGGCTAGAAGGGCAAGCAATCCTGCAAAAATGCGCCCCCAACGAATCTTACGTTTTTTGGACTTAACCTTTGGAAGAGAATGACTTTTCTGGTATTTTTTTGCACGACTTCGGTTACCGTAGGATGGAAGAGGAGACTGATTGATTGGTTCCATGAAAGACTCTTCCATATCGTGATTTTCATCATGAATTTCTGGAGAAGTCTCACTACTGCTAGCCATATTTAACTTACCTTGCAGGTAAGCAAACTCTTTTTTCTCTCGCTCATTGAGGTAATGAATGTTCTTAAAGAGATAGTCATAACGTAACTGCTCATGATGACTTAAGGGATTTTCTTTACTCATCTTCTCTCCTTTCCGTGGTCTGATATTGGATAAATAGGATAGGCTCCCAGTACTTTATACTGGATTCCAATCGCTTCTAATTCTTTTTGGGCAAAGTTAACCAAGTCCTTATCGGCGTAATCCACATCGATAATGAAAAAGTATTCTCCCAGTGCTGTCTTGAGTGGTCGACTTTCAATTTTTGTCAGGTCAATTCCTCTCCAAGCAAAGGTCGACATGGCCTTATAAAGTGCGCCTGGAAGGTTGTCCGGTAAGGTCAAGGCCAAACTCATTTTCTCAGTTTGTTCTTTCAATGGAATAGAAGGCTTTTCAGCTCCTAAAACCCAGAAACGTGTGAAATTGGCTTCCATTTCCTGAATATCCTCGGCAATCAGTTCCAAGCCATATTCTTCAGCAGAACTTCTAGGTGCAATGGCTGCATAAGGCTGGTCTGGATGTTCGGAAATAAAACGGGCCGCATAAGCTGTACTAGCTGTTACCTCGATTTGGGCCTCTGGATATTGTTCATCGATGAATTTCTTTCCTTGAGCCAAGGCCTGTGGATGTGAAAAAATCTTTTCAATCTTATTATGACCTGGAACCACCATCAACTGCTGATGAATAGGCTGAACGATTTCTGCCACTGCTTGAATGCGAGCCTGATGAAAAAGGTAGTCCAAGGTTTCATGAACACTACCCTCGATAGAATTTTCAACTGGCACTACAGAATAGTCCACCAAGCCTTGCTCATAGGCCTTGATGACATCTGTAATATTGGCAAAGGCCTGCAATTCCTCATGAGGAAAAGCTGTCTGCACAACGTGGTGTGAAAATGATCCCTTGGGACCTAGGTAAGCAATTTTCATCTCAGTTCCTCTATAATTTCCTCTGGGCTTAGCTTGGTCACATCCAAAATCCGACTAGCCACTTCCTCATACCAAGCCTGTCTTTCTTTGAAAATAGCTGCAAGTTCTTCCTTGCTATTATTTAGAAAAAGCGGGCGCTGATTGTCCTTATCAGCTGCGATACGGTGGTAGAGGGTTTCAAAATCTGCTTTCAGGTAGATGTTATTAGAATTGGTCTTTAGTATGTCACGATTTCGCTGAGAAACGACCACTCCTCCACCAGTTGACACAACTTGGTCTCTTTGTAGTAAATCAGCTAGGACTTCTGATTCTACCTGACGAAAGGCCGCTTCTCCCATTTCCGAGAAAAATTCCGCAATGGACATACCTAAGCGCTTCTCTATCAGAGCATCCATATCAAGGTAATTAGGGTCCAATCCTCTTGCAATAGTCGATTTGCCGGCTCCCATAAATCCTAATAATACCTTAGCCATGAATCAAGTTCTCCAAATCATCAAAGAAGCTAGGATAGCTGGTATTGATAGCTTCAGCACGGTCAAGTTCCACTTCTCCATCAGCAACCAAGAGGGCCGCGATAGCCGTCATCATGCCGATACGATGGTCTCCAAAAGTATTGACTCTAGCACTGTTAAGGGCTGATTTTCCTTTGATAATCATTCCATCTGCTGTAGGTGTGATATCCGCACCCATGCTATTTAAGGCGTCTGCCACAACCTGAATGCGGTCTGTTTCCTTGACCTTAAGTTCCTCAGCATCCTTAATAACTGTTACACCTTGAGTTTGGGTCGCAAGTAGAGCGATAACTGGCAATTCATCAATCAAGCGTGGAATCAAGGCACCGCCAATCTCTGTTCCTTTCAAGTCAGAAGACTCAACAATCAAGGTAGCGGATTTAGAGACTGAATCAATTTCAGTTACTTCTAATTTTCCACCCATGGCACGAATGACATCGATGATACCTGTACGCGTTTCGTTAATACCTACATTCTTAAGCACCACACGAGAATTTGGAACAATCAAACCAGCAACTAGCCAAAAGGCTGCACTGGAAATATCTCCTGGAACAACCACCTTTTGTCCTGTCAATTTTTGTGGTCCTTGGACTGTGATTTTCTTGCCATCCACACTTAAATGACCACCAAACTGTTGCAACATATCTTCAGTATGATTACGGGTGCATTCTTTTTCGATAATCACTGACTCCCCCTGAGCCTGCAAGGCTGCAAAGATCAAGGCGGACTTGACTTGGGCAGAGGCAATTGGTAACTCATAATGAATAGGTCTTAGGTTTTTCGTCCCTTTTAAGTGAAGAGGAGGCAGGTCTCGCTCAGTTTGTCCCGAAATGCTGACGCCCATTTTTTTCAATGGAATCGTCACACGGTCCATAGGACGTTTGGAAAGACTGTCATCTCCAAACATTTCTACTTCAAAGTCTGCACCAGCAAGGACACCTGAAATCAGGCGAATCGAGGTTCCAGAATTTCCCATATCAAGGGCATTTTTCGGAGCTTTTAAACCATCCATACCTACACCTTGAATGGTAATAACCCCATCTTTATCCTCAATCTCTACACCAAGGTCACGAAAAACTTGAATAGTTGAGAGCACGTCCTCGCCACGCAAAATATCATAAACCTTGGTCTCACCCTCAGCCAAACTTCCAAAAATAATCGAACGGTGGCTGATAGACTTATCACCTGGAACTCGGATACTGCCATGTAAGTGGCTAATGTTTGTTTTTAGTTTCATACTGGACCTCATACTTGCAATACTTTTACCTATTTTATCATAAAAAGCCAGAAATTCCTTAAAAATTCCTGACTTTATGATAGTTATTTTCTTATTTTAGCAATTCTGAAACTGGTTCGAAAACAATTTTTTCAATGTCAGAAAGGTAAATTGCCAATTGTTGTTGCTTGGTAAAGAATTCTGATAAGAGGCTATTCCCTTGAATCTGCTTGCCAAAGCCTTCCATTTTCGCTTGAAAGGATGCGTCTGGCATTTGACCTGTCTGTGCTAGTTTTTGAATTTCCTCTTGAAAGGCAACGTATTCTGTAAAGATTTTGCTTGCCTCAGCATCTGCTGCAATCGCATCTTTAGCTGCTTTAACAGCCTTATATTCTGCTAATTCGCGTAGGCCGCGACTGAGTTCGTTTGCACTATCGTAAATATTTGACATGATTTTCTCCTTATTTGATGACGACTGTATAGTCGGTGTTTTCTGTTATGAGGTGCTCCGCTCTTTCCAAGTCTTGAGCATTTTTAAATGAAATTTGTAGGATCCCGTGAATATCCTCACGGTTTTCCTCATTGATGTGAATATTAACCAAGGAAGTTCCACGTAGCAGTTCCAAAATCCTCAAGATGACATCTTCTTCATCGGGAACATCGACATAAAGGTCATAAGAGCTATCCACACCGCCACGCTTATGGATTTCCATGGCCTGACGTTGCTCACGCGCTTGGTTGAAAAAATTCCAGATTTGCTCTTCATCTCCCTTGCTGATGGCTTGTCCAACCGCTTCTAAACGTTCCTTAAAATCCGCAATTCGATCCAGAATAGTTTCACGATTGGACAAGAGAATGGAGGTCCACATACCCGGCTCGCTTTCTGCAATTCGAGTCATATCTCGAAAACCACCGGCCGCAAATCGCCTTGCCATCTCATGTTCTTGAGCATAAACCGCGGTCTGCTCCATGAGACTGGAAGCCAGAATATGAGGAAAATGGCTAATCTGAGAAGTCACTCGATCGTGCTCCTTGGCATCAATCTCGATAAAACGGGCATGAAGACCTGAAAGCAGATCCTTCATTTCATCAAGCGTGTCCTGACTTGTCAGGCTTGAAGGTGTGAAGATATAATAGGCATTTTCAAAGAGATTGACATCCGCAGAGGCAGCCCCTGTCTTGTGACTACCAGCCATGGGATGGGCCCCGACAAAACGAACAGACTTGCCAGCCAAATATTGCTCCGCCGCATCCACAATAGCTGACTTGGTCGAACCGGCATCTGAAATAATCACGCCTTCTTTCAAGTCCAAGTCGGCCAACTCCTTAATGAAAGCAATGGTTTGTTTGATTGGCAAACTGAGAATAATGATATCTGCCAAAGGAGCAAAACTAGCAAAATCATCCATTGCACGGTCAATCATGCCTTCTTTCAAGGCAATATCTCTCGAAGCTTGACTGCGATTATAACCTAAAATTTCATAATCTGGATGATCGCGTTTGATACCAAGTGCCATCGAGGCACCGATCAAACCAAGACCTGCGATATAGACTGTTTTTGCCATAGGAACTCCTTAATAGTTCTTTGTATAGTCTCGGTGTTTGGCTACCGCTTCTTTTAATTCCTCTAGATTGTCTGATGAGAATTTTTCAAGGATTTCTTGTGCCAGAACCGTTGCCACAACGGCTTCCATGACCACACCGGCTGCTGGAAGAGCGGTCGGATCACTTCTCTCCACTGTTGCCTTGTAGGGTTCATGGGTTTCAATATCCACACTCATGAGTGGTTTGTAGAGAGTAGGAATGGGTTTCATAACTCCACGAACAACAATCGGTTGCCCATTGGTCATACCACCTTCAAAGCCACCTAGATTATTGGTACGGCGAGTATAGCCGTCTTCTTTAGACCAGAGAATTTCATCCATAACTTGGCTACCTTTGCGGTAACCAGCTTCAAATCCAAGGCCAAATTCCACCCCTTTAAAGGCATTGATAGAGACAACTGCTTGGGCAAGTCTGGCATCTAATTTTCTGTCCCATTGGACATAGGAACCAAGACCGACTGGAACACCTCCGACGACTGTCTCGACAACTCCACCGATGGTATCACCGTCACGTTTAATTTGATCAATATAATCCTTGATTTCCTGTTCCCTTTCTTGGTTGACAATAGAAACTTCTGACTGGGCAGCTCGTTCCTTAATCTCAGCGACTGTTAGATTTTCAGGAACATCGATTTCCTTACCACCAAAGACCACGACATGGTTGGCAATCTCCATACCCAGCTCAGCCAAGAGGCGTTTGGCTACTGCCCCAACTGCCACCCGCATGGTGGTTTCACGGGCAGATGAACGCTCCAAAGAATTTCTCAAATCGTCAAAACGGTACTTGATTCCCCCAACCAAGTCGGCGTGACCGGGACGAGGATGGGTGATTTTTCGTTTGCTTTTAAAGCGGTCTTCAATGTCCTCCGCAGACATGATATCCAGCCATTTCTGATGGTCCTTATTGACGACATCCATGGTAATGGGAGCCCCAGTAGTCTTCCCATGGCGAACACCCGAAGTAAAGATAACTTGGTCGCTCTCAATCTTCATACGACCACCGCGGCCGTATCCACCCTGACGACGTTTCAAATCCTCATTGATGTCCTTTGCTGTCAAAGGAAGTCCAGCTGGAATTCCTTCAATGATAGCCGTCAGACGGGGACCGTGTGATTCTCCTGCAGTTAAATATCTCATACACTCTCCTTATTTTACCAAGTAGTCTTTCATCTCTTCCAGAGAAACTGGGTGAATGGTCGCTGAGCCAAGCTCTGGAACCAAGACCAATTTCAAGGTATTGCCACGCGCTTTCTTGTCATGTGTCAAAGCCTGATAAAGCTTGTCAACATCCCAGTTTTCATAGTCAACAGGCAAGCCAAATTTCTGACACATTTCTGTGATGGACTGAGTTATGCCAGCTGGCATGAGACCTTTTTCCTCAGCAACCTTGGAAATCTGCACCATGCCCATGGCCACAGCTTCTCCATGCATGACTTTTCCATAACCGGCCGTTGCTTCAATGGCATGACCAATAGTGTGGCCAAAGTTAAGGTAAAGGCGTACACCATTGTCCAACTCATCCTCAACTACCATCTTGCGCTTAACCTGACAAGAATGTTCAATCAAAGTCTCCGCATGTTCCAGAATGCTCTCTACAGAACCATCCAGCTCCGTCAATAGAGTCCATAGTTCTGGATCCTCAATCAAGCCATACTTGATAACTTCACCCATTCCTTCAATCAACTCTCTTTTTCCGAGGGTTTCAAGAACAAGTGGGTCAATCAGAACCCCATCTGGTTGGGCAAAGGTCCCCACCATATTTTTAGCAAATGGAGTATTAACACCCGTCTTTCCACCGATAGAAGAATCCACCTGGGCTGTCAAGCTAGTCGGTATCTGAACAAAATGAATGCCCCTCATATAGGTAGAGGCTACAAAACCAGCCAGGTCCCCAACGACACCGCCACCAAGAGCCACGATTCCATCGCTACGAGTCAGACCTTGCTTGACTAAAAATTCATAGACTTTCTGGACAGTGGTTAAATTCTTTCTTTCTTCCCCTTCTAAAAAGTCAAAAACTGCTACCTGAAAACCAGCATCTTCTAGGCTGAGCTTGACCTTCTCTGCATAAAGAGAAGCTACATGGTTGTCTGTTACAATGACTACCTTTTGTGGTTGCCAGAGTTCTCGCAACCATTGACCAGCCTGAGCCAGACAACCTTTTTCAATCTGAATATCATAAGGATGATGAGGAATATCGATTCTGATTTTCATAGGAGAATCTCCCTTTCTTTATTGGTATTTTTCTGTTAAAGACTGCCAAATTTCTTCTGTCGGCATTTCCTTGCCTGTCCACAGTTGAAAAGCTTCTGCAGCTTGATAGAGCAACATTCCCAGACCGTTGACCGCTGGATTGCCCTGCCTTCTGGCCCATTTCAAAAATGGTGTTTCAAAGGGTTGGTAAATGATATCTGCTACTAAAAGAGTTTCTGGTAAGACTATGCTTTCAGGAACTGGAGAGGATTGACCATCCATCCCTACACTAGTTGCATTGACCAGTAAATCCGACTCAGCAATCCTTGCTTGCAGTTCAGGAACATCTTCTAAAGCAGACAGGTCCACCTTAAAACCTGTCTGCTCCTGTAACTTGTCTAGGTATGGTCTTGTTTTTTCCATGGAAACTGAACGAACAAAGACTGAAATCTGACTGACACCATCCAAAATAGCCTGTGCCAAGATTGATTTAGCCGCACCACCTGCACCAAGCAGGGTCATCTTTTTACCTGAAATTGTAAAAGAAGGCAAGCTCTTAAAAAATCCCTTGCCATCTGTATTATATCCAATTAAATTGCCATTCTCATTGACAACCGTATTAACCGCACCAATCAAGCGCGCTTCGTCACTCAATTCATCCAAATAAGAAATCACCTGCTCCTTATAGGGCATGGACAAGTTGATGCCAAACATCTGGTAGCGACGAATATTGGCCACTGTTTCTGCCAAGTCACCCGCTTCAATCTCCCAAGCCACGTAAGCACCATTGGTAGCTGTCGCCTCAAAGGCGCTATTGTGAATAAATGGGGAAATAGAATGCTTAATAGGATTGGCAACAACGGCAGCTAAACGTGTATAGCCATCAAGCTTCATCCAAAATCTCCCGAATTTTTTTCATATTAGCTAGGGAAATCTGACCTGGGGCACTTGCCTCATCTAGACTAGCAAAGGACCAGCTAGAACCAGTCACATCTGCAGTGATACGAGAGACCTTGCCCACCTTACCCATAGAAATAGTTACATATTCCTGCTCAGGATTGAGGGTTTTAAAGCCTCGTGTATAGTTCATCAAGTCTAGCACATCCTGCTCCGTGTGAGCCATCACCGCAACCTTAACAAGTTTTGGATTTAAACTCGTCAACTCTGACAAAATTTCCATCATGTTCTCAGGTGTTTCTTGGAAATTATGGTAACTCAAAACGAGATTTGGGAAGTCCAGCATTTCCTCAAAAACATCCTTGTAGCTATAGTACTCAAAATCAATATAGTCTGGTTGATAGAGTTGCGCCACTTCCTTGATTAGATGGATATATTCTTCTGGAGAAAGGTCGATTTCTCCCCCTTCAGAACGAGTTCGCAACGTGAAAACCAATTCACGACCTGCAAATTTTTCAAAAATCGCTGGAGCCACCTGCAAAATCGCTTCTTTAGGCAGATAGTCGGCACGCCATTCAATGATGTCGGCATCCAGATACCTCGTGGCATCCAGAGCCTGGGCCTCCTCTAAACTTCTTGGCATTACTGAAACGATTAATTTCATTTACTAACCTTCATACTAATCACCTTGAGGTAATTACTACTTTCATCTTTTTTATTATAGGCAAAATCTGCTGGAAGACCGTATTTATTTAAAATCTGGTAACTTCTTCCTGCAAAGCCTTTATCAATTTGTTCTATAAATTTCTGGCGGGATACATTGGCAGCATTGGTGCTGGCAATAATAATACCGCCCGGATTTAAAATCTCAAGACTCTGGGATATCAACTTGTGATAATCCTTAGCCACAGAAAATGTTTGTTTTTTATTCCGAGCAAAGCTAGGCGGATCTAGAACAATCACATCGTAAGTCAAGCCTTTTCGCTTAGCATACTTGAAATACTCAAAGACATCCATGACTATAAAGCGATGGTCGCCTGTGCTGATTCCATTTGCCTGAAAATGCGCTTGAGACAATTCTCGTGAACGTTTAGCTAGGTCAACCGAAGTTGTCTGGCTAGCTCCACCCATGGCCGCAGCTACTGAAAAGGCTGCTGTGTAGGAAAACATATTGAGCAAGGATTTGCCCATAGCCAATCCATCCACTAGACTACCACGAACCTCGTGCTGGTCTAGGAAAATCCCTGTCATCAAACCATCGTTCATAAAGACTTGATACAAGACACCATTTTCTAAAACAGTGAAAAAGTCAGGTGCTTCTTGACCATAAACATGGGCAGATTCATAGTCCAAACCCTTAAAACGGATCTTCTCATATGCTCCTAAAACCTCAGGAAAAACCTGTCTAAAAGCTTCTGAGATGGTCTGACGAATCTGATAAACATAAGAGTTATACCAAGAAAAGACAGCATAGTCGCCATAAAGGTCCACTGTCAGACCGCCAAAGCCATCTCCCTCTTGGTTGAAGAGACGAAAGGCAGTTGTCAAATCATCTTGATAGTAGGCACTTCTCTTTTCTTTAGCTTGTCTAAACAGCGTTTCAAAGAAAGCTTGATTGAAGGTCACCTTGTCTGTGCTCACAAACCAGCCCAAGCCCTTGTTTTGCTGAGAAAGGTAGGCAGTCCCAAGAAAGGTTCCTTCCTGACTCTGCACTTCTACTTCCTGATCCTTAAGATTGACATTCTCAAGATCGCTGGCTTCTAGTAAAACCAAACCTTTGGCAAGCTTCTTTTCAACCCTTTTGCTGACTCTTATTCTATTCATAGTCCCTATTATAGCAAATTTTGTGACAATTCTCAAAAAAGAAACTACCCTTGCTTTTTTACTCTAGTTTTAAAAAATGGTATACTAATACTAATAAAAACTTAGGAAGTAATTGTGTGAGAATCAATTTTAACAAAATCCAAAAAGCCATCGGTACCAGACTGGGTTTTGTCCTAACCCTTTTAATCCTCTATTGGCTCAAAACCTTATTAGCCTATACCGTTGACTTCAATTTAGATATTCAAGTAGGCAAATTGCAGGGAAATTACCTTGCCTTTATCGCCTTTTTCAATCCCATTCCTTTGGGACTCCTCCTGCTGGCTCTAGCCCTCTATGCTCGATCAACCAAGGCCTTTTACAGTCTTAGTATAGCTATTTACTGCCTTTTATTCATTTGGCTCTATTCTAATATTTTTTACTATCGAGAATTTAGTGACTTTATCACGGCCAATACCATGAAAGTGGTCAGCAAGGTGTCTGTTGGTACTGCCGAACTAGAGTTACTGCGCTTTTGGGATTTCATCTATTTTATGGATTTCCCATTGCTGGCTTATCTTCTCTATAAGAAGCTCATCCAGCTGGATAGGAGACCTTTCAAATTCCGCTCCAGTGTTGCCATCACTGCTCTCTCAGCCCTGCTCTTTTCTGCTAATCTTTTCTTGGCTGAAATCGAACGTCCCGATCTCCTATCGCGAGGATTTTCTAATTATTATATTGTTCGTGCCCTTAGTTTGCCAGCCTTTTTGGGCTATAGTGCCAACCAATCCTACAGCGCCAACAAAGAACGTGCCAAGGCTTCTGAGACCGACCTTCAACCTATCACAGACTATATTCAAGAACATTCTGCTAAGCCCAATCCAGACTATTTTGGCCTTGCCAAAGGAAAAAATGTTATTTATCTCCACTTAGAGAGTTTTCAGCAGTTCCTACTTGACTATAAACTCAACGTAGATGGAACTGAGCATGAAGTCACTCCCTTCCTTAATTCCCTCTACCATTCGCAAGCAACCCTAGCCTTTTCGAATATCTTTAACCAAGTCAAGGCTGGTAAGACCTCAGATGCGGAAACCATGCTGGAGACTGGTTTGTTTGGACTTGACCAAGGTTCCTTTATGGTCAACTATGGAGGTACCAATACCCAGCAGGCTGCGCCTTTTATCCTATCAAAAAATGGCTATCAATCGAGTGCAGTCTTTCATGGTAATATTGGGACCTTCTGGAACCGAAATACAACCTACAAACAATGGGGCTACCAATACTTCTTTGATGCTTCCTATTTTACCAAGCAAGACAGTAGCAATTCTTTCCAATATGGTTTAAATGATAAAATCATGATGAAAGATTCTATCCAATATCTAGAGCACTTGCAGCAGCCTTTTTATGCTAAGTATATCACGGTATCCAATCACTATCCCTATGCTAGCAATCTGACAGGCGATGAGCTTGGTTTCCCCTTGGCTAAAACCAAAGATGAAACCATCAACGGCTACTTCCAAACAGCTAACTATCTGGATAGTGCTATCAAGGCCTTCTTTGACTATCTCAAAGAAAGTGGCCTCTATGAAAAATCCATCATCGTCATCTACGGAGACCATTATGGCATTTCCAATTCCCGCAATCCTGACCTGGCTCCCTTGATTGGCAAGACTTCTGAGAACTGGTCGAATTACGACAATGCCATGTTGCAACGAGTGCCTTTTATGGTGGTCATGCCTGGCTATGAAAAAGGACAAATCATCAATACCTACGGTGGACAAATCGATATCTTACCGACTCTCGAACACCTCCTTGGTATTGAGTCCAATTCCTTCCTTCAAGTTGGACAAGATCTTCTGTCTCCAGATCATCAAGAAATCGTTGCCTTTCGGACTGCCAATTCCTTCGTTACACCAAAATACACCAGTTATGACGGACGAACCTACTATACTGAGAGCGGTCTTGAAATCAGCAATCTTGATGAACAAGCTCAGACTGAACTAGACATTGTTCGGCAGGCAGCCAGCCAACAGCTGAAAATCAGCGACCAGATTCAAACTGGCGATTTGATACGTTTCTACCAAGCAGATCATCTTGGAAAAGTTGATACAGAAAGTATTTCTTACCTCAATTCTTTACCAATTCTTCAAAAGATTGAGCAGGAAAAAGGTAGTCAATCAACCAGTCTCTTTAGCCAACGACAAGGTAAGACCAGTACTGACCTTTTCAAGGCACCAAGTTACCAAGAACTCCATCCAGAGTCGGCAGAAACCGAATCAAAATCACAATAAAAGATGCTCTTCCGTTTTGGAGGAGCATTTCTTTTTATAAAATTTATCAAGCAAACGACCAACTAGCTCATCTTTTTTCTATTTCTGCCAATATGCGTGACAGGTAGTAATGATAGACAAAAATAGTAAGACCAAGTAAGAGGATAAGAGCTCCTACTCCCAAGCTGATGGCAAGGACAGAGGCGAGAGACTGAACCAAGAACAAACTTGCTATGACTAAAATCATTAAGATAACACTATAAATTAAGAGTAAAACTATTGCTACTATACGATTTGAACGGTTCACCAGGTCCGTAATGTTACTCCAATTGGTTGACAAATTTTTCACGTCCTTAAGGTAATGGTGGCAAGAAAGGATGACACTGGCAAGGAACCATGCCACAAGAAGGTAAATCATCGAAAGGATGGGCAAACCTAAATATAGAGAAAGACCAAGTAAAGTCAGAATTGGTAAAAAGGACTGGACAGCAAAGATAATCCAAAATTTCACTTTCACATAACGAGCAAAGTCAAAGGGTAAACTCTTTAGAAAATCAACATTTTCCCTCTCTAAAGACAAGGCAATTGAAGGCAGGCTGGTGATATTGTTATTGACAACTGCTATAAACAATCCTATAAAAAACAAGGGTAACCAGTATGGAGGATGAATGTCTGGAACTATCTGAGAATCTCGAATTTTGGAAATCAGACCGATCATCATGAGATAAGGAAGAAAAGCACTTGTAAAAAGCACTGTAATCACGCCAGTTCCCTGTCCCAAGAGGGTGAGGTGGTAGCGTAAAACCATACGGAAAAAGCCCTTTTTAGTAGTTGAAATTCTCTCCTTACTGTGACGTTCTTTCTTGACCTTCTCCTCACTGTTAAGCAGAATCACGTCATAAAAACGAGGAAAAACCTTCTTTTTGCTCAAGTAAAGCAGGAAGAGTGTTAGTCCTATCCAAGCGAGCAGACCCAGGATGGCTTCTTTCGAAAAAGGCTCCACTGCTATTTTGTAAAAGAGATGAATAGGATAAAGAAGAGGTGGAATGTCTCTAACTCTGTCAACTATAACTCCAGAAGTCGACTGTAGAAAGAAGACAAATATTAAAGGTATGAGAACCCCTATCCCAATCATCACATTCGAAAAAATAGACTGATACTTTCTGAAGACCCTAGTCTGAGCCAAGAAATGTACTGCCACTACCATCACTAAAGTAACAGAGACAAATAATAAGGTCAAGGACAGTAGCATCAAAGGCAAGCCTAGCCAAAGAGAAGGTGCTAGCCTAATATAGAGGACTAGAAAATAAGCTAGGATTGGTACAATTCCAGGCAGAGCTGGCAAGAGGACAGACAGTCCTTTAGCGATTATAATCTCTGATTCTTTAAAGGCATAGGGCCTATAGGAGACTAGGTCCTTACTCTCATAAAAGACATTGTAAAAAGCTGTTAAAGAAGTTGAAAAGGCAATCACTAGTAAAATAGCAACCATGAAGCTAAAATAAACAGGCATTTCCTCAAAAGGAAAACGAAAGGCTATATTTATAAACATGAAAAGCATCAAGAGACTAGAAAAAATGTAAGAACTTAGGACTCTAGCGGAAACATTTACTTTTTTCCCAGGATTCTTAGCCTGCTTCTTTCGTAGATTAGCCAGATTAGCTTCTTGAGATGAATAGAGGATATTGATATCAACTAATTTTTTAATGACCTTTAGACGCATCCGCAACCTCCTCTTTTCTACCAGCAAGACTAAGGTAGATACTTTCCAAAGACTGGTCTGGGTGGTCTTTTCTCAAGTCCTCTACGCTACCACAATAAATCAAATGCCCTTTTTTCAAAATAGCAATCCGATCACAGACTTGCTCGGCTACCTCTAGGACATGGGTTGAAAACAAGACAGTCTTACCTTTTTGCGCATGTTCCTTCATCATTTGCTTCAAATCAAAGGCAGCCTGGGGATCCAAACCTGTCAAGGGTTCATCCAAGACCCAAATATCAGGATCAGACAAGAGTGCTCCGATAACAAAGACTTTCTGACGCATTCCGTGAGAAAGGGTTTCAATAACCTGATAGCGGTTTTCAGCAAAATCAAAAACGTTCAATAGCCTAGCTAGACTAGCCTCCAAGTCAGAGCTAGTTAGCTCATAGGATGAGGCAATCAATTCCCAAAATTCATTGGCCGTTAAGCGTAAAAATAAGTCAGGCGAGTCTGCTACGTAGCCAATCTTTCGTTTAATAGCCAAGCGATTTTCAGATAACTCCTGACCGTCTACCAAAATACGACCACTGCTGGGTGAAATAATACTGACTAAGGATTTTATGGTGGTCGATTTTCCAGCTCCATTATGGCCAATCAAGCCCATAATCTCTCCATTTTCAATCTGCAAATTGAGATTGCTCAAGGCCTCTTTATCACCATACAACTTACTAACATTTTGAAATTCAATCATGAGAAATCTCCTCTCTTTATCTATGTAATTCACTATCATTATAGCGCTTTCATTTTAAAAATCAACACTTTATCTTGAATAGTTG
This sequence comes from Streptococcus mitis, assembly GCF_946188615.1. Lineage (GTDB taxonomy): Bacteria > Bacillota > Bacilli > Lactobacillales > Streptococcaceae > Streptococcus > Streptococcus mitis_BZ. The sequence goes on from NZ_CAMHVK010000002.1 coordinate 245,705, forward strand.
AAATACATGTCTTCTATTTTACGCAAACGTTTGAGCTAACCGATACTTTATGATAGAATAAAGAACAAGATTGACAAGTAAGAGGAAACATCATGCAAAATCAAACACTCATGCAATACTTTGAATGGTATCTGCCCCATGACGGCCAGCACTGGACGCGTCTGGCTGAAGATGCTCAACACCTTGCTAATCTCGGTATTAGTCATGTCTGGATGCCACCAGCTTTTAAGGCAACCAATGAAAAAGATGTCGGCTATGGTGTCTATGACCTATTTGACCTTGGAGAGTTCAACCAAAAAGGGACAGTCCGTACCAAGTATGGTTTCAAAGAAGACTATCTTCAAGCTATTCAAGCCCTAAAAGCACAGGGAATCCAGCCTATGGCCGATGTGGTACTCAACCACAAGGCTGCAGCCGATCACATGGAAGCCTTTCAGGTTATCGAAGTAGACCCTGTAGACCGTACGGTTGAACTTGGAGAACCCTTCACCATCAATGGCTGGACTAGCTTTACCTTCGATGGTCGCCAAGATACCTACAATGACTTCCACTGGCACTGGTACCACTTCACAGGTACAGACTATGATGCCAAACGCCGTAAGTCTGGGATTTATCTGATCCAAGGTGACAATAAAGGCTGGGCAAATGAGGAATTGGTCGATAACGAAAACGGAAACTATGACTACCTCATGTATGCCGACCTAGACTTTAAACATCCTGAAGTCATTCAAAATATCTATGACTGGGCTGAATGGTTCATGGAGACAACTGGTGTAGCTGGTTTCCGCTTGGATGCCGTTAAGCACATTGACTCTTTCTTCATGCGCAATTTCATCCGAGATATGAAGGAAAGATACGGTGACGATTTCTATGTTTTTGGTGAATTCTGGAATCCTGACAAGGAAGCCAATCTGGACTATCTTGAAAAAACGGAAGAACGCTTTGACCTTGTCGATGTTCGTCTACACCAGAATCTCTTTGAAGCCAGTCAAGCTGGCGCAAACTATGACCTTCGTGGTATTTTCACAGATAGCTTGGTTGAACTCAAGCCTGATAAGGCTGTGACCTTTGTCGACAACCATGATACCCAACGAGGACAAGCCCTTGAATCGACTGTTGAAGAATGGTTCAAACCAGCAGCCTATGCCCTCATTCTGTTACGCCAAAATGGCCTTCCATGTGTCTTTTACGGCGACTACTATGGGATTTCAGGGCAGTATGCTCAACAAGATTTCAAAGAAGTCCTTGACCGCCTCCTAGCCATCCGAAAAGACTTGGCCTATGGAGAACAAAATGACTACTTTGATGATCCTAACTGTATCGGTTGGGTACGTTCAGGTGCTGAAAATCAATCCCCAATCGCAGTTCTCATCTCAAATGACCAAGAAAACAGCAAATCAATGTTTATCGGCCAAGAATGGGCTAACCAAACCTTTGTAGATCTACTTGAAAACCACCAAGCTCAAGTTATCATCGATGAGGAAGGTTATGGACAATTCCCTGTCTCAGCTGCTTCGGTAAGTGTCTGGGCAGCCAATACTATCTAATAGCTTATAATCATCAAGCCAGATCCAAGCGGATTTGGTTTTTTTGTATTCACAAAAAGACCTACCCAAGTGGATAGATCTTTATTATCTTACAATTTACCTGCTACTGAATCCAACAATTCTTGGATCTTAGCTTGGTTGCTTCCTCCTGCCATGGCCATGTCTGGTTTACCACCACCACGTCCATCGACGATTGGTGCCAATTCTTTGACAAGGTTTCCTGCATGAAGGTCTTTTGTCTTACTTGCTACAAGGACATTGACCTTGTCACCGATAGCAGCAACTAGGACAAGAAGATCAGAGTAGTCTTTTTGTTTCCAGTTATCCGCAAAAGTACGAAGGGCACCAGCGTCAGATACAGATACTTGACTAGCAATGTAACGGTGACCGTTGACTTCCTTCACATCCTTGAAGATGTCGCCTGCAGCTGCAGCTGCGGCCTTTTCTTTCAACTCAGCATTTTCTTTTTGCAATTGACGAAGTTGTTCTTGAAGTCCTTCTACCTTGTGAGGAACTTCCTTAAGTTGAGGTGCTTTCAAGGTTGCTGCAACAGCTTTAAGAGCGTCTTCTTGTTCACGGTAGGCTTCAAAGGCTTCCTTACCAGTTACCGCCAAGATACGGCGAGTTCCTGAGCCAATCCCTTCTTCTTTGACAATCTTGAAAAGACCGATTTCAGAAGTGTTGCCAACGTGGGTACCACCACAAAGCTCGATAGAGTAGTCACCGATAGTAACAACACGGACTTCTTTACCGTATTTCTCACCAAAGAGAGCCATAGCACCCATTTCTTTGGCAGTGTCAATATCCGTTTCAACTGTCTTCACTTCAAGAGCTTCCCAGATTTTCTCATTGACTTGCTGTTCAATTGCACGAAGTTCCTCAGCAGTTACTGCTTGGAAGTGGGTAAAGTCAAAACGAAGAAATTCTACTTCGTTAAGAGACCCTGCTTGTGTTGCGTGGTTTCCAAGGATATTATGAAGGGCAGCGTGAAGCAAGTGAGTCGCTGTGTGGTTTTTCATGACACGGTGACGACGATTTGTATCGATTGCCAAGGTATATTCTTGGTTCAAGGCAAGTGGTGCAAGGACTTCAACTGTATGTAGTGCTTGTCCGTTTGGTGCTTTTTGAACATTGGTCACAGTAGCCACGACCTTACCTGACTCATCCAAGATTTGTCCGTGGTCAGCGACCTGTCCACCCATTTCAGCGTAGAATGGTGTTTCTGCAAAGATAAGAGAGGCAATTCCTTCTGCTACAGCTTCTACTTCTGCATTATCCGCTACGATAGCCACCAATTTAGAAGATAATTGGCTAGCATTGTAGTTGAAGACACTTTCTACAGTGATGTTTTGAAGGGTTTCATTTTGCATCCCCATTGAGCCACCCTTGACAGCTGACGCACGCGCACGTTCTTGCTGTTCTTTCATGGCTGCTTCAAATCCTTCACGGTCTACAGTCATGCCAGCTTCTTCAGCGATTTCTTCAGTCAATTCAACTGGGAATCCATAAGTGTCGTAAAGTTTAAATACATCTGAACCAGCAATGACAGATTGACCTTTTTCTTTCAAATCAGCTACAATGCCTTGGGCAAAGTGTTGACCAGAGTGAAGGGTACGAGCAAATGACTCTTCTTCGCTCTTAACGATTTTTTCGATAAAGTCACGTTTTTCAAGCACTTCTGGGTAGTAGCTTTCCATGATTTTTCCAACAGTTGGAACGAGTTTGTAAAGGAAAGGCTCGTTGATTCCCAATTTTTGACCATGCATAGAAGCACGACGGAGAAGACGACGAAGGACGTAACCACGACCTTCATTTCCAGGAAGGGCACCATCCCCGATGGCAAATGAAAGTGAACGGATGTGGTCAGCGATGACCTTAAAGCTCATGTTGTCGCCATCTTGGTCATAAACCTTACCAGACAATTTCTCCACTTCACGAATGATTGGCATGAAGAGGTCCGTTTCAAAGTTAGTCTTAGCATCTTGGATAACCGCTACCAAACGCTCCAAACCAGCGCCCGTATCAATGTTCTTGTGTGGCAATTCCTTGTATTCGCTACGAGGAACAGCAGGGTCTGCGTTAAATTGTGACAAAACGATATTCCAGATTTCGATATAACGGTCGTTTTCAATATCTTCTGCAAGTAAACGAATACCGATATTTTCTGGGTCAAAAGCTTCTCCACGGTCAAAGAAAATCTCTGTATCTGGTCCAGAAGGTCCCGCACCGATTTCCCAGAAGTTATCCTCGATTGGAATCAAATGACTTGGATCCACTCCCACTTCAATCCAGCGGTTGTAAGAATCTTTATCATCTGGATAGTAGGTCATGTACAGTTTTTCAGCAGGGAAGTCAAACCATTCAGGGCTTGTCAAAAGCTCATAAGCCCAAGTGATAGCTTCATCACGGAAGTAATCACCGATAGAGAAGTTCCCCAACATTTCAAACATGGTATGGTGACGTGCAGTCTTCCCTACATTTTCGATATCGTTGGTACGGATAGCCTTTTGGGCATTGGTAATACGTGGATTTTCAGGAATGATGGTCCCGTCAAAGTATTTCTTAAGGGTTGCTACCCCAGAGTTGATCCACAAAAGTGTAGGGTCATTTACAGGAACCAAGCTCACTGATGGTTCTACTGAGTGACCTTTGGTCGCCCAGAAATCAAGCCACATTTGGCGTACTTGTGCACTAGATAGTTGTTTCATATTGTCTCCTTATTACTTGTTTAATTTGATTGGCTTTCCAGCATTTCCACATAGTCAATCGCGACACAGAGGGAAATGACTAGGTCTGCATAAGCGTCCTCAAGGACTGTTACGTTATAAGTAGAGGTCAGATGGAAGAGTTCTTTCCTGATTTCCGCGATCAACTGATCGCGATCATCCAGTAGTTTGAAATTCAAATCCCAGATATTGCCCTCGATACGAAGCCCCAGATTATCAAACTCATACTTATCTCGCCAGAAGGTCAACTTCTTACGAATGACAAAACTCGAGCCATCCCAAAGCTGAATCTCAAAACGAGGAAGCAAGGTCAAGATTTCTTTACTGATCTGACTAACTTGTTCACCAGTCGCATCATAGATGGTAAAAGTTTTGGGAATCTTAAAAAAATGATCCCTCTACCTGATAGGCGATTTCTCCCCTGTCATCCTTGATAGCGAAGCGTTCGCCTCCAAGACGAAACTTTTGTTTGACAAGAAATGTTTTCATCAACACCTCCAAAAATTAAAAGACAAGCTCATATCACGAAGGGCGAAAAACCGCGGTACCACCTTCATTCAATGAACTTGTCATTCTCTTATTCTTATGCAATTGTATGATTGAGTAGCATGACTTTCTAGCTTAGATGGCTCGCAGCACCGCCATTTCTCTGGACTAAGACAACTGAAAATCAATTCTCAACTTTCTTATTATAACGTTTTTTAAAGTCTGCGTCAACTGGAAATGATACCCATTTAATAACCCATTTCCTACATCTCAGATTACTTTTTCAGAACATATTTTTTCTTACTACTATCACTCTTTTTATCCCAACTTTTATTCCAAAGTTTTGAATTGTTAAAGATAGCTACGAAAATATTTGCAAATATAAAGAACCCTATCACCAAATGTATGGAATCAGTTGTTAGGTATTGTCGATCCAAACCATCCTTTAGATAAAATAGTATATATGTTTGCTGAACAGTCAAAAAGGTTGGCCAGAAACTTTTTTTGAAAAAAGTAGACATTTCCATTGTTTGTTACCGCTTTCTGTAAGGTTAAACTTAGTATACTACTGGGCTAAAAAATAAGCAACCAGAATAGAAAAATATACAGTTAAAAAATTGCCTTCTATTTTTTAAAAAACGAACCAGCTCTAACTGATTCGTTTTCTTACGTTCTACTCCTACTTCCGATACATTTTAAACTGTAGGAAGAGGTCGCTATATTTGCCTGTCCATTTATGGTCAAATTTCTCATAAACTTCTAGGTGTTTCATGGTTTCAGCATCTGGATAGAAGGCTTTATCTTCTTTTTTCTCCTCTGGGAGCAATTCCTTAGCTGGTAGGTTTGGTGTTGAATAGCCGACATACTCCGCATTTTTGAGAGCATTTTCGGGTTTCAACATAAAGTTGATAAAGGCATAGGCTGCATCTTGGTTTTTGACTGTTTTTGGTATAACCATATTGTCAAACCAAAGGTTGCTGGCCTCAGTCGGCACCACATAGCGTAGATTTTCATTTTTTTCTAGCATTTGGCTGGCTTCACCAGAGAAGGTCACACCGATAGCAGCATTGTTCTGGATCATGTAGCCCTTCATCTCATCCGCCACAATAGCCTTGATATTTGGAGTCAGTTTGTAGAGCTTATCAACTGTCTCTTCCAACTGCTGGGTATCCTTGGAGTTGAGGCTGTAGCCGAGGGAATTTAGTCCGAGTCCCAGCACCTCACGCGCCCCATCAAAGAGCATGATAGAGTTCTTATACTCTGGCTTCCAGAGGTCATCCCAATGCTCAGGCGCCTCATCTACCATGGTTTCATTGTAGACAATTCCCAAGGTTCCCCAGAAGTAAGGAATGGAGAATTTATTGCCTGGGTCAAAGGACTGGTTGAGGAACTCTGGTCCGATATTTTCAAGACCTTCAAGTTTTGAATAGTCAAGCGGTACCAAGAGGTCTTCGTCCTTCATCTTGTTAATCATGTATTCACTAGGGATAGCAATATCGTAGGTCGTTCCACCCTGCTTGATCTTGGTATACATGGCTTCATTGGAGTCAAAAGTCTCGTACTGGACTTGGATTCCTGTTTCTTCTGTGAATTTCTCCAAGAGTTCAGGATCGATATAATCACCCCAGTTGTAAATGACCAGTTTTTGACTATCTCGGCTATTGATTTTACTGTCTAGATGCGTCGCAATTCCCCATAAGACGAGGATAATGGCTACGATTCCTGCTAAAAATGAATAGAGTTTTTTCATGCTTGCTCCTCCTTCTCACGTGAGATAAAGTAATACCCAACAACCAGGATAATACTAAAGAGAAAGACAAGGGCAGACAGGGCATTGATTTCTAGCGAAATCCCCTTACGAGCACGAGAGTATATCTCGACTGATAGGGTTGAAAAGCCATTTCCCGTTACAAAGAAGGTCACGGCAAAGTCATCTAGCGAATAGGTGAAGGCCATGAAATAACCTGCAATGATAGACGGAGTCAGATAAGGAAGCATGATTTCCTTAAACATCTGAAATTGACTGGCTCCCAAGTCATAGGCCGCATGAATCATGTCGCCATTCATTTCCTTAAGACGAGGCAAGACCATCAAGACCACGATAGGAATGGAAAAGGCCACATGACTAGAAAGAACGGTCAAAAAGCCAAGTGAAAACTTGAGTTGGGTAAAGAGAATCAAGAAGCTGGCACCAATCATAACATCGGGCGCAACCATGAGGATATTATTGAGTGAAAGAAAGGCTTCTTGGTATTTCTTACGAGACTGGTAGATGTAAATAGCTCCAAAAGTCCCGATAATGGTCGCTATCAAGGCTGAAAGGAAGGCCAAGAAAAAGGTCTGAGTCACAATCAACATAAGACGACCATCGCCAAACATGGTTTTAAAATGGCTCAAGCTAAAGCCTGTAAAGCTATTCATGTCGTTGCCTGCGTTAAAGGCGTAACCAATCAAGTAAAAGATAGGCAGGTAGAGGACAAGAAAGACCAGTCCTAGATATAGATTGGCAAATTTTTTCATCGTTCTCTCCTTTCCTTGGTCACCCACATGGTGATGAACATGGTCAGAATGAGAATCACACCGATGGTTGAACCCATACCGTAGTTGTCATTGGTCAGGAAATTCTGTTCAATAGCCGTTCCCAGAGTAATAACACGGTTCCCACCAATCAAACGGGTCAGCATGAAGAGACTCAAGCTTGGAATAAAGACCGACTGAACTCCACTTCGCACGCCGTTCATAGACAGAGGGAAGATGACATGACGGAAGGTCTCCCATTTGGTCGCACCAAGATCGTAGCTGGCATTGATGAGGTTGTTATCCATATCGTCCAAGACATTGAAAATCGGCAATATCATAAAGGGAAGCTCGATGTAGCTTGCGACAAAGATAAAGGAGAAATCGGTAAAGAGCAACTGTTGCGAACCGATTCCGATAAATTCAAGGAATTGGTTAATAGAGCCATTTTGACCAAAAATCCCAATAAAGGCATAGGCTTTAAGGAGCAAATTGATCCAGGTAGGCAGGATAATCAGCATGAGCCAGAGTTGACGGTGCTTGAGACGGGTCAAAAAGAGGGCTGTTGGATAGCTGATAAGCAGGGTTACAAAGGTCACAATTCCTGCATAAAGCACTGAGTTGAAACTCATTTTTAGGTAGGTCAAGTTTTGTGACGCAAAGTAAGACTTATAATTTTCTAAACTAAACTGGCCTTCAATATTAAAAAAGGATTGTCCGAAAATCAAGACCAAGGGTGCGAGGACAAAGAGGGCAATCCAGAGCATGTAGGGCACTACAAAGAGTTTAGAGCTTGTTTTCTTCATCTCTTTCCTCCTCGATTGCATTGATTAGACCTGCTTCTTGCTCTTCGATTTCTACGTACTCCTCAATACGAGCATCGAACTCTTCTTCAGTTTCGTTGAGACGCATGATATGGATGTCTTCTGGTTCAAAGTCCAGACCGATCTCCTCACCCACGATGGCCTTACGGGTTGAGTGGATCATCCATTCATTTCCAAGTTCGTCATAGGCGATGATTTCATAGTGTACCCCACGGAAGAGCTGGGTATCGACCTTAACTTGGAGCTTGCCTTCTTCAGGAAGGGTAATCCGTAAGTCCTCTGGACGAATCACGACCTCAACAGGTTCATTCGGCTTCATCCCACCATCGACCGCTTCAAAGCGTTTGCCGTTAAACTCAACCAAGTAGTCCTCAATCATGGTACCTGGCAAGATATTTGACTCACCGATAAAGGTGGCAACAAAGTGGTTAATTGGCTCATCGTAGATGTCCACAGGCGTTCCAGACTGGACAATCTCGCCATCATTCATAACGAAAATCCAGTCACTCATGGCCAGGGCTTCTTCCTGATCGTGAGTGACAAAGACAAAGGTAATGCCCAATCGTTGTTGCAGTTCCCGCAATTCGTACTGCATATCTGTTCTTAATTTCAAGTCCAGCGCTGACAAAGGTTCGTCCAACAAAACCACACGAGGTTGGTTGATAATGGCACGGGCAATAGCCACACGCTGGCGTTGTCCTCCTGAGAGTTTACGAATGGAACGTTTTTCGTAACCTTCCAACTGAACCATCTTGAGAACTTCCGCTACGCGTTGCTCGATTTCTTTCTTGTCAATTTTACGCAAGCGGAGCGGAAAGGCAACATTTTCAAACACATTCATGTGTGGAAACAAGGCATAGGATTGGAAGACCGTATGGACGTCTCGCTTGTTGGTTGGGATGTCATTGATTCGGACACCGTCCAGTAAAATATCTCCTGTCGTCGCATCCAGCAAACCTGCAATGATGTTAAGGATAGTTGATTTCCCTGAACCAGACGCGCCTAGAAGAGTATAGAACTTCCCTTCTTCCAACTCAAAGTTGATATCTTTGAGAACCTTGGTGTTGCTGTCTTCAAAAACCTTAGAAACGTTTTTGAATTCAATAATTGGTTTTTTCAATTGTCATTTATTCCTTCTTTTTCATAGATTAACAGATCAGGGCTCTGTCAGGCCGCTACTACCTCGTGTAGGAGATTGAACTGCCTACATTCTTCTGCACTGACGATAGGCTTTCACCCCCTTTCCATGACATAGCAGCAGCTTTTCAAATACAGCTTCCTACTTGCTTTCACCCAAGATACGAACTTCTCTCTCAAGAGTAACGCCAGAGTGTTCCTTGACTTTTTCGATAACAGACTCAATCAAGTCCTCGTAATCTTTAGCCGTTCCGTCAGCAACATTAATCATAAAACCTGCGTGCTTTTCTGAGACTTCTACTCCACCAATACGATAGCCTTTCAAGCCAGCTTCTGAAATTAATTGACCTGCAAAATGACCAACAGGACGCTTAAAGACCGAACCACAAGATGGATATTCTAAAGGTTGCTTGAGTTCACGTAGATGCGTCAAACGATCCATTTCTTGCTTGATAACCTGATGGCTTCCTGGAGCAAGGGCAAATTTAGCTGATAAGACAACTGCACCAGAGTCTTGAATGGCTGAATGGCGGTAACCGAAAGCCAAGTCTTTTGCATACAGGGTCTCGATTTCTCCATCCTTGGTCAAGACCTTACAAGACTGTAAGATGTGAGCAATTTCGCCACCATAGGCACCCGCATTCATAAAAACAGCACCACCGACACTTCCAGGAATACCACAAGCAAACTCAAAACCAGTCAAGCTATGACGAAGGGCAATTCGAGTTGTCTCAATCAAGTTAGCACCAGCTTCTGCTTCAATAGTATAGCCATCAACAGAAACATTATTGAGCTTGTCACACAAGATGACAAATCCACGAATCCCACCATCACGAACGATGATATTGCTAGCATTCCCAAGCACCATCCAAGGAATATTCTCTTGATTGGCAAATTTGACAACGCGAGCCAACTCAAAACGATTTCGTGGAAAGACCAAATAATCGGCCTCTCCACCTACTTTTGTATAACTATAGCTATGCAAGGGTTCCTTGAAACGGATATCAATCCCTTCTAAGATTTCAAGCATTTTCTCTTTTACTGACATGACACTCTTCCTTTTACAAAATTCATTCCATTATACCATTTTTAAGACCATTTGACGACCATAAAAAGACCTTGTTTGGTTTTTGCACAAAAAAAGAGGTTCCCCTCTTTTTTCTTATGATTTTTTGCAAAAGATTGCCTTGGTTCCATAGGCAACCAAAACGAGCTCCAGTGCTAGGATTACTTCCACCAAGACTGGACTTGTCAACCAGCCAACTTGGACTAGAGATGGTGCCAGGTCAAAGAAGGCATGTAGGCCATAGGCCGCTAGGAGATAAATCCATTTCTTCTGGCGAACAGCTTGGTAAACCCAAACAGTCAAGAGTAATTGGAAACCTAGCGCCAAGATTCTCTCAAAACCAAGCAAATAAATCTGCCAGACTGATAGTGACTGAATAGTTTTCAACATATTTTCAGATAGCAATTGCATGACCTGTGGATTCTGAGTTTGAACTGCTGAGAGCACGATGTAAAGATTTATCAAACTGGTAATACCTAGGAAAATCAGTTCTAAGCCACCATGACCCAGCCCATAAGCAAGGGCATCTGATTTTTCCAAGTTTCTCTTTTTCTCCAACCATTTGAAGAAAACAAGACGAGCAGTTTCCTCAAAAAATGCTGCCATGGCTAGGCCATAGATGATATAGACAAGCGGATGATCTTGCAAGAGGGCAATACTACCGTCTTTTTGAGGATGCAAAACCACGACATGTACCAGTTTTTCCAAAATCTGTGAAGAGACAAAGAAGGCGACAGCCCCCAAGCCCAAGACAGCTAGATTGATCTGGTATTTCTTTTTGGCATACCAAATGCTCCCTAGCAATAAAGCTAGTAACAGCACCATGGTGATGATAATATGAATGGTCATTTTCTTCTCCTATTCTGCCTTTTCAATATCTTTTTTCATCTCGTCAACATTGAACTTGGCAAACAAGTATTGACGATCTTGGACTGGAAAACGTTGGTCCAACTGGTCAACCGCTCCCACCTCGATAATCCCTTCCTTGATGACAAAGTCCATGACATGCCCACCGAAGGTCAAATCATCTGAGATGAAGTGTAGATGATAGCCTGCCACACTAACTCCATGGAAAATCTCTGGCGTCCAGAAACCAACGATGGTTCCTGCGACATTGTCACGACGATATTCAGGCTGATGGGTTGCAACATCAGCAAACTTGGTCTCTGGTGTCGACTTGGGAATCATTCGCACATGCATATGTGAAAATTCCCCACGAATCTTGATAGAGCGGAAAAGATTTTCCCCGTCATAATAAGACTCAATTCGCTCCTCCAATTCCTTGTCCGTCATCTCAAAGCGCTGGCGGAAAATAACCTCTGCCTGATGCGGTACTACCGCTGCATAAGGAATAAGGGCATCTGGTGATACTTCCACAATTTCTGGCTGATCTCCTGATCCTTTGGCCTGATAAGCCTTACCATCCAAGACAATTAATTCCCCATCAATGGAATCCAAGGTCCCCAAACCAAGGTCACCATGCTCTAGCAATTCTCCTACTGTCATGGTACCACCATAAAGGCCGGCCATCAAGGCTCCTAGGGTATTGTATTGAAATAATTTCACTGGTTCCTGCACGTTCTTATCCATTCACTTTCTTGTCTGTTATTCTATAAATGTTACTCCTAAGTATACCACATTTAGCTTTATATGTGAACGAGAGAAACACTCTATACATTGCCAAGAAAGAAAAAAAAAGGTACAATGTAACAAAATCAAGGGAGGTCTGGAATGAAGAAACAAAGCAAATACCAAGAGGTCGTATCCTATCTAAAAAATGGTATCGAGTCTGGACGTTTTCCGACGGGTAGCCGACTGCCTTCTATCCGTCAACTGAGCCTTGACTTTCACTGTAGCAAGGATACTGTCCAACGAGCCCTGCTGGAATTACGGCACGAACAATACCTCTATGCCAAGCCCCAGAGTGGCTACTATGTATTAGAACAAGGGCAACATCAAGACCTTGAAATCGAGGTTACCGACGAACATGCCAGTGCCTATGACGATTTCCGACTCTGTATCAATGAAACCTTGATTGGCCGGGAAAACTACCTCTTCAACTACTATGACAACCAAGAAGGATTAGAAGACTTAAGACAATCCATTCATAAACTCCTCTTTAACCAAGCTCTCTACTGCAAGGCTGATCAACTTGTACTGACTTCTGGAACCCAGCAAGCCTTGTTTATCCTTTCTCAAATATCCTTTCCTAGCCAAGTCAAGGAAATCTTGGTAGAACAGCCAACCTACCATCGGATGAATCGCCTCTTGATTGCTCAAGGTCTGGACTATCAAACGATTGAACGAGGCATTGATGGGATTGACTTAGAGGAGCTGGAAAGCCACTTCAAAACAGGAAAAATTAAGTTTTTCTATACCATTCCTCGTTTTCACTATCCTCTGGGACATTCCTATTCTGAGCAGGACAAACGGGCTATTCTTGACTTAGCTGCCAAGTATGGAGTCTATATAGTAGAGGACGACTATCTGGGGGATTTGGACTCTAAAAAGGGCCAGACCTTCCACTATCTAGATACAGAGGAGCGCGTCATTTATATCAAGTCCTTCTCAACCAGCCTCTTTCCAGCCCTGCGGATAACGGCACTCATTCTTCCAAATGCTATCAAAGAAGCCTTTGTGGCCTACAAAAATATCCTAGATTACGACAGCAACCTCATCATGCAAAAGGCCCTGTCACTCTATATCGACAGTCAACTGTTTGAGAAAAACCGCCTAGCTCGCTTGTCCAATCAGGAAGACTACCAAAAACAAATCGAGGAAAGGTTAGCTAAATATCCTTGTCACCTTCCTCATTTCCCGCTTCACGATGGTTTATTGCTTGATCTGCGAGAGTATCCTAAAATTGCCAGTCTCAAACATAGCCAACTTGGCTTGGACTTCTTTGAAGAGGCCTACTTGGGTACCTGCCCTTACCAATTTGCCAAAGTATCCTTAGACAATCTGGAAAATGTTTTAAACTATTTAAAAGCAGAATTGGATTGACTTCCAACTCTGCTTTTTTCTTATACTCTTCGAAAATCAAATTCAAACCACGTCAGCGTCGCCTTACCGTACTCAAGTACAGCTTGCGGCTAGCTTCCTAGTTTGCTCTTTGATTTTCATTGAGTATTATTCTTCAACTTCTGTTAAGGTTGCCGCCTTTTCAAGATATTTTTGGTAGGTACCGTCATCCTTAAGTTTTTGGATAACCTTATCCACCACATCTTTCAAATCAGCACTATTTTTTCTAAGGGCAACTGCATTAGCTTCACCGTCCTTCATCTTCAAGCTGACAGTTGCGACAGCTAGGTCCGCGTTTTTAGCAGCATAACTAAGGGCAACAGGCTCATCCATGTGAACAGCATCTACTTTTCCAGCTTGCAATTCATTGACAGCTTCTCCCATATTGGTTAGGGAAGTCAGCTGTGCTTTTGGCAATTGTTCCTTGACCATTGATTCTGGAACAGTTCCTTTTTGGGCTGCAATATTAGCACTCTCAAGGCTAGTTAAATCCTTGTATTTTTCTACATCGGCCTTACGAACCAAGAAACTAATCTTGTTTTCATAGTAAGGGATTGAAAAATCAAAAACTTCTTTTCTCTCATCAGTAGCGCTAATTCCTGCAACTGCTAGGTCAGCCTTACCAGTCTGAAGACTAGTCAAAACATTATCAAAACTCATGCTTGAGATTTCCAACTTAACCCCAAGTTCATCAGCAATAGCCTGAGCCATGTCAATATCCGCACCAACTACCTGATTTTTCCCGTCAACCAAAGACTGAAATTCAAAAGGTGCATAGTCAGGACTAGTCGCCACAACTAATTTCCCTTTTTGCTTAATGGCTTCAACAGCTGACTGAGAAGCATTAGAATCCGATTGGCAAGCTACTAAGAAGAAACTTGCAAGAAAACTACATAAAACAAATATCCATTTTTTTGATTTCATAAATAAACAACCTCTCTGTTAATTTTGTATAATTATAACTCTATACAACTTACTTGTCAAGTGTTTTTTGAATTTTTATCTTAAAAATATTTTTTTCATTCAAAAAAGGAGCTGTCAGTTGATTTCGAGCTCCTTTTTATACATAATGAATCTATTTTATAGTTCGACAATCTTACCTGTTTCAAAGTAAACAACCCATTCACAGATATTTTTGGCATAGTCTCCAATACGTTCCAAGAAGGCAATCACTTGGAAATAATCACGGCCTGTAACGATAGCATCAGGATTTTTCTTAATTTCTTCTGTAGCCAAATCACGAATGCTATCAAAGTAATGGTTGATTTTTTCATCCATGGCTGCTACTTCATAGGCCTGGTCTACTGAACCATTCAGATAGAGTTCAAGGGCTGCTTCGACGAAGTTCTTGACATCGCGACCCATTCTCTTGATTTCTTCTTCAACAGCTGGGATACGTTGCTCCCCCTTCATACGAATGGCTGCTCTTGCAATGGAAACAGCATGGTCCCCCATACGTTCCAAGTCTGATACAGCCTTCAAGACTGTTAGAACAGTACGCAAGTCCTGAGAAACGGGTTGTTGAAGGGCAATCATTTCAAATGATTTCTTCTCCAATTTCACTTCGTATTCGTTTACTTCTGCATCGTCTTCGATGACTTCCTTGGCCAAATCGCGGTCATGCGTAACAAAGGCACGCACCGTACGATTGATTTGGGATAGCACTTCTTGTCCCATAGCATAGAACTGGTTGTGCAATTTCTCTAAATCTTCTTCAAATTGAGAACGTAACATCATTTATCTCCTTATCCAAATTTTCCTGAAATATAATCTTCTGTTTCCTTGTGTTGTGGGTTGAGGAACATCTTCTTGGTATCGTTAAACTCAATCAAATCTCCATCTAGGAAAAATCCTGTCTTGTCAGAGATACGAGAGGCTTGTTGCATAGAACGCGTAACCAAGAGCATGGTGTATTTAGCTTTTAGACCATACAAGGTTTCCTCAATCTTACCAGCCGAGATAGGGTCCAAGGCTGAAGTCGGTTCATCCAAGAGAATGATTTTAGGACTGGTTGCCAAGACACGGGCAACACAGACACGTTGTTGTTGTCCACCTGAAAGCCCGATAGCTGAATCATGTAGGCGATCCTTGACCTCATCCCAGATAGAAGCTCGTTGTAGGGCTTTTTCTACTGCTTCATCCAGCACCTGCTTATCCTTCACTCCATTGATACGAAGCCCATAAACAACATTTTCGTAAATAGACATAGGGAAGGGGTTTGGTTGTTGGAAAACCATACCAATTTCCTTCCGCAATTCAACTGTATCTGTACGTGGACTGTAGATATTGTGGCCGTTGTATACCACTGAACCAGTTGTGGTTACCTCTGGATTGAGATCCCCCATGCGGTTGATAGCCTTTAGGAGGGTTGATTTTCCTGATCCAGATGGACCGATCAAAGCTGTAATTTCCTTAGGTTGGAAAGATAGGGAAACACTATTCAAGGCCTTTTTTTGATTGTAGTAAACGGACAGGTCTGATACCTGTAAAATCGCTTCTGTCATACTGTTTCCTTTCTATCCAAAGTGTCCTGTTACGTAGTCATTGGTTGACTGTAGTTTGGCATTTTGGAAAATATTAGCGGTCTTATCGTACTCAATCAAGTCACCCAAGTAGAAAAATCCTGTGTAATCACTAGCACGCGCAGCCTGCTGCATACTGTGGGTCACGATGATGATGGTAAAGTCCTTCTTCAATTCCAACATTGTTTCTTCCAGCTGGGCTGTCGCAATCGGATCCAAGGCTGATGCCGGCTCATCCATCAAGAGGATATCTGGTTTAACAGAGATAGCACGAGCGATACAGAGACGTTGCTGCTGACCACCTGATAGGGTCAAGGCTGACTTGTGCAAATCATCTTTGACCTGATCCCAGAGGGCAGCCTGACGAAGAGAGGTTTCCACAATTTCATCCAAGACTTGCTTGTCCTTAACTCCTGCACGTTCATGGGCAAAAGTGATATTGCGGTAGATAGACTTGGCAAAGGGATTTGGTCGTTGGAAGACCATTCCAATGTGCTTACGCATTTCATAAACGTTGATTTCTGGACGGTTAACATCAATCCCTTGATAGAGAATTTGACCTGTTACCTTAGCCATATCAATGGTATCATTCATACGGTTGAGACTGCGAAGGTAGGTTGATTTTCCTGAACCAGAAGGGCCAATTAAGGCAGTAATTTTATTTTTTTCAAATTGCATATCGATGCCCTTAATAGATTCATTTTTACCGTAGTAAACATGTAAATCCTTAGTTGAGAGGGCCACTTTCTCTTCAGGAAAGGTGATGATATGCTTTTCATCCCAATTATATTTTGACATGGCTTCTCCTTTAGGCAGCGGTTAATTTCTTGTGTAGGTAGCTTCCGAGTTTGCGGGCTCCAAAGTTAAAGATGAGGATAAAGATGAGGAGGACGGCCGCAGAACCTGCTGATACGATAGTTCCATCTGGAATAGTACCTTCACTATTGACTTTCCAGATGTGGACAGCCAAGGTTTCTGCTTGACGGAAGATAGAGATTGGGCTGGTCACACTGAGAATATTCCAGTTAGACCAGTCTAGGGCTGGAGCGGATTGTCCTGCTGTATAGATAAGGGCAGCAGCCTCACCAAAGATACGACCAGAGGCCAAGACAACCCCCGTTACGATACCTGGAAGGGCTTCTGGAATGACCACATGGACCACTGTCTCCCAACGAGAAATCCCAAGGGCCAGACCAGCCTCACGTTGCGTATGGTGAACATGTTTCAAACTGTCCTCGACATTACGAGTCATCTGAGGCAAGTTAAAGACTGTCAAGGCCAAGGCACCTGAAATAATTGAAAATCCATACTCAAACTGAACTACAAAGATCAAGTAACCAAAGAGACCTACAACCACTGATGGGAGTGAAGATAAGATTTCAATACAGGTTCTGACAAAATTGGTCACAGGACCTTTTTTAGCATATTCAGCTAGGAAAATCCCAGCTCCCATAGATAAAGGCACAGAGATAATCAAGGTAATAACTAATAGGAAAAAGGAATTATAGAGCTGAATTCCAATCCCTCCGCCTGCTTGGTAAGAAGATGATTTGCCAGTCAAGAAAGACCAAGAGATGTGGGGCAAACCACGAACCAAGATATAAAGAATCAAGGATGCCAGGATGGCAACAATAATTCCTGCAATCGAGTAGAGGACAGCTGTTGCAAGTTTATCTAATTTCTTAGCGTGCATAGTTTTTCTTTCCTCTTTCTTTCGTAATCAATTTAATCACACTATTGAAGGCCAAACTCATCAAGAGCAAGACTAAGGCCAATGACCAGAGAACGTTATTGTCAACTGTTCCCATAACGGTATTTCCGATACCCATGGTCAAAACAGAGGTCAAGGTCGCAGCAGGTGTTGTCAATGAAGTTGGGACAACGGCTGAGTTTCCGACGACCATCTGAATGGCCAAAGCCTCACCAAAGGCACGCGCCATCCCAAAGACCACTGCGGTAAAAATCCCTGAACGCGCCGCCTTCAAGGTCACGCGCCAGATGGTTTGCCAGCGAGTGGCTCCCATAGCCAAACTAGCTTCACGGTAGTGACGAGGCACCGCACGCAAACTATCGGTTGTCATAAAGGTTACCGTCGGTAAAATCATGACAAAGAGAACGAAAATCCCTGACAAGATCCCAAAACCAGTTCCACCAAAGATACTACGGACAAAAGGAACTACGACCTGCAAACCTATAAATCCATACACTACTGAAGGAATTCCGACTAGCAATTCAATGGCTGGTTGCAAGATTCTAGCACCTTTTGGTGAGACCTCGGTCATAAAGACAGCTGCACCAATGGCAAAAGGAGTTGCGATAAGGGCTGATAGGATTGTGACAATAAAGGAACCCAAAATCATGGGAAGGGCACCAAATTGTTTACCTGAAGGATTCCAAGTTTGTCCAAAGAGAAAATCAAAGATGTTGACTCCATTGACAAAGAAGGTCGACAAACCTTTTTGGGCTACGAAGATCAATATCATGGCCACAATGATGACAATCAAAGACAGACAAGCAAAGGTCAAGCCTTTTCCTAGTTTCTCTAGACGAGAGTTCTTTGAGGGAGAAAGTAATTTTTTAGCTAATTCTTCTTGATTCATTAGTGACTCCCTTCTAGTGCTGTTACCGTTCCGACAGCATCTTTTTCAACCTTCATTTCCTTGACAGAAATATAGCCCATTCCCTTAACGATTCCGCTTTGCGCTTCATCTGAGAGGACAAAGTTGAGAAACTCTGCCACCAATTCATTAGGCTGACCTAGGGTGTACATGTGTTCATAAGACCACAAAGGCCAGTTATTGGTTGTAACATTTTCAGCAATCGGCTCATAGCCATTCAACTTCATGCGTTTAACCGAGTCATCCACATAGGCAAAGGCTAAGTAAGAAATGGCTCCTGGTGTCTGGGAAACAATGTTTTTGACCATCCCATTTGAATCCTGTTCTTGACTCTGCACTGCAGATTGACCATCCATGACAACACTATCAAAGGTTGCACGCGAACCAGAACTTGCCGCGCGGTTGATAATGGAAATGGCTAGGTCTTTACCACCGACTTCTTTCCAGTTGGTCACTTGACCTGTGAAGATGCTACGGAGTTGTTCAGTTGTTAGATTTTCAACGTCAACTTCCTTATTTACAATCACTGCCAAGCCTGCTACAGCAACCTTATGGTCCACTAGAGCGGATGCGTTGATACCGTCTTTTTCCTCGGCAAATACGTCTGAATTTCCTACATCAACGGCTCCAGACTGAACCTGAGACAAACCTGTACCAGATCCTCCACCTTGGACGTTGACTGTTTTTCCAACGTGCATAGAGCCAAATTCATCTGCTGCTGCTTCGACCAAGGGCTGAAGAGCCGTTGAGCCAACAGCTGTCATGGATTCTCCACGATCAATCCAGCTAGCACATCCCGCCAAAGAACCTGCTAGCAAGAGAGCCGCAAGGGATAGAGCGAGTTTTTTCCTTTTTTTCACTGTTTTTCTCCTTGAAAATAATGGTGAATGCTGTGAATTTTTTCAACTATTTATTTATGTTTTTCTTTTTTAAAATTGAGAGCAAACTGAAGTTGATAGCTTAATTTTACTAGTCATTTGCTCAGTTGCCGTCTCCACCAAATTTGACTTAAAATGAAAGACAATTTGAAAAAAATCCATACTTCCACTATAACATAGACAAGCTACTTTGACTAGCATTTTCACTTGAATCTGAGACCTTTTGGAAAATAGTTTTTCAAAACATTTCCAGTCACCTTTCCAAAACCCAAACCATTGCCTTGAACCAAAACTTGGTACCAACCATTTGGCAGACTTTCCGCCAGCTGAACGGTTTCTCCAGCCACATACTTTACAAACGCTTCTTGGTCAATTTCAACCGACTGCTTGACCTGACTCGGTTTCAAGGCTAGACCAAGAGCAAAACTAGGCTCAAAGCGTTTCTTCTTAAAAGTGCCCAAATGCAGTCCATTCCGAGCAATCTTGAGTTTCCCTAAATCTGGCAAAAGTTCTGGCAGGAGATAAAGTTGGTCACCAAAAGTCTGCAAGATTCCCCTTAGATTGATTTTCAAGTGTTTTTGGGCAAATTCCTGCCACAAAGTAACTTGTTCTCGGCTGAGATTGCTCTTACTTGCCTTACATTTAGGAGCTGGATTGTCACCTTTAAATTGTAAATGAGCGACAAACTGCCCCTCTCCCTTAAAATGATGAGGATACATCCGAGCCGTTTCTGGCAGGTCAATACCAGCTACCATTCCATTGATATGCTCTACTGGTAACAAATCAAAATCATACTCTTCCAGTAGCCAATTGACTATTTCTTCATTTTCCTCGGGGGCCCAGGTACAGGTCGAATAAACCAGACGACCACCTTCAGCTAGCATGGTTACTGCATCTTCCAGAATTTCTCTTTGCAAACTAGCACATTGACTTGGATAATCTAAGCTCCAATAGTCCATAGCATCTGGTTGCTTACGGAACATCCCTTCACCAGAGCAAGGGGCATCAAGGACAATGAGGTCAAAATATCCTTTAAAAACCTTGGCCAAGCGGTCTGCAGATTCATTGGTCACCACGACATTTGTCGCTCCAAAGCGCTCCATATTTTCTACTAAAATCTTAGCCCGTTTGCTTGAAATTTCATTGGAAACAAGTAGCCCCTCCCCTGCTAGATAGGCTGCCAGTTGAGTTGATTTGCCACCCGGTGCAGCTGCCAAGTCCAAGACCTTCATCCCAGGACTGGGCTTGGCTACCTGAGCCACCATCTGGGCAGCAGGTTCTTGCGAATAAACCAAACCAGTAGCATGCTCAGGCGATTTCCCTGAAACCTTCCCGTAGTGGCCCCAAGGAGTTTGAGGAATGGCATCAGGAAAGGAAACTGGCGCTTCTTTTAAAGGATTGACCCGAAAAGCCGAAACCGCTTCCTCCTCAAAAGAGGCAAGAAAATCTCTTGCCTCATCTCCTAGTATCTCTTCATATTTTTCAACAAATCCTTCTGGAAATTGCATTTAAGTTCTTTTCCTTTCGTAAATATAGGACTGAATTTCCTCCTGCATCTCAAGAGGCACCATCATGACTGGCTGTCTGGTTTGAAAATCAAGAGCTTCACCAGAAAGAGTCACCACCCGATAGCCCAGACTTTCCCCTAAAATACTAGCCGCAGCATAATCCCATGGTTGCAGATAAGTGACATAGGTCAACAAACGCCCTGACAAAATCTTGGCAAAACTAATGGCCGCACTCCCATAGACACGTACACCTAGGACAGCTCGACCCAAATCAGCCAAGCCCCATTCATTGGTTTCCAGCATACCACTATTCCCTGCAATAAGGAAATCTCCAAGTGGTTTTGCTTTAAAGGGAGCTAGGGGCCTATCATTTAGACAAACTGGAAATTCCCCACCACCGTGGTAACAATCCCCTTTGACCACATCATAAATCAGACCAAACTGTCCCTGACCATTTTCAAAATAAGCCATCATGACAGCAAAATCTTCCTGCTGGGCTACAAAGTTATTAGTACCATCAATCGGATCAATAACCCACACCTTGCCCTCTTGAACCGAAGCTCGCAAACAGCCCTCTTCAGCACAAATCTTATCCTCAGGATAACGGGATAAAATCTCACTAACCAAGAGTTCCTGAACTTCCTTGTCCAGTCTGGTCACCAAGTCTGTAGGAGAGGACTTGGTCATAACCTGCAAGTCTTCCTGCATATGGTCAATGATATACTGACCTGCTTTCTTAATTAGCTCTTTAGCAAATTCAAATTTACTTTCCAAGAGAAATCTTTCCTTCCCCTTTTTCCTTAGCCGCCTGAACTGCTCGGTAAAGCGAATAGCCACTCACCGTTTCAAATTCTCGTCCCAAACGTTTCTCTTCGCTCTTGCTTGGCACGACCGCCTTGAATCCCTTATAGGAGTCCAGCAGCTTTTTAGCCTCTACCTTGTCTTCATAGGCAGCTTCAACATCATTAAAAAAAGAAAGCACTGAAGCAAGTTCTTCAGTGCTCCACGACAAATCTAGTGGGTAACTATACTGTTTGTTCATTAACTAATACCAGCTCTCATTCTTGCTTCTTTTAGTTCTTGCTTACGATAACTACGAGGGAGAAAAGCACGAATCTCATCTTCATTAAAACCGATTTGCATGCGCTTGGCATCAATAATAATGGGACGACGCAAAAGACTAGGGTACTGCTCAATCAAATGAAGCAATTCTGATACCGAAATACTTTCTACATCAATATCTAATTTTTGAAAAATTTTTGAACGAGTTGAAATGATGTCATCAGTACCATTTTCGGTCAAGGAAAGAATGTGTTGCAATTCTTTTCTCGTTAAAGGACTGGTCATAATATTGTGCTCCTCAAAGGGCACCTTATGTTTTTCTAACCAGGCCTTCGCCTTACGACATGAAGTACAGCTCGGTGATAGAAATAGTGTAATCATGCTTTTCTCTTCTTATCTATACTTTGCTAGTTCTATTATACAAAAAAATAAAGCGCTTGACTAGGGATTTTTAGAAAAAAAAAGCCTATTTTTTCAAGAAAAATAGACTGTTTGCGAACGATTAACTCTTTTTGGATTTGATTAATTCATTCTTGGGGAGCTATATAGTGAAGTATGGGGTTCACAAAAAAGAATGCCACAATCTTGCGACATTCTTTTCCTTTTGAATATATCTTCTAATCTCGATAGTAATAATCTTCAGCCCTGTCTGATTTCCCAAATTCTTCATAAAACAGGCGATCTTTGGATGAATCTGACGCACCGTGAGGCGTTCCAGCTGGTATAAAGAGTACAGGCGTTGTTGCCCGTATTCCAATCTCAAATCGCTTTCCAACGGCTCCTTCCTGGTTCTTGGACAAAAAGATTCGTTCATATTCATTGACTAAACCAGAATCGTGAATAATCAAGTTTTTAGGTTTTGAACCAGTTGTCGACCAACTACCTGCTACCAGAGACATTTCATCCTTTTGAGGATGTTGAACATATGGATTTCCCACTACAGGTTCACGACTCGAACTCTGACTTGTTTCCTTATCAGTAGCATTCTGAGAGCTTGTATTATCAAAAGTTGTTACACCATCTGATTTTCTGTAGAAAAACTTATCTGATGAAATAATTGGCTTGTTTGAGAAGGCTATCCGATCCTTACTACTATCTGACCGACCACCATGAGGATCGCTAGGTGAATTAGCCGGATAAACAAGGACACCTTCTTCTGTTCTTCCAACAATCAGTACAGGTATATCTATTGTCTCAGATCCTATCTGCAAGCGATCTCCGTTACTCATACTGCCATCTGGTTTGATAGTGATTTCTTCACCCGCAGCATTAACCCAGGTATCTGCTATTAGATGCAGATTTCCATTCAAGATTTCTGGTTCCTTAAATGGACGTCTCGTAGCGATCATATTGGTGGGATAATGATTTGTTTTTGGATCAATAATATCCGCTTGCAGTATAAAACCAGTTTGCCCTTCTACATCAATTTGGTACCAAATATGGCCTCGGTCTTTTCTCTCTCCAGCAACCGAATTAGAAGCGGTTATTCTTTGATCCTTGCTGAGTTCAGTAATCACTTCTGAATCATAGAGTGGTTCCTTACGAACCACAGCCTTATCAGCAGTGACTTTCAATTCCATAGGTTGCTCCAGCTTGAATAGATAGACTGTTGGTTTGTCCTCTTTACCATCTGTCAAAATCAGATAACCGTTAGGATCCTTGTAACCATAAAAAGTATAAGACTGATCCTTATAGTCGGTTTCGATGCGGTCAATCTCTTCCTGAGATATAGAAAGCGAAACCTCAACTTCTGGTAGGACTGTTGTTTTGGAGTATGACTTTCCAACGACATAGGTCTTGTCTAGCTCGTAATCAATAGTCGTAACCTTCGTGTCCCCTGCATACTTTTTAATAGTAAATTGACCTTTCATCATTCCACCACGATCACGGCCATGCAACATCTCTTTCCCATCTCTCACAATAATGGCCTGACCATTATAACCAAGATCAATGGTTCCAAATAAGGGCATCTCACCAGACAAATGTTCAATTGTCCCAAAAGAACGATACCACTCATCAAAATTGTCTGTTTCAAGAGAATTCGCAATATCAATCTGATCCATTACCTCCGAAGAGGATTCTTCCTTCTTTCCACAAGCCCCTAAAAAAAGCAGGGCAACTAGGAAAACGATACTATATCGTAAATACTTTTTCATCTTTTTCAAATCTTCTCAATGATTCCTTTCTGATTGTATCCATTTTTTATCCACCAAATAATAGCCAAATAAGATCCATCCAAAAATGTAAACAATATAACCTAAACCAGGACGACCATGTTGAAAAATATATATTGGATTATAGACAACAAAGCTTACTAACAAGCTAATGATATAGGTATCCAATCTTTTTTCTTCTCCACTTGCAATAGAGGATACGACTAAAACGGCTAAAACAAGAATAATGAGAGCCAAAATAGCATGGTAGGTAAAGGGGGATACTGTTTTATTAATTGTACCAGGTAAGCTATAAAAATACAAGAATTGCGATATGGATATGCTGATGGAAGCAACTGTTAAGAGTTTATTTTTAGCATAGGATTTCTTGATATCCTCTACTGACAAAAATGAAAGATGAAACTCAAAGGTTAGTTTTTCCTTTTTTATATATTTAAAGTAACAATAGACTAAAAGAAGAATTAAGCTAAAAAATGTTGAATACAAAACTAGATAATATCCATTCAACATGTCGGCTGAGTTAGCCCTTTCCATGTTCGGAGACCAACCTGATAAAAATCCAGATGTAAACTGAACAATCCCAGCAAAAACATTATAACTTGTAGCAGCCATTCGACTTTGGACAACTCCTTTTACAACGTCTAGAAGCATCTTAAACAACCATAAACTATTTAAAATTCTAAGGACAATCAAGGTTTTCTCTTTTCTTTTCAATACAAAAACAAGTTCTAATAACGAGACTGCTAAAAAGAGATTTGCATTTAAAATACCCCTAATCCAACCATAAATATTTAAAGGATTATTTACTTCATCAACCATTACTCCCATAAAACTAAACAAAATAATCAATCCCAAACTAATAGCATAAGCTAAATAAATAAAATCTAATCGAGATTTTATTGTAACCAGTGGAGACTTTTTCATTTTCTCTATCTCATTTCTCATTTTATTTTCAATTATGAACACAGAGAAATCCTTTTAAGATACTTTCCTAAAAGGATTCCTTTTCTCATACAGATTATACTCTCTTGGATTTATTTCAGCCTCTAGCTTACTAGCGAATCCATTTACCTGAGCCATCTACACGGTAACCATCTGGTGTACGTTCCTTAACAGCCATCTTACCGTTAGCTTTAAGATAGTAATCGCCTACCCAAGTATTGCGGGCATAACTACCTTCACTCGTTAAGTAGTAATAAGACTGATAGTATGTATCATAGATCCACTCGCTCTGAGCCATTTTACCATCAGATTTGAGGTAATAATTTCCGACCCAACCATTTTTTACATACTGTGCTTGAAAGGTAAGATAATACCAGGCACCATAGTTCTTATCGTAAATCCACTCTTCTTGAGCCAATCTCCCCCCTGGTTTAAAGTAAGATTTCCCTCGCCATGTACTTTCAATATAATTGCCGTCTGAATCTAAATAATAAATTCCTTTGTCCTTAGGATCAGAAACAAATTCATTTCTTACCTTGATTCCATTTTTATAATAAGATCTTCCATACCAACCATTTTTGGCATGATTGATATGACTTCCTGTTCCAACCATTTTATGGTCTTGGATAGTAACAATCTCAGTGTGGCCATAATAACGATAGTAATCATGTGGAGGTTGTTTCCAATCTCTCAAAACAATTCGGTATTCTCCATCTGCAAAGGCATTTAAATTCGCCTGATTCATATCGTATTCCCTTGTCACGCTTGGTTGACTAGGCGTAAAAATAGCATCAGCTAATCCAGGGAACTTTTTAGTCACTTGAGTTTCCACATTAAATAGGAAAAAGGGAATAGAAACCTCATTCATTCCTTCTGGGAAGGTATCAATGCTAGCTGTAATCTTTAATTTTCCCGAACTTGTATCTTGACTCAAACTCATCTGTACTTTTAAATACTTAACTTTAGAAGGATCATAGTCGGATTTAGCAATGTTAGGAGTGTCAGCCATTACTCCTTGAACGTTAACGAGAGCTGCAGTGCCTAGGGCTAAAATAGACAAGGCCGAGACTAATACTGTTTTCATTTTCATCATAACTTACCATCTGCTCCTACTAGCGAATCCATTTACCTGAACCATCTACTCGATAGCCATCTGGAGTTCGTTCACTAACGGCCATCTTACCATTAGATTTAAGATAATAGTCACCAATCCAAGTATTACGTGCATAATTACCTTCACCTGTTAAGTAATAGTAGGCTCTATAATTTCTGTCATAAATCCATTCACTCTTGGCCATCTTACCATTAGATTTGAGGTAATAGTTACCGACCCAAGCATTGCGAGCATAGCTTCCTTCACCAGTCAAATAGTAATAAGCTCCATAGTTTTTGTCATATACCCACTCATTTTGTGCCATATAACCGCCAGATTTGAGGTAGTAATTGCCCACCCAAGCATTTTGGACATAGTTACCCGCAGCATCGATATAGAAATAAGACTTATATTGGTAATCATAAATCCACTTGCTATAGACCTTGTTGCCATTTTGGTAGTAAGAGTTACCTGACCAGCCATTTTTCCCAGAAGCTGAGCTGCTAGATGTAGCAAGTGTTTGTGGTTGGGTTGCAGCTTGTCCTCGTCCACCGATACTAACGATTTTATGATCTTTAATCGTTACAATTTCAGACTGTCCGTAGTAACGGTGTTCATAGCGAGGAGCACCTTCTGTATCCTCTAATGTATCAGAATACACAATCCAATAATCTCCATCTGCTAAAGATATCAAATTATCATTATTCCAATAAAACTCTCTTGAAACTGACAATTCATAAGAAGTGAACGACATATTTGGTAGAATATATTGATGAAGTTCACCAGTGTTAACATTTTTAAAAAAACCAAAAACACTACTAATAGAATTACTGTATACTCCTCTAGGTAAACTATCAATCGTAGCCGTGATATCTAATTTCTCTAATGTAGGATGTTGTTTTAGTGTAATTTTCACATCATGTTTTTTAATCCCCACGATATCACTCGAATCTGCATGAACAACCTGTGATGAGAAGGGCAGGTTTCCTTCTGTATCAAGAACTGTAGTAGCTCCTAGTGTTGCTACTGCTAAACTAGCAAACAAAACTGGTTTGAATTTCATAGACAAACTCCTTTAAATATTATTCCCCTATACTATAGCATACTTTTCCTACTAGTGAAGAAAAACGACGAAAAAAATAGTTTTTCGCCGAAATCCCTTACAAAACTTCTCAATATCGTATCTTTTTGTTGTTTTTTTCTTATCTAGTTGAAATAGTGTATAATAAAGTAAAATCACAAGGAGATTAGTAAAATGGAAATAAATTTTGGTTCAGTTATCAAACAAATCCGAGAGGAGAGGGGCTTTACTCTAAAAGAAGCTGCTGGCACAGCCATTAGTCCCAACAACCTCAGTAAATTTGAAAAAGGCATCACAACCATCAAGGTTGACACCTACTTCAAAATCCTAGAAAATCTCAAAATCCATGATACCCATGATGTTATAATGTTGCTTGTGCGTTATCAGTATCAGGATCCTTCACTTTCCGAAGCTATAAAAACTGGGTTCACAACACAAACTAAGATGCTAGAATGGATTCAAATATTAGAATCTAATACCTATTGCACTGATTATGCCTATATCCAATCTTTAGGAATGTTTAGGAATAAGGAGAATTTGTTGAAAGAAGATTGGATTATCCTCAATCGGGCTAAGACTGCCTTATTTCAACTAAACTACTGGCTTTCACTGGATTACACCTTATTTGCACTTTTAGTTGAATATTTTGACTTTCCTACAGAAACACTTCAACAAATTGCAAAAACAGCTCTTGCTTTGCTAAAAGAAACATTTGTTGATTTCATACAAAAACGAATGCTTCTATCGACACTCTTAACCATCATCCGAACCTATTCTCGAAATGGGCATTACCAACTTGCCCAAAATTTAGTGGACAAAATTGATGTATATAGAATTAAGGAATTACATTCCCTAAAAGGAGTATTGCAAGAAGCATTTATTCAAATTAAAATGCAAGAATGTTATAATTTGCTCAGACAAGATAAGAAGGAGGGAATAGAACTGGCAAGTCAGATTTTAGCCTATCTGGACAGTCTGAATGGTCTTTTCCTGGACCAAACTATTTCTCAATTGAGAGACATCTTCTATCAACAAGTCAAAATGCTCAATAAAACTGGAATTGATTGGTCATAAACTCTGGGCTGAGTTGCTACTGGCAGGTAGAGGCAGATTAGATAAACAGGGAAGAAGTTAGAAAAACAGCCGATATAGCTGCAGTTAGGAACCAACTGTGGCCATTTCGGCTGTTTTTTATGATGAATCTACATCGAAAATCTCACTTCCTACGACTTTTCAGATAAAGAAAGCCAAAGGAGCTTTCATAAAGGGCGAAAAAGAGGAGGAAGGCATGCAGGAAGAAGGTCTCTGGCAAAATCAGAATCACTGGATCCTTGGCTGGATCAAAAAGCCAGGTATCATCTCCCACAAAGAGAATTTGATGGAAAAGAGTAAAGAATTGGTCAAAACCAATCAAAACTCCCCCAATCCCAATCAGTAAAGGCAAAACCACTAGAGCCAAAAACCCTTTACTAAATAGAGACAAGAAGCCCTTTTTCACAATCCCTTTGACAAAGACGTAAAAACTTGGCAGTGTCACTAAAGCTACTAGCTGAACAAAGTGAAAGAGATTCTTCACCACCGCAAAATGGTGTAATCCAGCTGTTGACGAACGAAAATCTGGCATCTGCAAGACCTGACTAAATGGATTGGTCAGATAATTCATCAAGATATGAAAGTTGTACTGAATGGTTTCTGGTTTTAAATAGACCCGATCTGTTAAATTCAGCCACTGAATTTCCAGCGGATAAAAAATCCAAGCCAAATAAATGGTCAAAAGGATTGAGAGGGAGAGGAGAAAGAGCATAGAGCCCCAAAAGGTCAGTTTAGTTTTCATCAAAGTTCCACTCCGCAAGGCTAGAAACCACATGAGTCGGTGCGATTGGCAGGCCTGCTACTTCTTCTGCCTTGGTAAAACCTGTCGTCACCAAGAGCGTTGGAATGCCATTGTCAATCCCTGCTCGAATGTCAGTCAAATAGTTATCTCCAACCATAATCAACTCTTCACGTTCCAAACCTAAGTGCTCAACCGCCTTGTCCATAATGATGGCATTTGGTTTCCCAATATAAACAGGCTTCACTCGTGTTGCCACTTCAAGTAGCGTAATCAGTGAACCAGCACCAGGCAAAAGGCCGCGCTCTGTCGGGATGTTGAGGTCAGGATTGGTTCCGATAAAGTGGGCACCTTTTTGAATGGCAAGAGTTGCTATCGCAAATTTTTCATAGTCAACTTGCCAGTCCAGACCTACTACCACATAGGCAGGATTATCCTTGTCTTCCATATAACCAGCCGCCTTGATGGCTTCCTTGAGCCCTGCTTCTCCGATGACATAGACGGTCTTTTCAAGACCCAAGTCGTTCATATAGTCGATAGTCGCCAAAGTCGCTGTGTAGACAGTCGATAGGGGTGTATCGATATTAAAATTCTGAGCCAGCATCTCCTGAACACTCTCTGGGGTGCGGGTTGTATTGTTGGTTACAAAGAGATAGGGAATGTCCCGCTTTTGCAATTCATGGACAAAAGCCTCTCCAGCCGGAATTCGGTCTTTCCCCTTGTAAATGGTTCCGTCTAAATCAATTAAATAGCCTTTATATTTCATATTTTTCTCTAATCCTTCTTCATTTCTTGCCAAGTGATGATAGCTTGTGCATTGGTGGCACCGTCGCTTGTAATCTCATGTTTGCTTTCCAGTCCAGTCCGTTCAACAGCCGATGTAATCACCCCACCTGGTCGAACTTCCTTGACATACTTGAGGTTGATTTTCTTGGGAATATATTGGGTCAAAAAGTCCGCTCCCATGACCTCAAAAATCCAGTCCAAGTATTTACTGTTATTGACATGACCATTCATATCCAAATCGTAAAAACGAACATGGTAATCCTTGCTGATTGGCTCGTTCAAGGACTCATACTTTGGTCCACGGATGAGCTTTTTATCAAAATCAGACTGGTAAGGAGCCACAATCTCAGGTTCGACAGCATGGACTTTTCGACTGTCGCGGTCCATGAGAACAAAGGTCGCCATCATGTGGATGAGCTCCTGCCCTGCTTCATCATAAATGGTAAAGCGACGGTAGCAAAAGAGTCTATTGTAGCTCAAAGCTTCCGTTTCGATGGTGATTTCTTCCGCAAAACGAGGCAAACGAGCCACCTCAATATCATAATCTGTGATAATCCAGACCAGATTATAGTTTTCCAAAATGGCCTTATCACTAACTCCCAACTCAATCGACTGCATCCCTGAAACTTGCAGGGATAACAAAATCACATCTGGAAGCTTGATATGACCGTTCATATCAGCCATATCAAAAGGAATTTTCATTTTCATTTGATAAGTTAAACCCATCGTTCTACTCCAAAATAAATCGTTCTGCTACAGTGTCTCCTAAAAAGAGACCTCTCTTTGTCATGCGAACTCGATCCCCCTCTATTTGCATGAGACCTTGTTGAACCAAGTCCTTGACAATTTCTCCATAAAGTCCATCAAAAGACCGTCCAAATTTTTCCTCAAATCTCACCATGGAGACTCCTGATTTCTTGCGAAGCCCCAGGAACATTTCTTCTTCCATTTGCTCCTTTTGACTCAGGTGCTCTTCTGTGATGCGCGCATTGCCTTCCTCAACTGCACTGAGATAATGACGAATCGGGCCGTGGTTTTTATAGCGAACACCATTGACATAGCCAGATGCCCCAGCACCGATGCCATAGTATTCAGCATTGTCCCAGTACATGAGATTGTGGCGACTTTCAAAACCGGGTTTTGAGAAATTGGAAATCTCATAATGCTCAAAACCAGCTCGCTCCAGCTCTGCGATGATATATTCAAACATCTCAGCTTCCACTTCCTCCTTAGGCAGAGGCAACTTCCCTCGTCGCATACGGTTCATAAAGACCGTATGATTTTCCAAAATCAAGCTATACAAACTCATATGAGGAATATCCAGCCCAATAGCCTTAGCTACATTTTCCTTGACCTGCTCCATGGTCTGACCAGGCAGTGCATAAATCAAATCGATGGAGATATTGTCAAAACCAGCCAGTTTCAGACGGTCGATATTTTCATAAATATCCTTCTCCAAATGACTGCGCCCAATCTTTTTCAGCATCTTGTCATCAAAGGTCTGCACACCTAGCGAAACACGGTTGACAGCCGAGTTTTTCAAAACAGCAATCTTATCCGCATCCAAGTCGCCTGGATTAGCCTCAATAGTCAACTCTTCTAAAACAGACAGGTCCAAGTTTTTAGTCAATCCCTTCAATAACACCTCCAGTTGCGAAGCTGACAAAGCTGTCGGTGTGCCACCACCGATGTAGAGGGTTCGCAACTTTTGAATATCATAAGATTGAAACTCTTCTAACAGATGTTCCAAATAACTATCTACCGGCTGATTCTTGATAAAAACTTTTGAAAAGTCACAATAATAACAAATCTGGGTACAAAATGGGATGTGCACATAGGCTGACGTTGGTTTTTTCTGCATAGTACTTATTATACCACAAAGACACGCTACGAGAAAAAAATCACCATCCCCAGACACATAGTCCGTCCAGAGATGGTGATGGTTTATTCTTCTGTTATGTCAATAACAATCTCTTCTGATTCATCAAGAGTTTCGGCCTTTTCTTGCCATTGCTCCTTGAGATTATTGAATCGATCTTTTGATGCTTCTGTCGCTTGGCGAGCACATGATTTGGCTTGAGCAAGTACACTGTCCACAGTGATTTCACCTGACTCAACCTGTTCTTTGGTTTTAAGAACAAAATCTGTAGCCTGCTCCTTGACTTCTGTCAGTTTTTCACAGACCTGCTCCTTGGCATACTCAGGATCTTCTTTCAAATCATCTAGAAAATCTTGAGCCTGACTGCAAACTTGTTTGCCCTTGTCGCTTGTTAAAAACAAGGCAAGAGCTGCACCTGAAACGGTTCCTAAAAGGATTGAGGATAGTTTACCCATAAGAATTCTCCTTTTTTATTTTTTGAAAAATTTACTTGCAAGACGAAGAGCTGACAAACTTGCACCAGTCTTGAGTGTCTTTGAACCAGCTGATGAAGCTTTCTTGCTCAAGACACGCGCATGGTCATTGAGGTCGGAAACAGATAGAGATAAATCTGCAACAGCACTAAAGAGTGGATCAATCGTTGCTACTTTGACATTGATATCATCTGCCAAGACATTGACCTTGGCCAGCAATTCATTGGTATGATGCAAGGTCACATCCACATCTGAAGTTAAGGTTTTAATCGTCTTCTCTGTTTCATCGATAACACGTCCAAGCTTTTGTACAGTAATGATTAGATAGACTAAAAAGACAATCAAAGCAAGGGCTACAAGAATATATGCAACTTCTAACATTTAATTTTCCTCCTCTGTAATATAGTAAGGGGCCTTCTTTCGATTTTGATATAGAATGATAAAAATACCCAGTCCGATAAGAACAACTGAAAGCCATTGAGACACTCGAAGACCAAAGAACATGAGGCTATCTGTTCGCATTCCTTCAATAACCATACGACCGAAACCATACCAAATCAAATAGAAAGCAGTGATATGACCTCGTCTAAGGCTCTTCGATTTTCGTCTAAAAATCAGAATCAAGGCAAATCCAAGAAGATTCCATAGAGACTCATAAAGGAAGGTCGGTTGACGGTAGCTCCCCTCAATATACATCTGGTCACGGATAAAGCCAGGTAGATAATCCAGATTATCCACTGCTGCACCATAAGCTTCTTGGTTAAAGAAATTGCCCCAGCGACCCAAACTTTGGGCAATCATGACGCTAGGCGCCGCAATATCTAGGAAATCCCAAGTATTGATGAGTTTACGATCAGCAAAGATATAGAGTACAATAGCCCCAGTTATCAAACCACCGTAAAAAGCCAAACCACCATTCCAAATGGCAAAAATTTCTCCCAAGTTCTGACTATAGTAATCAAAACGGAAAATAACATAATAGAGACGTGCTCCTAAAATAGCCAAAGGAAAAGCTATCAAGATAAAATCTAAAATATCGTCTGGTATGATTTTCTTTCTAGGCGCTTCTTTCATAGTCAGATAAACCGCAAGAATCAAACCTGTCACAATACACAAAGCATACCAACGAATGGCTAGAGGACCTAGATGAATAGCAATTGGATCAAGCATGAGGCACCTCCTCATTTTGAGCAATAAGATTGGTCAAACGTTCTTCGAACAAACGCGTCGCATCAAAGCCCATTTCCTTGGCACGATAATTCATGGCAGCAGCCTCAATCACGACAGAGATATTCCGACCTGTTTTAACTGGAATACGGATACGAGGAATGCCTACGCCAGAAATTTCTATTTCTTCAGCATTGTTTCCAAGACGATCAAAAGTCTTATGCGTATCGTAATTTTCCAAGTAAACAGCCAGCTGGACTTGTGAAGAATCCTTGACCGCACTCGCACCGTAGAGGCTCATGACATCGATAATCCCAACCCCACGAATTTCAATCAGGTGTCTCAAGATTTCAGCTGGTTCACCCCAAAGAGTAATCTCATCCTTGGCAAAGATATCGACACGATCATCGGCTACCAAGCGGTGACCACGTTTGACAAGCTCTAGACCTGTCTCACTCTTACCGATGCCACTATCACCTTGAATCAAGACACCCATTCCATAGATATCCATCAAGACACCGTGCACACTGGTCCGTTCTGCTAAACGTGAATCCAGATAACTAGATAACTCTCCAGATAAACGACTGGTTGCCGTACGGCTGGTTAAAATGGCAATCTTACATTCTCTGGCTGCCTTTAGCATCTCCTCTGGAACCACCAAACCACGAGCAACAATGACCGCAGGTGTCTCAGGTAGAAACATTTTTTTCAAGACTTGGTAACGGTTGTGAGAGGACATCGAAACGAGATAGGACCACTCCTTCATTCCCAAGAGTTGGATTCGCTCAGGCGTATAATAGTCAAAATAGCCCGTCATTTCAAGACCAGGTCGCGTAATGTCCGCGGTATTAATTTCCTTTTCAAGTAATTCTGGTTCGCCATAGACAATGTCTAGTCTAAGCTTTTCAATCACTTCTTTTACTAAAACCGACATCATTTCCTCCTTCAAATGAGTTCTTCTCTCTATTATATCAAATTGTAGGAGGATATTTCAGATTTTTGCAGGTTTTGAAGTATTTATTTATACTCAATGAAAATCAAAGAGCAAACTAGGAAACTAGTCGCAGGTTGCTCAAAACACCGTTTTGAGGTTGTAGATAAGACTGACGAAGTCAGTCACATATATAATCCAAGGCGACGTTGACGTGGTTTGAAGAGATTTTCGAAGAGTATTAAAAGAAAAAGGACTAGATTTCTCCAGCCTTTCATTTCTAATTAGAATTTTTTACGTTTACGAGCTGCTTCTGATTTACGTTTACGTTTTACAGAAGGTTTTTCATAGAATTCACGTTTGCGTGTTTCTTGAAGAGTACCAGCTTTAGTAACCGCACGTTTGAAACGACGAAGTGCGTCGTCAAGAGATTCATTCTTACGTACTACTGTTTTAGACATTTTTTTCACTCCCTTCAAGTTCAAGATCTATTCTATTTTACACGTAAAAGGAATAATTGTCAAGAAAAAATCCGGTTTAATTTTGATTTTTTTGCCATTTATTCAAGTCTTGAAAGCATCAATTAAATAGAGAAACTGAAAGAGTTCATTTTTTTATTTTTCTAACAAGCTGAGCGCTTCAGCATCTGCAATGATGGTCACATCAGGGTGATTTTGGAGGCTACTTGCTGGTAGGTTCTCAGTCACTGGGCCAGACACTGTTCCTGCAATGGCTTCTGCTTTCGACTCACCATAAGCAAATAGAAGGATTGACTTGGCATCCAAGATATTTTTAATCCCCATTGAAATGGCTTGGGTTGGGACGTCTTCAATCTTGTCAAAGAAACGTGCGTTTGCTTCAATAGTAGACTTGTCAAGTTCTACAAGGTGAGTTTGACTGTCAAATGGAGTACCGGGTTCATTAAATCCGATATGACCATTGCGACCGATTCCCAAAATTTGGAGGTCAACTGGATGGTCAGCCAAAACTTGGTTGTAGCGTTCAACTTCAGCTTCAGCATTGTCCTTAACCCCACGAGGCAAGAAACTTTCTTTAAATGGTTTTTGGTTGAACAAGTTTTCTTGCATGAAGTAACGGTAAGACTGTGGATTGTCGCCATCAAGGCCTACATACTCATCAAGGTTGACACTGGTTAGATTTGAAAAATCGAGGTCACTCTCAACAATTTCCTTGTAAAATTCAAGTGGGCTACTTCCTGTCGCAAGTCCTAGTGTTTGAGCTCCATTGGCCAATTTTTCCTTCAAAATCTCAAAAGCAACTTTTCCACCTTCGATTTGGTTTTCAACTTTAATAACTTTCATCTTTTTATCCTCCGTTTCAATCTATATTTATTATATGGTATAGACCAATTTTTGTCAAGTGAAAACGATTTAATTTTCAAAAAAAGAGCGACTATACTTGAAACATGTTATAATGGATAAGATTAGAACTTAGAAAGAATGAACAGATATATGAATACAGCTGATTTTGATTTCCACTTGCCTGAGGAATTGATTGCCCAAACGCCTCTTGAAAAACGGGACGCCTCTAAACTCCTCATCGTCAACCGTGAGACGGGAGAAATGCAGGATAAACACTTCCACTCTATTATTGATATGCTGGAACCTGGCGATGCCCTTGTCATGAACGACACCCGAGTTCTCCCAGCCCGCCTCTATGGTCAAAAGGAAGAAACTGGAGGTCATGTGGAACTTCTCCTGCTCAAAAATACTGCTGGAGATGAGTGGGAAGTTCTGGCTAAACCTGCCAAACGCCTCAAGGTCGGTACTCGTGTCAGCTTTGGTGATGGCCGTCTCAGCGCTGTTGTTACGGAAGAATTGACTCACGGGGGCCGCATTGTCCGCTTTGAGTACCAAGGAATTTTCCTAGAAGTTTTGGAAAGTCTAGGAGAAATGCCTCTGCCACCTTATATCCACGAAAAATTGGATGACCGTGAACGCTATCAAACCGTCTACGCCAAGGAAAGTGGCTCTGCTGCAGCACCAACTGCTGGACTACACTTCACTAAAGAACTGCTGGCAGAAATCCAAGCTAAAGGTGTTCATCTAGTCTATCTGACTCTTCATGTCGGGCTTGGAACCTTTAGACCTGTTTCAGTCGACAATCTGGACGAACACGAAATGCACTCAGAATTCTACCAGCTTTCTGAGGAAGCGGCTGCCACTCTTCGCTCTGTTAAGGAAAATGGGGGGCGTGTCATCGCTGTCGGAACCACTTCTATACGCACTTTGGAGACTATTGGTTCCAAGTTTGATGGGCAAATCCAAGCAGATTCTGGCTGGACCAATATCTTTATCAAACCTGGGTATGAGTGGAAGGTCGTGGATGCCTTCTCAACCAACTTCCACCTGCCAAAATCAACTCTGGTCATGTTGGTTTCTGCCTTTGCCGGCCGTGAATTAGTCTTAGACGCTTATCACCATGCCATTCAAGAACACTACCGCTTCTTCAGTTTTGGCGATGCCATGTTTATCTATTAATTTATATAATCAAAAAACGCATATTATCAAGGTTTTATAAAGCCTGATAGTATGCGTTTTGTAATGGATAAAAAATGAGTTAATTTATTCTAAAGCTCGTATCTTTCAAGCTCTGGACACTGGCATTGATCACCGCGCCGATAATCAAAATCTTAGCGATGAGAATAAACCAGAACATCATGACCACCACGACGACGGAACTGAAAAAACGCACGTCCACTAGGTGATTGACATAATTGTTAACATAGACTGAAAAGATATTGAGTAGTAAGACCAGGGTCAACAAGACAAAGGCACTACCTGGCAATACAGAGCGAATCCTTCGCACCTTAACATTGGGTAGAAAATAGTAGAGCATGACCAGGATGGCAAAAATCAAGGCATAGACCAAAGGGCCTGTTAGGTCTTGCAGATAATCAAAAAGAGGACTATCCGATTTCCAATAGCTTTTGACAAGGTTGAGGAGCATACGGCCAAAGACACTCAAAAACAGAGCTAAAGCAAAGAGAATCTGCAAGCCAAAACTGACAAACAAACTCATGAGTTGATGGGAAATCATTCCACGATTTTTTGATA
Organism: Streptococcus mitis; assembly: GCF_946188615.1. GTDB lineage: Bacteria > Bacillota > Bacilli > Lactobacillales > Streptococcaceae > Streptococcus > Streptococcus mitis_BZ. The sequence goes on from NZ_CAMHVK010000002.1 coordinate 283,051, forward strand.
CTCCGTAAGCTTTATTAAAGGCTTTCTGCAGGAAATTCATAGATTTTGAAAAGGTCCAGAGGGCTGACAAAACCGCAAAACTCAATAAACCCGTTGACGGTTGGGTCAGCACTTCTGTAATGATCTTTGCGACCACATCATACATGGTATCCGGCAAGAATTCATTGACAACCTTTAAAAAATTAGAAACTGGAATCTGAAAATATGGGAGGATATTAACTACCACCAAAAGCAGGGGAAAAATCGAAATCAACCAATAGTAGGCTACTGCGACACTGGTTAACTCACTATCTGATGCTTGATAATAATGCAAAAAAGCTTTTAATAAGGGCTTATCTATCAGCTCTTTCCACCACTTCTTCATATCATACTCCTTCACTTATAATCTTGATTAATTTCTTCTTACCAATTCCATCATATCATAAGGCAGGGTATTGGCAGCTTCCTTCAAGGAATAGTTCTCTAGGTTATTTACATTTTGTCGTAACTTCTTGGCATACTTGGTCGTAATCAATCGTTTTTCTTCGTATTCGAAAATCAACTTGCGCTCCAGATAATAGCCTCTCAGCATTTCATCGATATTGTTGGGTTTGACACGATTGATAACCCGTTCGACAAAGGCACCACTGGTGATAATAGCTGTTTCTCTGAGACGAGAATCCTGCATGAAACTGATCAAAGAACTCTTATAAACCCCTTTTAGGTTCTCCAGACTTTCGATAATCATCTCTGTATTTTCTAGATAGAGCTCTGCAATTTGATCATAGTCAAGGGCTCTGAGTTTCTGTGATTCTTCATTTTTCCAACTGCGGAAGGTCTTGCCAAAGGTAAAGACTTCGTGAAGGAGAAAACGTAAAATCCGCAAGGAAACAAGGAAATAATAGGTCAAACGTGAAGCAAACTTACGATTGATACTTTGCTCCATGTTTTTCAAGTAACGTTGGTAGACTCGATAAGCACGCTCACTCATCTTGCCTTCTTCGTAAGCCTGTTCTAAACCATCACTTTCAATACTGAGGATAAGAAGTTTCAAGGCCTCCCAGTCTTCTTGAGCCCCCTTATTTTCTTGACTCAAGATAAGATTCTCTATTCGTCCATGGTAATTGTCAATGGCTGCATAGAGGGGGAGCTTATTTCTGGTATCTTCCAACTCTTTTTCCAACTCTATCGTTACTTCATTCAAAATGCCAATATGCATGAGATAGTCCTTACTTTCTTCCTGTTCATCAGAAAGATGAGGCAAGACTACGAGGCCTGTTAAAAAGCTTACAAGCGTCACACCTGCGACAAGGAAAAGCAAGAGAGGATACTCCTGTTCTAGATTACTTGGTATCAGAAGGATCGTAGCAATCGACACGGTTCCCTTAACACCTGAGAAAGTCAAAAGAAGCATGTCCTTCATATACTTATTCAGTTTTTTCTTGAGACGTCTAGTCCTATAGGCATAATAGCTATAAATCATGACAAAACGAATGGCAAAGAGGACAAAGGTAAGGGCTATAAGAGATACCAATAAAAGTAAGGGATTATAGATTGGATTGGTCAAGATAGGTTCTGCTATCATTTCCAACTCCATCCCTAAAATCACAAAGACAGAACCGTTTAGCATAAAATTCACTGTATGCCAGACCGTCTCGGTCACCGTATCCACCTGGGCTTCAAGGAGCGTAATTTTCTTAAAACGGCTTGCCTTTAAAATCCCAGCAACTACAACGGCAATAATCCCTGAAACGTGGACTTCTTCTGCCAGGAAGAAGGTTACCAAGGGCAAACTCAATTCTAATAAAAGTTCGCTGGCAATATCCGTTGCTCGTACACTAAGTAAAAAACTATGGAGGAAACGGTTGGTCATGGCTGTTAAAAAGCCAATCAAAAAACCGCCTAGGATTGAAAAGATGAGCGAACTACTCGCTTGCCCAAGGGAAAAGGCCCCAGTTGTCCAAACTGTCAAAGCTACCTGAAAGGCAACCAAGCCAGAAGCATCATTCAAGAGTCCTTCACCCTTAAGGATATTGGACACGCGCTTAGGAAAGCTAAACCGCTCCGAAAGAGAGGCAAAGGCTACCAAGTCCGTAGGGCCAAGTGCCGCCCCAACAGCCAAGCAAGCCGCCAAGGGAAGACTGAGCCAAAGAAGATGGGACAAGCCACCCAAACTCAGGGTCGAGATGAAAATCACTGGAAATATGAGATAAACAATGATTCGCCAGTGTTTTAAAATAGCCGTAATATCTGCTTCCTCCGACTCTCGGAAAATCAAGGGCCCGATAACCAGTGCCAAAAACAACTCCGTATTGAGGTGAAAGTCGGTATTGGGTAAAAAAAGACCAATCACGATTCCCAAAAGAATCTGCACCAAAGGGAGAGGCAAAAAGGGCAGGAGCTTATTGGTTGTACTTGAGACAATCAAGACCAGTAAAAATAGGATAAGGTAAATCAGTAATTCCACGGACTTCCTCCTTAATTTTTTTTACAACAGGATTCAAATATCTCCTTCTGCTCTTTGATTTTTTGATCAATCTTGGAACAATCCTTGTGCTCAATTTTTCTCTGGCACCGTTCCATTTCAAGAGCAACTAATTTTTTCTTGATTTTAAGCATTTTTTTGCTCATATGCGCTTGGTCTAACACACCTACTGCTCGTTCGTGGTGGGTTGATTCAACAAAATTCTGGCGCATGGCATCCAGCTTTTCACGTAGGTATTGTTTATCCATGTCTATATCTCTCTAATTTTTCAATCATCACTAAAAACGGTGGGTTGTTGACTTGGTTCAGGGTTCGGTAAATGGCAGCTGTGTACTCTTGTTGGTTCAACTGGCTGACAAAATCCAAGACAGCATCCCTCTCTAGATCGCCTCCTTCATGACCATAATAGATCATGATAGCAATCCGTCCACCTTTGACAAGCAAATGACACAGCTTTTCTAATGCTTCAATCGTTGTCTGAGGTTGGGTAATGACTGACTTATCAGCTGATGGCAAATAGCCCAGATTAAAAATCCCTGCCTTGGCTTCTGTCACAAACTGGTCCAGTGTCTCATGGCCTTGCAAGATTAACTGGGCATTTGTCATTCCAGCTTGGTCCAAACGCTCTTGGGTCTTTTCCAAGGCTTGCTCCTGAATATCAAAGGCATAGACTTGCTTAGCTAGTTTCGCTAAAAAAATCGTGTCATGACCATTACCCATGGTCGCATCCACTACGATATCCTCTTTTGTCACTACCTCAACCAAAAAATCATGTGCCATCTCAAGTGGTCTTTTCATTTTCAAACTCCTGTTTTACAGCCTTGCATCCTTGAATACTTCCACGACGTCGCATCTCCATCTCAATGCTGTTGAGCACTTCCCACTTATTGAGGCTCCACATAGGCCCAATCAGCATATCTCTAGGTGCATCTCCTGTGATTCGATGGATGACGATATGCTTGGGAATGATTTCCAGTTGGTCACAGATGACCTTGACATATTCGTCCTGACTCATCAGTTGCAAACGTCCCTCGTGGTAGTCCCGTTGCATACGAGTATTGGTCATCAGGTGAAGCAAGTGCAGTTTAATCCCTTGAATATCGTTATCCGTGACACAACGGCGGACATTTTCAATCATCATCTCATGGGTTTCACCAGGAAGTCCGTTGATCAAATGAGAAACAATCTCAATCTTGGGATATTTTCTCAAACGCTTGACCGTCTCCACGTACAATTCATAGGAGTGGGCACGGTTAATCAGATCAGAGGTTGCCTCATAAGTGGTCTGCAAGCCCAATTCAACCGTCACATGCATACGCTCTGACAACTCAGCCAAATATTCGATGGTTTCGTCGGGTAAACAGTCTGGGCGCGTTCCAATATTGATTCCTACCACACCTGGCTCGTTGATAGCCTGCTCATAGCGCTCTCGAATAACTTCAACCTTTTCATGGGTGTTGGTAAAATTTTGAAAATAAACCAGATACTTCTGAACATCTGGCCACTTGCGGTGCATAAAGTCAATTTCCTTATAAAATTGCTCACGGATAGGCGCATCTGGTGCTACAATAGCATCTCCAGAACCTGAAACCGTACAAAAAGTACAGCCTCCATGAGCCACAGTTCCATCACGATTGGGACAGTCAAATCCCGCATCAATCGGGACTTTAAAGGTCTTTTCTCCAAAGAGTTTTCGATAATAATCATTCAAGGTGTTATAAGATTTCATAACTTTCATTATAACAAAAAACATCTACAATCTCAAAAGCCTGACTTTCCTATAAATTCCTCTGTTTCTCGTTTCCATTAGCGATTTTTTATGATACAATATGGGTATGATTTTAATGAAATTAGCATCTATTTTATTATTGATACTGACCTTAGTAGTCTGCATTATCATAACCAAACTTTTTAGATTAAAAAAACTAGGACGAAACTTTGCGGATTTGGCTTTTCCAGTCTTGGTATTTGAATATTACCTTATTACAGCTAAAACCTTTACCCATAATTTCCTCCCTAGACTAGGCCTAGCACTCTCACTCCTAGCCATTATTCTCGTTTTTTTCTTCCTTTTGAAAAAACGCAGCTTTTACTATCCTAAATTCATCAAATTCTTCTGGCGTGCAGGATTCTTATTAACCCTTGTCATGTATATCGAGATGATTGTTGAATTGATGGCCCTCTAGCTGAATCTTATATGAGACATAAAAAATAAAGGATTTAACCCATTCGACATGGGTTAAATCCTTTTTTCTGGTTTAAAAATCGTTCGAGTAGATAGTTCCCAAGCGATACTTCTCTTGTTTCACTTGGGAACACTGCACAGAATAAATCTTAATGAGAAAGTTACATTCCTCAAATCAATCTTATCCGACCCACTCACCGTTTTCATTTACTTGATAACCATCCGGAGTTACTGTATTGACAGCAAGAGCTCCATTTTCATCAACATAATACCATTTGTCTCCAACTTGGAACCATTGACTTGTCTTCATCGAACCCGATACATCAACATAGTACCACTTACCAGCTTGGTCCAAAATCCACTCATTAGATGACATAGCCCCTGATTGATTCAAGTAATACCATGTACCTGATTGGTCTTTTATCCAGCCAGTTTCCATTTTTCCTGTTTGATCAAAGTAATACCAAGTGTCTCCATCCTTGACCCAACCCTTAGCCAAGTCTCCATTTTGTTGACGATAATACCATTTCCCATCTTCCTTGTTCCATCCAGGTTTTTTGCTTTCCTGAGTAGGAGCTTGTATCACAATGTTCGGAGCAACTGATAGATGATTTTTAAAATCTGAACTGTTACTTGCCACACCATAATTTGATGGATTTGGATTGGCAATATTTGAATTCGGATTTGCTCCTGGTTTTTGTTCCGTAGGTTGACTGCTACCATTGTCTTGATGTCCACCCGCAGGTGTCTCAATGTTACTTGTTTTCTTCCTAGTACCTACCAAAAGAATTCTATTTACAGGTTCTTCCAGAATCTCACGTGATTTTTCTTCGTGCTTGCCATCAGTCGTTACTTCTGTATAGATACGTTCCTTACCAACTTTACCTTCTTGCAATAGGCGAACTTCTCCTTCAAGCAGAGTATCGTCTTTTTGTTCAAGAGTTTGGAAGTTTAATTCTTTGTCTACCACTTCAAGACTAGGCAAGTCATATTGAGCAGGAGCTACAAGTTTTCCATCTATCACTTTTTCCTTAGTCAATTTAATTCGGTATTCTTTGACATTCTTACCACTCTCTGATACCAGACGGACTAATACAGGAAGATTTTCATTTCCACTATCCACAATTGTAGATGTGACTTGATCTTTCCCTTCTACAGTGATTTTTGGACGTTCCCCTTTATAAATCAATTCATAGTCCAAACGATTTTCAGAGAAGTCAGGAAGCTCTTTACCATCTACTAAAATTCTTCCCTCTGTGCTCTCTTTTGCAAGCTCACTTGGTGCTCGGAAACTTAATTCAGTTAAAGCAACCCCATTTTTATCTGCTTTTCTATCCATGCGCCATCTCATAGCTTTGGTAGTCACAGGTTTAAATGTCACATTGATCTCGTCTCCAGCTTGAATTTCTTTGTCTGCGTAATAAGGAACAAGTTCCCAATTATCAGGGTTATTAAATGGATGATTTGATTCGTAGCTGTAGTTTGAATAGTAAACCGGAACATCAAAGTCAGGACCGATGTATCGTTCCAATACGAGTTTAGCTGGGGCATCTGTTCCACTATCTGCAAAGAAGTTTAGTTTAGCTTGTGAAACCTTTCTATCCACAATTTTACCATTCTTTTTAAAGATAACACCAACTGATACTTCTGGATTAGCTGATGGATTAGCTGACCAGTTTGTCCAACGGTTGTCTTGATTTCGGTCATTATCATTTAAATAGTCTACACGGTCGTTCGAATTATCATCCAAATCATTAGTAGCTGAAGCAAAAGCCTGACTATGAGTAGCAAGATAATCTGGATTATCAGAAAGAGATCTACCGACCTTGTCCGTTACTCGAACAGATAATTCTACTGGGACTTCACTACCAACTACATGACCTTTAATTGTATATTCCCCAGCTTTGTTTAAGGTAGAAGCAGGGACTTTTTCCCATTCAACTGCCAAATCTTTTACGTCATAACCGCTCTTACCTGCGAAATAAACTGGAACCTTATTTGGCAATTCCAAAGGTTGACCCAGTTGCAACAATTGAGACTGTTTAGCAGCCGCAATTGGTTTACGAGCCAACAAGTCTTTATCTTTTGTAAAGTGAAGATTGTATTCTCCAAGAATATCGCCATTTTCTGCTTTCACAATAACACGGACAGGATCGCCTTCTTTCACACTAGGAACTACTGTAGCCAGTCCATTATTTGTGATACTAGCTGTTACTTCTGGAATTTTTCCATCACTATAGTCTAAATAGTAATCTGTTAAGTCTGGATTAAAGTGAGGAAGATCTTTTCCAGCCACCTTAATGTTAGTAGTTGCCTCTTTAGCTGGTGCTACCTTTTTAGAGAAAACTTGTAATTCTGTAATGGATGTTCCAAGTTTATCGTCAGCTCTGGTCATGCGAATACGTACCGCGTAGGTATCCACCTTGTCAAAACTGAAATGATTCATTTCTCCTGCTTTTAACTGATCTGGAGCCTTAAGATTTGTGACTGGTTTCCAATTTTTACTGTCATTAAATACGTGGTTTTCACCCTCTACATAACCAGGATTCTTCGGTGCAGTTGGAACTTTTTCACCCACATAATACTCAATGACGTAAGATTTTGGAGCACCTACACCGCTATCTTCATAAAAGGCTACATTCAAGTTATCGACCGAACGTTTTGTCAAAATACCTGAATCTCCAAAGAGTACCCCTACTGAAGCTTCTTCAGAACGTTTCCAGTTTGACCAACGATTTGCAGGCTGATCACCATAAGAAATAACTTTATCATTTACATTAGATACTGGGTCATAAGAATGAGAATCTGATGCAAAGGCAAGTGGTAATTCTGAACCTGTCCATTGGTCTGAAATATTATTGCCAATTTCTGTTTGATTGGATACACGAACATGTAATTTCGTTGTCAGCTGTGTTCCTTCCACACGACCTGTTACAGTAAAGATTCCCTCTTTTGCATACTGGCTTGCATCAATAGTATCCCAAGCCACCTTAGCTGAAGATACTTGGCCATTTGAATAATAAGTACGGACACTCTCTGGCAAGCTTGGTGCTTCAGCAATTGGTGTTGTGATGCTCACATCTTCAACTTTTACAATTCCTTCTACTGATACTGTCGCACGCGCTTCTTGATTCAATCCTTCAACCTTACCAAGAACTTCAAAAGTATGATAGTAATTTAATTTTTCAGATGGAATCGTATCCCAAACCACCTTATGAACTTTTGGAAATCCTTTATCGTACTCAACTGTTACTGTAGATGGAAGATTTGGTGTTTGGTGCAAATCTGTCACAAGGTTAACTGGACGAATAGCCTGGACAACTTTCTCTTCAGTATTTGCTGCAATCGTTAGAGGAAGTTCTCCTTTTGCACCTTCATATTGAGCTTGTAAAGTGAGACTACCCGGTTTATGCAACTCTAGCATTCCCTTATTAACAGAGACTCCTCCCTCGCCTTGGCTTGAGAAAGTCACCTTATCGGTTGGTAAAACAGCTTCAGTTCCATCCTGATAACGGGCTAAAACTGTCATTTTAACAGTTTGATCTTCTTTGAGACTAGTAGCTTGATCCACTCTGAGACTCAAGCTTTCAATTTGTGGAGAATCAACAAGGAACTGAACTGCATAAGTTTGTAATTGTCCACCATCTTTAGGTTGAACATAGATACTAGCACGCATTCCATTGGACTCATTTGCCTGAATCACGTTCACATCGGCATTTTCTGCACTAGCACTGACTTCTGGAATTTTTGCACCATAAGAAAGTTTATGATAATGTACAGGATGCTCTTTTGAAAGTTCCGTAACACTTCCACCACCTACTGCTATAGTTGGTGTAACTTGAGATAATTCCTTACCATCATCAACTATCAAAGTAGCGTGGATAGTTCTATCTCCCAATTGGCTAGTCATCTGGATATGTGCCCCTGGAGTAGACAACTTCTCTTGATCTTCTGGTGAAATTTCCCAATTTTCAACTTCGTAATTGTGAATACGACCATCTGATGAAACAAGTGAAACAAGTTTATCCACAGAGCTCAAGTCTGTTCCAGGTGCCATGCGTTTAACAGCTGGAAGTTCATTCGCAATTGTAAGAACTTCAACACGAGCCTCAACTTCACGCCCATCAGACACACCTTTTACAGTTACAGTTCCAGCTTGACTGACATCTGCTTTAGACCAGGTTACAGGACGTTTTTCACGACTACCATCACTATAGACAAATGGCACTGTCTGAGGCATTTTAAGTTTTTGACCTAAAACTGTCCGAACTTTTGGTATTTCTGTTCCTAAAACAGTTTTTTCTGACTTGTCTGACTTACCTGTAAAAACTGTAACTTGATCTGATTTCAACAAGCCTGAATATGCTGTAAGGGTAAATTTACCTGCTTGATCAGTCGATTTAACAATCGCTACCCCTTTACCATTAAAGGCTCTACGAATCCAAGAACCATCTGCTTGTTCTTTATAACGTTCACGACTAGCTTGCTCACCATTATCCACACCAACCAGTTGACCTTGTCCATGAAGTTGGAAGTGAACTAGATTGTTAGCAGTTGGCACAACATTTCCCTTACTATCTACAATTTCATAATAGATATAAGTCAAATCTTTTCCATCTGCAGCGATTGCATTTTCTTCCTTAACCAAACGGACACCTGCAGGTTCACCAGCAGTTACAATCTTATCACGAGCAATTTCCTTGCCAGACTCATCTCGAGCTACCGCTTCCAAAGTTCCTGGTTTATAAGCGACTTTCCACTCCAAGTATAGCTCTTGAGGATTTTCACCTTCTTGATATGTACGACCGTCACTTGTTTGTTTTTTGTTGAATTTTTTAAGACCTAGTGACTCATTATTTAAGAACAATTCAACACTAGCAGCATTGGAATAAGCTCTAACTGGGATTCGATTTTCAGCATCTGCAACATTGTCGGCCAATTCAGTCTTTTCCCAGTTCCAGTGAGGCAGTAAATGAACCATTGGTTTTTTCTTGGCAGAAACCCACTGACTTTGGTAGAGATAATAGTCATTTTTTGGAATACCTGCGGTATCAACAATACCAAAGTAGGAACTTTTTACCGGTGTACTATTTTGATTGTGCCATGGTGTTGGTTCACCAATATAATCCGTACCGGTCCAAATGAATTGTCCAGCATATCCTGGATGATCTCTATCAAAGGTCCATGATGCTGTAGCAGTTTTACCCCAACCAACACGATCATTACCATAATCGGATTGTTCGTAATTACGCCAATATTGGTTACTTCCTACCCACTCACTCTCTGGATGGAAATAACTTCCTCTTGTACGAGTTGCTGAAGACGTTTCTGAACCATAAATGAGCCATTTCGGATGTTTTGCATGAAGAGTTTGATAATTTTCTTCAGAGTAATTCAAGCCAACTGCATCTAGTTCATCTGCGATCTTTTCATGATCTCCAGTTCCATCTCCGAAACGGAATTTATCAGCTCCCATGGTTACATAACGTGTATTATCGACAGATTTAATCACTTTCACCAAGCGTTTGACAGTTGCAAGAGAATGGGCTTTCCCATCTGCTTCACCGATTTCATTACCAATAGACCACATGACAACAGCAGGATTGTTTTTATCTCTTTCTACCATTGTTCGAAGATCGTAGTCGGACCATTTTTCACCTTTTCTTGCTTCAGGGTGGGTAGCATCTTTTTCAAAGAAACGACCATAGTCGTATGGTTTCTTACCTCCATACCAAGTATCAAAAGCTTCTTCTTGAACAAGCAAACCGAGCTCAGCTGCAATCTGCAAGGTCTGAGGACTTGCTGGGTTGTGAGTCGTACGAATCGAATTCACTCCCATTTCCTTCATTTGTTTCAGACGACGATATTCAGCCTTATAGTTTTCTTCTGCTCCTAGCGCTCCATGATCATGGTGCAATGAAACACCGTGGAACTTGATGTGTTCACCATTTAAAGAGAACCCTTGGTCTGGAGTCCAGTTATAGTAGCGATAACCAAATAAATCTTTCTTTGCATCTACAAGCTGACCATCTTTGTAAACACGAGTTACCATCTCATATAAAGCAGGTTTGTCAGATGACACTGTCCACAATTTTGGTTTTTCAACCTCTAATGCTGAATCCAAATGAATGGTTTCCTTAGCTTTTAGAGTTTTACTCTCAGTTCGAACAAGTTCTGTAACTGCCTTCCCACCTCGTTCAAAAATTTGATACTCTGCTACAATTTCATGGTCTTTATTGTCTGTATTAACAATTTTACTGCTTACTTGAGTTTCAACTTTTCCTCCTTGTTGACTTTCTAGTTTTGGAGTTAGAATAGTTGTCCCATTCTTTTCAACATGAATCTTGTCTGTTACCTGCAATGATACGTCTCGATAGATACCACTTCCTGAATACCATCTACTACTTGGTTGCTTATTAACTGCATGAACAGAAATGACATTTTCTCGCCCATCTTTATGGAGATAGTTACTAATATCATATGAAAATTGATTGTAACCATTTGGATAGTGACCAACTAGTTGGCCGTTGACGAATACTTGTGAATCCATGTAAACACCATCAAAGGTTACACGAACATCTTTATTCAAGTCCTTTTCGTCTAACTTAAAGGTTTTCCGATACCAGCCATCTCCACCATTCAATTGACCGCCTTCGTTTTGAGCTGGTGAATCATGGTCAAAATCAAAATGAATACTCCAGTCATGAGGAAGATCCATTTTTTTCCATGAAGAAATATCTGCGTCTGGTTTTACAGCTTCCTTTGCATTGGCATTTAGTTTAAAGTGCCAATTCTGGTTGAAGGAAATGTTTCTATCTTCAATTAACTTATCAACTACTTCATTCGTAGCAGATTTGAATTCTTGCTTATCTTTTGAAACAGAACGATCTTGTGATTCTGCTTTATTTGTTTCTTCAGATTTCTTCTTATCCTCAGATTTATTTTTATCTTCAGATTTATCCGTTACCTCAGTCTTATTTGTTTCTTCAAGCTTATTGCTATCCTCAGGCTTGTTCCTTTCTTCTGTTTTGTTTTCGACTTCAGCCTTACCTTCTTCTAAAGGAACTGATTGATTATTGGCAACTGAAACTAAAGGTTGATCTGCATGAGGTTTTACTACTGCATCACTACCATCCGCATTTTCCTTTAAAGATACATTTTCAGCTTTAGCAGGCTCTTCACTTACTTTTTCAGTCGCAACACCTTCAGCTTTATGTTCACTTGAGAGTCCAGTAGTTTTCAGGTTTTCAGACTGGTGCTCAGTCCTATTTGTTGACACAATTTCTTCAGTATTTTCGTTGGCATATACCGAAGAAGATAGACTAACGCTTGCCCCTAATAATAGAGCACATGTCCCTATAAGCACCGAACAAGCACCGACTGAAAATTTTCGAATACTATACACTCTTTTTTTGTTCCAATTACCTTTTTGCATGTAATCCTCCTTTTAGTAACCGCTTTCATTTTATCTGAGAGCAATCTACTTATTATAATTATCTTATAATACGATTTTATAACCAATAAAAAATTTGTCAACCTTATACATATAAGAACAATAGTTTTGATTGTTTTTTATAAAAATTGGAGAGTTTTTAAAAAGTATTGAAGTTGAATTTATTATAATAAAAATGATATCCGACTTTCTTTAAAATTTTAAGACGGAATAGTTTTTTATTATCCCAAACAGAAAAAATCTTTCTTAAAGATTTAAACATACAAAAAGAGCAAACGAATATTTCAGTTTTTTCCTGATTTCGTTCACTCTTAATTCTTAGTTTGGTTTATTAATATTAGTTAAATTTATCCTATTCCTAAACGTTAATATCCAGCTATATTATGTCACATCGCTATTTGAAAAATCTTATTTTCCTTCTTTATCAGGAAAGATAAATCCAATACCAATGCAAGCTAGTACGCCCGCTCCAATTACCAAGCCACTTGAAATTGGTAAAAGGTCCAAAATTGCATTGGCAATAATAAAGGCAATAATCAAACACATCAGACTAGCCTTGTAGTCTTTTTTCAAAAGATTCTCTAGAGTGAAAAATAGGAACAGCCCTACCGGAATCAATGACCAGAGGTTGACATCCAAACTTGGCCATCCAACAGAACCAAAATACACTACTGTCGCTGCTGCTACTAAAAATACAATCCCCAATAATTTTTTCATTTCTTTATCTCCGATTTCTTTTTTATGAACTTGAGTTATCTGATAGTGACGCCTCACGTCCCTTACAAAAATCATTATAGCAGAGGTCAGTTTCAAGAACAAGCTCTTTTGTCTATCTGGTCTCTATCTCGGTCTAAATGGTTCAATAATTAAGAAAAAAAGAAACCCAGTAGAATGAGTTTCTTCTCTTTGCCGATTGCAGGGGTTGAACCTGTGACCTAGGCTTTACGAGTGCCTTGCTCTACCAACTGAGCTAAATCGGCGATTACACTTACAGTATAGCACTCTAAGAATAGTTGTCAAGAAATTTTCATCTCTATTAAAAAAAGCCTGTCCTGAGACAAGGCTTTGATAGTATTCAACTTAAGAACCTGCACTTTCGTAGGAATCTAAGCCCCTATCCCAAAGTTTAAGGGAAATGACAAAGAAAACAAGGGAAATCAACATCAAACCACCAATGTTAAAGATAACATCCTTGTCCTGCAAGAAATAGCTAGCAGGATAGTAGGCCGTAAAAGCGAAAGGCACTATAAAGCTAATCAACCAGCGAAGGACTGAATTGTAAATGGAAATGGGATACTTGGCAAAATCATTAAACATATAAAAAATGTAAATCATGGCGCCTGACTGCTTGGTCCAAAAAGCGATGCTGGCTGTCGCAATTTTCAAGGAAGTATAAATCAAGGTCGCAAATGGTATGCAGACTAGGAAAAGTAGGAATTTTGGAAGAGTCCAAGAAATGCTAGTCACTGTTGTTCCCAGTAAAATACCACCGACCAAGAGTTCTCCCAAGGCATCAATCTGAAAGGTCTCAACTAAGATGTGAAAGAGAGGATTGATGGGACGAGTCAGATACTTGTCAAACTCCCCTTTTCGCACTAAGCGCTGTCCCAGAGCCCAGAGATTGTCAAAAAAGAGATGGTCCAAACCCTTGGGAATCAAAGAAAAACCATAGATAAAGGCAATTTCTTGAAAAGTCCAACCTTCTAGGGATGGAATATGTTGAAAGATGACATTGAGAAACAAGAGGTTCAATCCTTGAGTCAGAAAGACTCCTAACACACCAACTACAAAATCCACCTTGTATTCCATGATTTGCTTAATGTATTGTCTGATAAAAATCAGATGCATGCGTTGATATTTTTTCATACTAACCTCCTTGAATGGTGATAAATGACTGGACTCGTTTCCAAATCAACTGAGACAAACCCACCATCACTAAGAGCCAGAAAAACTGCAAAGCGAGCGCCTGAATCATCTGACTGGCATCGTATTTCCCAACAATGATCATGACCGGAGTATAAATCAAGGATGAAAAAGGCAGGAAGGACAGAATGTCTGAAACAACCTTTGGAAAGAAAGCTAAGGGAATCAAACTTCCAGACATAAAGGCCACTATTGAAGTCTTAAGTAGATTGGAACCCCATAGATTTTTAAACACAAAGGCAGAAAATCCAAAGCAGATATTAAAGAAAAAGTTAATCAGATAGGCAATCGTTAAGCTAAAGAGATAAAGGACAGTTAATCCCAGCACTTCTACAATTCCTTGCCCAGATAAAATTTTCATCAAAACAATGACACTTAAAAATGGCAGTCCAACAGATATAAAAATCAACCACTTGGAGCCAAGCTCTGTAAAAAGGTAAGATGCCGCAAAATGCACTGGTCTCAATAAGCGCATGATAATAGAACCATCCTTGACCTCCTCCCCGATCATAAAGGAGCTATCAGATCTGGTCAAAAGATTAGTCACAAAACTCATGATGATATAGAGGGTGATATCTGCCATACTAAAGCCCTGAATCAAAGACTCCTGGGAGGAATCAAAGACTGCCTTCCAGAGATAAAAGGCCACAAAAGCCCCCATGACATCCCCAATCCGATAAAGAATAAAGTTGACTCGATAGGTAATCAACTCCTGAACACCTGCATTGATAAAGGGTTTATAACGTCTCCACAATTTGACCATCTTATAGCTCCTTTCGATAGAAGCGACGGATAATATCTTCAATATCCGTATCCACCATCTTCAAATCGCGGATTTCAAAATCAGACAGGGTTTGCTTGATAATGTCAGCTGTCTGGTAGCGTGAACTATCGAATTCAATGTTGAGACTATTCCCTTGTCTATCAATTGTCATATCCGAAAAGCCTTCATAGTGAGAAAGGAGATGACTTTGACCTGGTAGCAGTTCAAAGGAGAGCGTCTTCATCTTGCCAAAGGTTTCCTTAAGCTGGCTAACCGTTCCATCAAAAATCTCCTGCCCCTTGTCAATCATAAAAATCCGATCACAAAGTTGCTCAATATCACTCAGATCATGAGTGGTCAAGAGAATAGTAGTTTCTTCCTCCTGATTGATTTGGGTAATAGCCCGACGAATATTATCCTTGACCGAAACGTCCAGGCCAATGGTCGGCTCATCTAAGAAAAGAACCTTGGGATTGTGAAGCAAGGAAGCTGCAATGTCCGCCCGCATGCGCTGCCCTAGTGAAAGAGTCCTCACGGGATCCTTGATAAAGTCCTTCAAATCCAAGACTTCATTCAAAAAGTCCATACGCTTATGAAAGAGCGAGTCTGGCACATCGTAAATCTCCTTCAAGACCGTGTAGGTCTCTTGCAGCGCCAAATCCCACCATAGCTGGGTGCGTTGTCCAAAAACCACTCCAATATCCTTGACATAATCTTGACGATTATCCTGAGGAATCTTGCCGTTAATCCGACAAAAACCAGATGTCGGTTTCAAAATCCCGGTCAGCATTTTAATGGTTGTCGACTTCCCGGCACCATTAGCACCGATAAAGCCTAAAATCTGCCCCTTGGGAACCTCAAAGGTCAAATCTTTTACCGCTTCAAAGGTCTGCTTTTCAGGATGAATAAAGGAGC
This sequence comes from Streptococcus mitis, assembly GCF_946188615.1. Lineage (GTDB taxonomy): Bacteria > Bacillota > Bacilli > Lactobacillales > Streptococcaceae > Streptococcus > Streptococcus mitis_BZ. The sequence continues at coordinate 298,754 of NZ_CAMHVK010000002.1, forward strand.
GCAAAGCCCCCTTCAAGCCCGGTTCCTTAACAGTCTTCACAAAATTTTTCTGAAGATGTTCCACTTCTATCATTGCCATATCTATCTCCCTATGTAAGGAATAGCAACATTGTCTTTTGACTACAAGTATTCTAAATCCTTACTTTCTACACCTTCTACATTTTATTACTACAAAAGGCTTTATACCAACCTATTATAGTCCAATAAAAATCAGAATGCAAGCGTTTGCTTAAAGTTTATGAAATTGAAAATTTTTCTCTTAAAATAATACTTTTAATCAAAAATTCTGCCTTAATAGTTTCCTTAAAACACCAAAAAACCTGCCCAATGGGCAGGTTCTTTCTGTATTATTCAGCTAGATTAAGCTTTACCTTCTGAACCGAATACGTCGATACGTTCTTCAACTGATGCTTGGATAGCTTTTACACCGTCAGCCAAGAATTTACGTGGGTCGAAGAGTTTTTTCTTGTCGTATTCTGCTTCGTTGGCTTCGTAGTCACGAGCAAATTTACGAGTTGCGTTAGCGAATGCGATTTGGCATTCTGTGTTAACGTTAACTTTCGCAACACCAAGTTTGATAGCTTCTTGGATTTGCTCATCAGGAATACCTGATCCACCGTGCAATACGATTGGGAATCCTGGAACAGCTTCAGTCAATTTTTGCAAGTGATCAAGGTGAAGACCTTTCCAGTTTGCTGGGTAAGGACCGTGGATGTTACCGATACCAGCTGCCAAGAAGTCGATACCAGTTTCAACCATTGCTTTAGCGTCTTCGATTGGAGCCAATTCACCATCACCGATGATTCCGTCTTCTTCACCACCGATAGTACCAACTTCAGCTTCCACTGATACACCATTTGCATGAGCAAATTCTACAACTTTACGAGCTTTTTCAAGGTTTTCTTCAACTGGAAGGTGTGAACCGTCAAACATAACTGAAGTATAACCAACTCGGATACACTCAAGTGCATCTTCGTAGTGACCGTGGTCAAGGTGGATAGCTACTGGTACAGTGATACCCATTGATTCAACAAGGTTAGCGATCAAGTTGCGAGCAACTTTGTAACCACCCATGTATTTAGCAGCACCCATTGAAGTTTGGATCAAAACTGGAGCTTTTTTAGCTTCTGCTGCGCGCAAGATAGCTTGAGTCCACTCAAGGTTGTTTGTGTTAAATCCACCAACTGCATAACCGTTGTCACGAGCTGCTTGGACAAATTTTTCTGCTGAAACGATTGCCATTTTATCAGGCCTCCTGTATATTTTTATGGGTCATCCCATTTACATTGTTCATTTTATCACTTTTTGACAAAAAAATCTAGTTTTTCCCGCAGTTTCGATTGAATTTCTTCTAGCTTCATCTATGTAAGCCCTTTCTCTCCCTAATCTTAGGTGACTTTTGGAAAAGCTATGAAGAAGGTTAAACGATTATCCTCCATCTCGAAATGATAGGGTAATTTTTCATGTTCTAATAGACTCTTGACCACAAAGAGCCCCATCCCAGACCCCTTGGCCTTACGACTAGCATTATCAGAAAAAGACTGGGCCAGTTTTTCTTGTTCTTCAGGACTACAACTATTCTCGATAAAGAGTTCTCCTTCTCTTTCGCCAATGCGAACCAAGCCACCTGGAACAGAGTGCTTGATGGCATTGCTGATAAGGTTAGAAAGAATCAACTTCATAACTGATGGGTTTAGATAAGCCTGCTGATGGGTTAAACTATTGTCTATCTGGAGTTCTCTTTCCTTGGCTAGTAAAGCATAATCCTTAACTAGACTTTGCGTCATCTGGTATAGGTCAATTTGTTCCCTATCATCTCTCAATTCCTGCACAGACGAGAGGGAAAGTATCTGCAGAACATGGTGATTGAGTTCATCCACAATCCCTAAGGCAACTCCCAGATAGTGGTCTCTATCCTTATAACGACCAACATTTTCTTTCATGTTTTCGATCAAGATTTTCAAACTAGCCAGTGGTGTTTTCAATTCATGAGAAGCCCCTCGTAGGAATTCGACCTTCATCTTTTCAAGCTGGAGAATAGCTTCATTCTTGTCATGCAAGTCCGCAATGACAGTCAAAAGATGCTGGTAGAGGCTATTGATTTGTTCCTTGAGATCACCAATCTCATCCCTAGAATCCACGCGCAATCGCACTTGGGCATCCAGTTCCATCATTCTACGAGTTACTCGCTTGATTTCCAAAATCGGGGCAACAATGGTCCGAGCATAGATATAGGCTACCAAAAGGGAAATCAGAAAGGATGCCAGCAAGGTATAGGGAAGAAACTGGAGACTGATTTGCTCTGCTTCCTTTTGCAAATCCATGGACGCTAAAAACTGGAGAGTCATGGTACCACCGTCCTGCGTTTTCACCTCGCGCTCCTCGATAAAAAGAGAGGTTGTCTGGCGATCTGTATCCAGAGGAAGGCTGTCCTTTACTTCTAACTTGTCCTCGGTCATCTCGCCCTTGACGGTCCCCTTGATATCACTAGTCTGAGAATACAAGTCTAACACTTGCTCGATGCTCTGCCTATCCTTACCTTCTAGGGACTGGGCAATGGCTGTCGCTTTCTGACCAATGGTTTCCTGACGATGACTCAGATAAGTAGAAGGAAAAAGAAAATAAATAGCCAAATGAAGGCAGATAACCAGAACACTAAATATCGAGAAGGTATAGATAAATATCTTTGTAAATAAACCTGTTCGTTTCATTTTCGCTCCAATTTATAACCAACATTGCGCACAGTGAGGATGCAATCCAAGTCTAGCTTTTTCCGCAGCTCCTTGATATAAACATCAATGACACGGTCAAAGGGAACCTCATCTGTCGCTTTCCATACGGCATCAATTATCTGAGATCGGGTCAAAGCCCGTCCTTCATTTTTCACCAGATAGTCCAAAATTTCCAACTCTTTAGCATTAACAGCCACTTCTTGACCTGCTAGGCTGGCACTGTAGCTCTCAAAGTCCACCTTGGTATCCTTATAGGAGAAGACTCGTCCTGTATCGTAGTAGCGCTTAAAAATCGCGTCTACCCTCACTTTTAAGAGGGAGAGGGAGAAGGGCTTTTCCAGATAGCCATCTGCCAGAGAGGCAAAGGCGCTCAGCTTGTATTCCTCATCCTGAAAGGCGGTCAGCATCAAGACAGGGACTTGGCTGGTTTTACGAATCTCCGCTAGGACTTCTAGGCCATTGAGCTTGGGCATCTGGATATCCAGTAAAACCAAGGCTATTTCATAGCTGGAAAATTTTTCTAAGGCTTCTTGACCGTCTGCTGCCTCAATGGTTTCATAACCGCAATCCGTCAAATAGTCACTGACTCCCTCACGGATCATCTCTTCATCTTCTACAATTAAAATTTTCATACTTTAACTGCTCTCTTTTTTATTTTTCTTAGAATAAATACCTACTCTATTTATTATAATCTCTTATTGGCCTTTTGTCTTTAAGAAACTTGCTACTAGATAAAACAAAGAGAGCCTATCGCTCTCTCTGCTCACATTTCACTCCCTATGGAATGAAAATTATTTAGCTGCTTTTGAAAATGTTACAACGTAGTTATAATCTTTCCCATTAGCTTGATAGACATAGTCCTCTTTGAAAGTATAGCCGCGTTTGCTCAACTCTTCTTTCTTAGCATCAACTTGGCTCTTGACTGCTGCTTTCACCTGTTCAGTTGATAAACCTTCCGCGATTTCAAGAGAAGTTCCATTGATATCTCCTAGGAAACCTGCAATATCTTTCATTTTATCAAAGTTATAAAATACATTTACTTTGACCTTTTGAGGAGCTGGCTGTTCTAGACTTCTACGATTTCTGCTAGCGCGCGGTTGAACTGCTGGAGCCATTCTGAAACCTGAAGTTCCTGTAGCCTCCTTAGTGAATGTGACAACGTAGTTATAATCTTTTCCATTATTTTTAGAGAGATAGTCTTCTTTAACAGTATAACCACGTTTACGTAATTCCTCTTTCTTGGCATCAACTTGGCTCTTGACTGCTGCTTTCACCTGTTCAGTTGATAAACCTTCCGCGATTTCAAGAGAAGTTCCATTGATATCTCCTAGGAAACCTGCAATATCTTTCATTTTATCAAAGTTATAAAATACATTTACTTTGACCTTTTGAGGAGCTGGCTGTTCTAGAATTCTACGATTTCTGCTAGCGCGTGGTTGAACTGCTGGAGCCATTCTGAAACCTGAAGTTCCTGTAGCCTCCTTAGTGAATGTGACAACGTAGTTATAATTTTTCACAGTAGTATCTTGTTCAAAAATAATGTCATTTTTCACATAATACCCTCTAGCAGCTAGGTCTTTTATCTTGGCTTGAATTTTTTCTTTTACTAATTCTTTTGCCTGTGCTTCACTCGTTCCAGCAGGAATTGTAACAGTGTTATCTTCTCCTGGGTCAGATAGGAAACCATGAATATCTGGCATTCCAGCGAAGTTATAGCTAATATTTACAGTTCCATCTGGTTCTGATGTTGAACGTGCTACTCTTCTTGCTCTTGCTTGAACTGATGGAGCATTTCTAAAACTTGAAGTCCCTTCTGAAGTTGAAGAAGGTTGTGCTGGAGTTGTTGCTGTAGCTTCACCTGATCCATGACCTATTGCTGTACTTCCATCATTAATAGTAGTACCCTCATTACGACCATTTGTTAAATTATCTTTATTATAATTTGGTGCTGGTAATTCTTCACCTGGAACATTAATCTCATCAATCTTAGTTTGATATTCATCCGTAGCGTCTACTGCTGCATCGTGATCTTTAGCATTATTTATCGCTTCTAATCCTGCTTCTTTTAAATCTTTTAATTGAGCTTCTAACTTAGCTTTTTCTGCTTCATCTTTAACTTTTTCAATTTCACTAAGTTTTGAAGCCGCAATTTTTTCAATAACATCTTTTCCATCTTTTTTTGCTCCCTCAAGTTTTTCATCTTTAGGTGCTACTTCTTCAGACGGAGTTTCTTCTTTGGGTGCCGGAGCCGGATTTGGTGTTTCATCCTTTGAATCTACTGGATTTGATGTATCTCCATTTTGATTAGTTGGTAGTTTATCCTCTTTGGGTATTGTTGCTTCTGGTTTTGAAGCTGGAGTTTCAGGTTGTTCTGTAGTCCCTGTGTTTGAAGTAGTACCATCTGTTACCGGACTTGATGTTGCTACATTACCTGAATCATTTGTAGCTTCCGCAGATGGAGTATTAGAAGGTTCTGACTTTGTTTCAGATTTACCTGATTCTCCAGCTGGCTGTGCAGTGGAATTGGTATCGCCTGATGTGACCGGTGCTTCTTCGCTTGGGGTTACCGGTGCCGGTGTCGCTGGTTCTTCCGCTTTCGGAGCAGGTGTCGTTGGTTCCTCTGATTTTGGTGCGGGTGCTACTGGCTCCTCTGATTTTGGCGCTGGAGACACTGGTGCCTCTGATTTTGGCGCTGGAGATACTGATTCCTCCACCTTTGGCGCTGGTGTCGCTGGTTCTTCCACTTTCGGCGCTGGTGTCGTTGGTTCCTCTGCTTTCGGTGCTGGTGTCGTTGGTTCCTCTGATTTTGGTGCTGGTGTCGCTGGTTCTTCTGCTTTTGGCGCTGTTGCAGTTGGCTCGTCTACTTTCGGTGCTGGAGATA